>JANMGH010000159.1:0-1641 GCA_031374515.1 Pirellula sp. | reverse complement strand
GAATCAATTTCGGTGTGATTGAATCTCTGCGCTTGTAGTCCGGCAAGCAGCATTACCATTCTTCCGCGATCATCAAACTCAGACTCATTCATCTTGGGTCTTACTCCTCGAAAGGTTTGTCCAACGTGATTTATCTTGGGGAGTTATCCCTAACTTTTGAAACAGTTATCCGAAGTAGCAGTTCGACCGCAAGTATCCAGCGCCGTAGCCAAAGCCGAATTGGTCTACAGCCAGACTGTGGAAAGGACGGAGTTAGGTAGCCAGAGCCAACGTCCACAGTCGGGATGATCCGTCTCTTTGACGGGGCTAGCTCCCGGCAACGGCTAGGTCCAAATGGGGATGGGAAGCTTACCATCCAATTATTCATCGAGTCCCATCAATCTTTCGTTGAACGACAGCAATGCAGCTAGCGATATAGATTGAATGTTCCGGCCAGCGATCCGATACATTCCGATATGCGTTGATCGCTGCATCCCACTCGCCCATTTGATCGAGATTCTTTGCGGCATCGATCGCATCATCAGCGTTTCCGGGTTCCTTTCGATCATTTTCAGCGTCCTCGAAGTCGTAATCATCTGGCCAATTGAGGGTACCGACGTCCATATATTCGTTGCACTTAGGACAGTTTTGCGTAGTACCGTCCTGTGAAACCGGGAAGTCACTTGTGGCACCACATTCTTCGCACTGAGAAGTAATCGATGGACCACCGCCAAGTTCTTTGCGACGTGCATAGCGTTTATCCTCAAATTGTCGCAGAAGCTCTTCGGCTTCCTCCAGATCGGCTTTATCCACGAACACCTGCGGTTTATGGAACTGACTAATGGTACCGAAGACATAAATGCTGGCACCAGAGTTGTCTTCAACGGCGTAGGCCCGAACACCGCCCGAATGAAGCCAGGTTACGACAGAGTGCAGCTCCAGATTGTCGTTTGCTGTATATGCAAGCACCGGGTCAGCCAATGCGTCACGCTTGTCGTATACAGGCGACGAATTGTCTGCTGGCGGCGAATGTTTCTCCGTCGCTGATGCGTCCGGAGGTTCATAAGGGTTGTTACCCATAGCCCTGTCCTTCAAGAGAGAGGCAATTGGATTTCTGTTGGAACGATACTCGGGCAATTTAAGCGTAGTTCTTGATCTGAAGTCTTCGAAGCCAAAGATAACGACCGGACTGCTTCTGCGCTTCCACTGACGCTCATTGGTCAATTGTATTACATTGAGCGATTGGCGATGGACTGGCCCAACGAGAAACGAACGGCGATACGTCAAAGCGATTCAAGATTAATCTTGGATCGATTGCGGACGTGGCTTGACGGAACGATAGCCAAGAGCATCCTTTCGGCGAGCAAGCTTGGCCAAGCAGTTCAGTACATTCGGAATCATTGGGATGCACTTTGGGTGTATACCAATGATGGCCGTCTAACCGTGGACAATAATTGGGTAGAGCGCCTCATGAAGCGGATCGCAATTGGCAGGAAAAACTGGCTTTTCGTCGGATCGGTCCGGGCAGGCATGCGTAATGCAAACATCATGACGCTGGTAGCTAGCGCACATCGCCATGACCTCGACGTACAAATGTATCTTGAGGACGTGATAACACACCTGAACCGAGGGACCGCAAAGCCAGAACAACTGCTTCCAGAT
>JANMGH010000119.1:0-16865 GCA_031374515.1 Pirellula sp. | reverse complement strand
GGCTTTGGCGACGTCATCATGCAAGGCAACGTAGGCGGATAAGTGGCCGCCTGCAGAACCGCCAGTGACACCTAGCCTTTTCGAGTCTATGTTCCATTTCTCCGCGTTCTGACGAACGAACTGAATCGATCGCAAACAGTCATTGACCTGCGCTGGATGAGTTGCGACATCGGTAAATCGATATTCGACGGCAATGACAGAAAGTTTGCCTTCGTTGACGAATCGCATCAGCCAGCCCGGAACACCCTTCTTGGATCCACCTCGCCAGCCACCACCGTGGATATAGATTACCGCTGAAGTGGGCTTGTCAGACTTTGCCAGATAAACGTCGACGCACTGAGACGCATGGTCGTTATCGTACACGACATCACGGTATGTCGGCATTTGCCCTGTTGCGCAATTGGGAATAGCCGCCATCAACGCGAGTACGACAATGGTGAGACGAACTGACTTCAATTGTGTATCCATCTCTAGAACCTCATCGTTGGATCAAGTTGTTGGAATTGCTGAATGAAACTTCTCGACCTGTCTGACCCCTCATCGTGACGGCGAGTCGGGGAAAACGAAGCAACGCAGCTCATTGGCTGCGTTGCTTTGCGCGTCGTTGGGCTTCGCGGATATTCGAGTCGCGTGCGGTTTGACTCCGCGTTCTGCCACCTAGTTTACTACCAGAAAAACTCGGCTTCTATGGGCAAGCGGTCCGAAACATCGAGTCCCATCTCCGAGAAATATGCGTCTCGATCTCCTTGTCCAAGCAACGTGTCAGCAGCTCCGTCGTCAAGGACTGTCGTCCCTTGTGTCAAGAACGAGTTATTGTTCAATCGCTGTGCAAACGTTGGGTGCGGCGTGTTTGTGATGTTGCGAACGCGAGTTACATAGTCGTGTGCCGAGTTCCATTCCGACCATATATCAGACAACGCGGCATGAACATTAGCAAATGCGAGATGCCCGCCGATCAGCAGATCCTCTCCGTTGCCACCTTGGAGCACGTCGCTTCCATTTCCTCCTACAAGGATATCACGGCCATCGCCTCCGAATAGGAAGTCGGCACCCTCATTCCCCTCAAGGATGTCGTTGCCTGCATCTCCGTGCAGCACGTCGTTGCCATTCCTGCCGATGAGATGATCGTTGCCGGCTCCCCCTTGAATGGAGTCGTTTCCATCGCCCGCTTCAAGATAGTCTTCGCCCAAACCGCCCAAGAGCAAGTCGTCCCCTGCATCTCCAGCGAGAGCATCGTTGCCACCTCCGCCGGTCAGCTGGTCGTTGCCCATTCCACCCGAGAATCGGTCCACTCCGCCTCCACCTTCGAATACATCATTGCCAAAGCCACCGATAGCAGTGCTGTCAATCAGAGTTTGATTCGAGAAGTTATCGTTGCCAGCGTAAGCATTGAAGTTGACCTGTTGGACGATTGCAGTTGGGAAGTCTCCCACCGCGATTCCAATCGCATTGTTGGCTTGAATACGCACCCAAGCGGTTGGCATGAGCGATACCGCGCCTCCTGGCGCGACTACATACCGCACACTCGCACTATCGTTGATTCCGGTGCCTTGAATGGTGACAATCCCGTTGGCATGGGACAAAGTCGGAGCTTGAGGTATCAGCAAAACAGGCGCTGGTTCAGGAATGGCCTCTCCGTCGGGGCTAGAGGAGCGTCCGGAGACCAACAGTTGTCCTTGATCGTTGCGAAGGCCGACCATCACTGCGTTGGAGAACTCGATTGCGCTCAGTTTATTGAGCAGTACGTGCTGGGACACGATCTTTTGAGGGACGTCGCTCAGTCCTCCTTGATCGCGACCATCGAATTCCATGAAGTATTCTTCGGCGACCGTTGCAAAATCTTCGAACGGATTGGTTCTCCCGTAGTTGCGAGAAAACGTCGCGTTGGACAGATGTGACCATTCGCCGTCAAGGCTTACGTCGTATCCATCAAAAAACTGTCCAAGCAGTGGCGAATTCGACCAACCGCTAATCGATTGGAATCCACCGATGATCGTCGCGCCTTGACCAGGCAAGCGAACGTTGACTTCTTCGGCGGTATCCCAATTGTGTGCGATCTCGTGAACAACCGTTCGAAACACGCTGTTTTCGCTATTGAAAACATTGTCTGAAAAATACATGTCGCCACCATTGTTGTATGCCGTGTACGAAGCATTCGGATTGTCGTCGCTATAGATGCTATGGCGGAAGAAGGTTAGCTCATCACCATCGACATCGACCAGCAGAATGTTGTTCCCGGTGCGGCGAGCTAGAACCTCGAACGCTTTATCCATTTGAAGGATATCCTGTGTCGACCATTGCCCCGCTCCCCAATTGGTCAAGGTTCCATTGATATTGAAACTACGGTAGGGTGCCGATGAAAAGTGCATCTGGACGTCTTCGGAGCCAAAGTCGGCGAAGTACTGATGCCCTTCGTTCGGGTCGTTCAGGAATCGGTCCCCTCCGGATCCGCCGTTGTAGGTATCTAGCCCGGCGTCGCCAAAGAGCCCATCCATTCCGGCCCCACCGTAGAGCAAGTCATCCCCCGATCCACCGAACAAGTGGTCGTTGCCGTTTTGCCCGTAGAGAGTATCGACGCCAGATCCTCCCTCCAAAGTGTCGCTGTCGTTTCCGCCATAGAGGAAGTCGTTTCCAGCGACGCCTCGCAGAGTATCTTCGCCATTCTGCCCCCAAAGCGTATCGACGTTGGATCCGCCATTGAAGACATCGTTGCCGCCAAATCCGTACGCAACCGATCGATAGCTTGATACATTTGAGAATTGGTCGGCGTAATCACTACCGTTGAATCGAATCGAAGTGAAGCCGTTTTTCGCTATCAGTCGATTCACATTGCCATTTGGACTGGTAGTAATGACTTGGACTAGCACTGCGTTTGATGTTGGATTCGGATCGAATACAATCGCGTTTGTCCCAGCCGGATCGGCGTTGATCGTGAGAATGCCAGCAGATATGCTGATGTCGGCAGCCATCAATGCCCGGCTTTCGAGACACTCTCGAAACAAAGCTCGGTTTCGCCGAGTGTTTCTTTTGTGGAATTGTCGTCCACCAAACAGCCTTTTTAGCAATCGATTCATTGGTCGAAACATGATTTTTCCCCTAGAAGAGAGACGTGAAAAGAAGCGTTACAACCATAGGCTCGTTGTCGCTCAGAAAGAGCGACACGGAATTTAGAGATTTCGAAGACTTCTTTGGGGACGTTCATGGATGCTGGCTTTGGGATTCACAAAACACTAAAATCCCCCATGGGAATGGCTCGTACCGAATCGGTGTCAGGTGATGCAATGAGTGAAAACTCCATGATGTCCACACGCTCATTGAACGCTTGGTACGACTCGTTAAGGCAAGGGCAGAATCTCGCTGTTGAAAAACTCTGGTCGCTCTATTTCGAGCGAATGGTTCGCGTTGCCCGTCGAAAGCTCGACGCAGTACACAACGTTGTTCGCGACGAGGAAGACATTGCGCTGAGCGCTTTCAAGAGCTTTTGCTTTGGATTTCAGCATGGGCGATTCGATGCAGATATTCATCAAGAGAACCTGTGGCCCCTCCTGGTGACACTTACGATCAACAAGTCAATTGATCACATCCGTCGTGAAAACCGTGCCAAGAGAGGAGGTAAGCCATCGAAAGATACGGGTTCCGAGTCCTGGAGCCCAATCGTTGCCCTGGAGGAAATTGCATCTCGTAACCCGTCTCCGGAACTACAAGTCGCATTCGATGACTCATTTGAGAGGCTGCTCGAGCTCCTCGATGCAACTCAAGACAGTACACTGCGAGAGATCGTAATGCTAGCACTTGAGGGGTGCCGTTCTTCTCAAATTGCGGAGCAACTTGACAACTGCACCGTCCGAACCATTCAACGGAAACTAAAGACGATTCGTTCCGTTTGGGAAGCGAATATCCATGGCACTGAGTGAAGAACAAAACAAGGACGAAACGCTTTTCGATCGACTTAGCCTGACTGCCAAAGTGCGCATCAATCGACTTTGCGACGATTTCGAGGAGATGTTGCAGAAAGACCCACGAGCCGGCTTGACTGTTTTCGCTCAAGGACTTTCTGCTGCAGAACTCGAGTCGGCAATCCGCGAACTTGTCGAGATCGAATTGGCTTTCCGAATTCGAAACAACATCGCGATCGACGTTCAGAAGTACGTCGATCGTTTCTCGATGTTAGAACGCGATTGGATCGTCGATCGAATCAATCTGCTGTCGAGCCGAAACGCGGACGCTCAAATCCGTCAGGCGGATCCATTCGCGAGTGGCAACCTTGGAGACTATACGATCCTTGGGCCGTTGGGAGTCGGAGGGATGGGCCAAGTCTATCGGGCGGAGCACCGTCTGATGGGGCGTCAAGTGGCCATCAAGTTTCTGAAGGACCGCTTATTGAGTGACCCATTGTCCCGAGTTAGGTTTGAACGCGAAGTTCGGACGATTTCCAAATTGAGTCACCCCAACATCGTCAGCGCATTCGATGCGCGCGAAGAAGCTGGCATGTTGTTTTTGATTACCGAATTGATCGACGGAGAGGATTTGTCGAACTTGGTGCGACGCAAGGGACCGCTGAAGCCCAGAGATGCCATGTACTATGTTTGGCAAGCCGCCAAGGGCCTAAAGTACGCGCATGAACAGGGGATCATTCACCGCGATGTCAAGCCGAGCAACTTGCTTCTGGAGAAAAAGAAAACCATAAAGGTTCTCGATCTTGGACTGGCTCGATTGGTCGAATCGGATAATCAGACGCAATCCAACGGACAAGCTATCACGAATACGACTCACATTGTCGGAACAGCCGCATTCATGTCTCCGGAACAGGCAAAAACACCCCATGCAGTCGATGAACGTTCGGACGTTTACAGCCTGGGATGCACCCTCTATTACCTCATCGCAGGTAAGCCACCCTTTAGCGCCCAGAGTGATGTCGAGATTATCTTGGCCCATCTCAACGATCCTGCTCCGGAGCTGAGCGCGAGCAAATCAAGCCCCCAAATTTCATCGGAATTACAACTCCTGGTGAAAAAAATGCTTAGCAAGTCGCCGGCAAATCGACCTGTATCGATGGGGGAGGTTGTCGATAAATTAGCGAGTCTTCTCAAGGCCGAGCAATCGGATCCGACCAGCCTATTTCGGGCGATCGAAAATAAACCCGATCGACTTCGTCGCCGTCAACGCGCCATGGCTGAACGAGGAAAGTGGCTTTGGATGGCAGCAGTTGCTACCGTTGTCGTCGCGTTGCCGGCTTCCTTTGTTTGGATGCTTCAACCGAGAGGTAATGGCATGCCGGTGGTCCAGGAACCTGATCGTGGAGCGGATCGCGTGCAAGATCTCAAGTTGGTTCCCGCCCCGGCCCAAGTTCCCAATCCAGTTGTAGCAATGCCGTCCTGGAATGCCGGACTGCAGTTCGACGGCGTGGAGTCCTTTGTCCGAGTTCCGCTCCGACATGAACAAGTGGGCGAAAGCTTTGCCATGGAGGTGGCGGTCGTACCGAATCCTCATGCCACTCCTGCCAATCTGCTCACATTTTCGGGCCCCCGTTGTATGGCAGTGTTTCTTGCCAATAATGCTTGGGGCGTTGCACACTATGATGGTAAGCAGTCGCGACTCATCGCATCCGTCGGCTATGTTCAATACGGAAGACCAATTATCGTCGGAGCGCAATGGCGAAACGATGCACTGAGTTTAACCCTAGACGGAGAGCCTGTTGCGGTTCACGAAATAACCTACCCGATGCAAGCCGGTCCAAATGGACTCTTTATCGGCGGAATTCCCCCAGGTGTGATTCCGAAGGAACAAGGGACTCGATTTTTCGATGGCAAAATAATGGCTGTGAGAATCCAGTCCGGTCGTCTTAGACCGCCGGCGCGACGCATAGAAGAAATGTCTTTAGTCGATGACTCTACCATCGCCATGTTCCTGCTCTCCGAAAGAACAGGGAAATATTGTCATGACATTAGCTCGCACCAACTTCGAGGTGAACTGGTACAAGCAGATTGGTTCAAATTGCCAAGTCCGCACTAAGGGAATCGTTGCTGGTAGACGTGGCAGACAACAATGCTGCAACGACCATTGACCGATTTTACTTTTGTTCACGCGACTTGATTACGGCCTCAAACGCGGGTTTGGGCTGGTTGTTTCCATCGAACAAAAGAGGTTTCCCCTGTGATCTCCACGATACAGCGTCGTTGACGCCCCAGAATGTTACGACGTCGATCGCTTCTCGATGTTTTAGAAAGGCGCGGAAAATACCGGCGTACGCTCGTGCTAGTCGCTCCTCTGCTTCGTCGACCAAGCCGCCTTGGGTGGCAGATGCGTTCGATCCAACGTCTGCTCCTGTTCCTCGCTGACCAGCCGTTGCCGTATTCACGTCGAGCTCGGTGATATGAATTGGTAGGCCGAGCGACTTCATCTCGGTTAACGCTTGGTCCATGGATTCGAATGTGGTCGAGACATTGCAATGGGCTTGGGAGCCTATCGCGTGAATGGGAGTCTTTTGTTCTCGCAGCACCTGAATCAACTTCACGAGTTTGCTGCGTTTGACAGGATTTTCTAGTCCATAGTCATTGTAGCGCAATACTGCGTCCGGGTCGGCTTCGTGAGCGTATTCAAATGCTTTGGCAATAAAGTCGGGACCGATGATCACCGACCAAGGAGAACGCCGAAGGACTTCTGGCCCAGAGTCGGACAAAGCCTCGTTGACGACGTCCCATACCTTCACTTTTCCTTTGTATCGTCCAACTACGGAATGGATGTGTTCGCGCATTCGCCCTAGCAATTCTTCGCGTGATGCGCGCGGTCCGTTTAAATCGAATCCGCGAAAACCACCGAAGCCACCAAAACCTGCTCCTCCTGGACCTTGTCCCGGACCTCGTCCTGGTCCACCCGGTCCCCCAGGACCTGTTCTAAATTGTCCGTCGCTGTTGGTTGAGGCTGGCGGGGCGGTGGGGTTCGAATTCGAGTTGCCGGAAGGATTGGTTGCACCAGGATTTGTTCCAGGTGACCGTGGCGGATTGATAGTCAGCTCGCTAAATGCACCTGCATCTGTCGACGGAGTTTCAGTCGCTTGGTGTGTCCCCTCAAATACCCAATTGGGCGTTTGAGAGTGCCAAACCAAAGTGTGCCCAGCAATCTCCATGTTGTTCTTTTGCGCGAACTCGATCAGTGCATCGGCTGGTCCAAAATCGAAACCCTCTGCCCCGGCTCGCGGATGGATCAGTTGCCACTTCATATCGTTCTCCGCCACAACATGATTGAAATGTCGTTTCGCGAGCGCGATATCCTTGGCTACGTCTTCTGTGGAACGGCGCGACCCTTGCCCGGTCACAATCGATCGGTTCACAGCCACACCGACGCGGAACGAATCGTGAAATAGGTCTTTCAATGCTACCGACGCTTCTGCTTCGCTTGATTCAGAAGCACTAACGGGTTTCTCTTCCTGTTTCACGAGATAGGACACTGTTGGCTTTGTCGCTTGGTAACCCATGATAGCGAGCATCGCCGCGGCGTAACGTCTCCCAAGCTCTCGCAATCCATTGGATGTGAAGTGCAGTCGGTCTGGATTGCAAGGAATCCCCGCCGAGGAAATCACGTGTGAATTGGCAAGTGATTCGGGCAACCGCTTAATGATCTCGTTGACGCTGGCAGTCGCACCGTTTTGATCTGCATGCACTGTCTCACCTGCGAGCAATGTTACTTCCGATGGTACGAGATTCAGGTCCTTCATCAAATCGCCATAGATCTTGTTTACTTTGTTCGGCCACTCTTGGTCATTGGTATTTGATTCGCCTTGGTGCAACAGGATGCCTTTGATCACGCCCTCTTTCTGAGCAATCTTCGCGAGCTCGACTAGGTAGCTATACGGACTTCCTCCATACTCTTTCGCAATGTTTCTTTTCCAGTCTTCGGCGGTGGAGAGGTATTCATCGCACTTGTCTTTGTCAAAGAGTTCGATTTTGGCTCCTGGAACCGCGACCTTGATCACGCCGATTCGATAGCCTTCCGGTAGGTTGGCGACCATGGTTTTTCCGAAGTAATCGACAAGCGTGAGCCCACGAATTCGTTTTGTCAGTGGCGGGACCGCATCGTACCAGTCGCCTTTTTTCCATTCGCGGCTTGGATTATCAAAATCCGCCATCACTTGAAATCGCTTGTTAGCAACGCGATCCATTTCTTCCATTCTCGCGCCACCCTCCATGTTGGACTGGCCAAAGCAAAGGAAAATCAGGAACTTTGGATCTGGTTTGATGGAAGTCGAAGAATGAGCATCCGGTTTCGCCGACTTGAAGATCAACTGCGAAAATTGATAGAGCGATTTCTTCCAATGTTCAAAGTCGTGGGCATGTTCGTCGACGTGCCAAACATGGGGCACCTTATGCTCTTTGAGGTACGTGTGCATACCTTGGCTGATACGAATCAATCCATCCTTGTTACCACAAGAAATGAAAAGTACTTTCAACTGATCCGCTGTCTTCTTTGGATTGGGTACCAGGACCTCGGGGGCACCTGTATTGGGAGCCGATGAAAAGCTACCTATCGAAGCAAACTTGTCGAGGTTGGATAGTCCGAAGGTCAAGGATTGACCGCCGCCCATAGAAAGACCAGCTACCGCGCGATGCTCGCGATCAGCCACCACCGAGTAATGCGATTCAATGAATGGGATGATGTCATTTACTAAATCGTTCTTGAAAGGCTCACCCCAACCGCCGAAACCTCCGCCTGGGCCGCCGCGACCGCCTGCTGGCTCACCGCCTGCCGACGCGTTGCCATTGGGAAGGACGACGACCATCGGTTCGATTTTCTTTTCGGCAATGAGATTGTCGAGGACGACGTTAGCTACACCTTGGCGAGTCCATTCTTCTTTTTCGTTTCCACCGATGCCATGCAGCAGATACAAGGTAGGATATTTCTTTTCAGCAGAGTATCCGGGCGGAGTGTAGACTTGCAACCAGCGTTTGACACCGACCGTTTTGGAATCGTATTCGACCTTCTCGAGTTTGCCGTGTTCAATGCTATCACGCACCTTGTCGAAACCCGCGGGCGGGCTGTCAAAAGCAGCTTTGTCGTCGGGGCCGAGTTCGATCGGCCCACCAAAACCGCCTCGACCTTGTCCACGTCCTGCTCCTGGTCCCGCTCCCGCGCTCAGCCCAGGTCCAGGCCCTACTGGAGCAACTGGCGCCGCTTTGGGCGCTTCGCGTTTGGCTACTGAATCCGTCGAGCCGAAATCACCGATTGCGCGATGGAAATTAATCTCATCGCCGGAAACTTTTCCAGCATAGGTGATGCGCAGTTCCCTGCCTTGTGCGTCTAAAATCTCAACAAACGTCAGCGTATCATCTTTGAACTCGACATCTTTAAACTGGATCTCGCGTTTCTGACCATCCCATTCCGCGGTAGCATTGGCGGATACTTTTGGTCCATCTTGCATGAAAGTGAATGCGTACTTCTGCAGGCCGCGTTGCGTGTCGAAATCAGCTTTCCAGGATCCAGTAAGGTCTTTACCAACTTTATCACTGAATAGAAGGGGTGCCATTTGATAAAGGCATCGTCGCCAGGATTGCCACTCATGGGCTGTATCCTGAGATACGTAGAAATGTGCATTGACTCCGGCCGTCTTCAAGCCCTCGGTCGCCGCTTTTGGATCGCCTCCAAAACCACCACGATTGCCTCCAAGTTCTTTGCTGCCGTAGCCAACGAAGACCAACTTGACCTTTTGCTTGAACTCGTCCATGTTCGAAAGGCTGTCGGCACCGATGCTGCCGCCACTGAACAATCCGATCGCCGAGAACTTGTCGAGATTTGCAGGCGCGATCGTTCGCGTTTGCATACCGCCCATCGATAGACCTGCCATCGCTCGATTCGGCTGATCTGCGAGACTTCGAAAATTGGCATCTACAAATGGAACCAGATCGTCCAGCAATACACCTTTGAACTTATCGAAGTTAAAAGCAGGGCGTCCACCACCACCTCCGCCGCGTGGTCCGCCGAGTGGAGCATCGTTGGTCATACCGTAAGTCATCACGATAATGAACGGCTTGGCTTTGCCATCGGCGATCAAGTTGTCCATGATCAAGTTAGCATGACCTTGTGCGCCCCAACCATTCTCATCTTCGCCCCAGCCATGCTGAAGATACAAGACTGGGTAACGTGTTACTGTATCCTTCTCATAATCTGGCGGCGTGTAAACAAACGCTTTGTGATGTGCGTCTGTTGTCTTCGAATAGAAGAGGACTTGTCGAAGCTGACCGTGCGGGACGTTTTTGATCGCATAAAAATCCTGATCAGCTGCGGGCACTTCAATTCCACTTCCCCATCGCATCGCGCCGAAGAAATAGAGACTGTTCGGATCAGGAACGTCGGCTCCATCGATTTTCAAACTATAGTAATGAAAGCCTTCATCCAAAGGGGCGGTGATGCCAGTCCAGACTCCATCGTCTCCCTTGGTCAACGCAACTTTGCCCAAGCTGACCGAAACGCTCTGTGCCTCAGGAGCCACCACGCGAAAGCGCGCGCGTCGTTCCGAGTTTACTTGCGGATACTCTTTCCCTTTCTGATTGATAGTCGACGGTTTCCAGTCGTTTGCTGGTATAGTCTCCTGAGAACTTCCGACCGGGATCATCAACAATATGAAATACGCGAAAAATGGCAATCGAGAGGTCATTGCGAATCCTTTTACTGAAATGGGACTACATCACTGTATGGGGACAATAGGGTGGTCGTTGGAAACTCGTAATGCAATCGCATCGTCTCAGTTGCTCCAACGGATTTCATCAACAGCGACAAAACCACCTGGCTGTGCTCCGGTGATTTCTATATAAGCGATTCCGTCGCCCTTCACAGCAAGTTCGAAAAACGGAACGTGTTCTTCTGGCTTCTTACGCACGGGCACGTGCTCAATTCCGTCTTGAGCAATTCGATTTCCATCAACATCGAAGGCTTCCAACAGCGCCGAACTAGTCGTTGATCCCCACAATACCAGCTGCACTCGCTTGACCGGTTTTTCAAACGTTGCCCGCACAGGAATGGCTTCGTTTGCCATTGCATTGACGATCCCCTTGCGATTTGTTCCAAGATGGGGGAAAAAAGAAATTCGACCAACAGCTTTACTTTTTTTGGGCAGGTGTGCGAGTCCGAATGACACTCCTTGGTCGGACCATATTGGCATGGGTTTTCCGATTGGTGCCGATTCAAAATCGATGGATGAATCTTGCGCACCAACGAAGCCGTTTAAAGTGAACGCAATCGCAATCGATGACAGACAATATCGAATGATCACGAATTTATGTGTTTCGATCATGATGGTTCAAGGCCTCGCATTGTCCCAGTCGAAGAAGCGAACTTGTCCTGCTCGATTCCCATTCGCTGCAAGATCGATACGAACAGGTTGGGCAAAGGATAGTTCTGAAGTTTGTCAAAGACGAGATGCTGACCGTGCTTGAACCCGCCGCCAGCAAAGAGGATTGGCATGTTTGTGGTCGAGTGAGCGTTGGCATCCCCAAGATTGGATCCGTACAAAATCATGCTGCGGTCAAGCAGCGTCTCATCATCTTCATTAACACTTTTGAGATCGTCTAAAAATTTGGCCAGCAGTTTCATGTGTTCCAGATCAATCGCCCTCAATTGCGCGAGTTTTTCTTCCGATTTGCCATGATGGGAGAGGTTGTGGTAGCCATCGCTGATCGTCTTACCAGGGATTTCGACCACGGGCGTTCCAACACTGTTGAGCATCAAGGTGACCGAGCGCGTCGAATCGGTTTGAAAGGCCAGCGTGACCGATTCGTACATAAGACGGACCTTGGACAAATACTGAGCTGGATTGGTCGGATCGGTGGGTGGTTCCACGCCGATTTTCGGTTTGGTTTTGCTTTCCCACTGCCGAGCGGCAAGCAAACGCGATTCCAGGTCGCGGACACTCGAAAAATACTGTTCTAACCGACCACGATCATGTGTGTTGGCACGCCTTTCTAAATCTTTGGTTTGGTCGGCGATCGCATCGAGGATGCTTCTTCCAGTGTCTAACTTTTTAATCTGAGCTTCGACTTCAGCCGCATTGCCTTGCAAGAAAAGTTGTTTGAATAGAGCAGACGCACTCTCCTCGGGCGGAATTGCAACACCTGTTCCAGTCCAAGACAGACTGCGATTGCCAGAGTTCACCGCCAAGGTAAGAGATGGAAAGCGCGTTTGGTTTCCAATGCGCTCGGCGATATGTTGGTCGAGAGAAATCGAATTGCGGAACGAGCTGCTTGCTGGATGAGGAGCAGCAGTCAAGAAGCTGATGTCAGAAGGATGGCCACCATCCACATTCGGATGCGAGACCCCGCTGAAAACAGTAAAGTCATCGCGATGTTTTTGAAGAAGGCGTAGGTAGGGTGACGGTTCATAGTCGCGACCTGCTTGCATCGGAAAGAATTCATCGGGAAGCAATCCCAGGTTGTTGCAAATGCCAACAAACCGCCGCGGCCTGGCATTGTGCTGATTTGAATTATTGGCCATTGCTGTCAAGCGAGCGACAGATTCAAGCCATGGGAGGGCGATCGCAACGCCAGTCGCTCGCAAGAAACTACGACGCGCGATCTTGCTCTTCGAGGATTTGCTCATGGTTATTCGCCTGTCAGTTTGGCTTTGCGGAGTTTGATGCGTCACTTGTTTAGGAATAATTGGCTTTGAACGATGGCATGAATGATGGATCGCACTCCCCATCGGTTCGAAGAGGACTGATCTAGTATCTGTTCAATCGATTCGCGATCTGAGAATGAAATCGGGGCTCCGGTCGCGTAGATCGCTAACTGGCAAGCTAGATTGCGTGCCAACGATTTTGCGTCTCGCAGCAAAATTCTTTTGAGGCCCTGTATGTCCTGAAAGCCTTCTCCATCGGCCAATGTGCCAGCGCAGTCAACGGGCAAGCCATAATGAAACGTGAATGCTTGGCCGTTCATGCCGATACCTTTCTCGGTGGACACTTGCTCACTGACGGCGCGATACCGCTCACGAAGACCTCCCATTACATCGAAGGATTCTAGCGCGAAGCCGGGCGGATCTATTCTTGAGTGACAGGATGCGCAGCTTGCATCCGAACGGTGTTTTTCCAATTGCTGTCGGATCGTAACCGCGCCGCGAATATCCGGTTCAACGGCAGGAACGGTTGGCGGCGGTGCAACACGAACACCCAATATACGCTCGGTAATCCAATTGCCTCGCACGACAGGCGATGTGGTTGTTCCGTTTGCCGTTACCTTGAGGACACTTGCCTGCGTCATCAATCCCCCGCGTAGACTACCGATAGGGAGTGTGACGTAACGCATTTTCGCGCCGTGAATATTTGGAAGACGGTAGTGGTTCGCCAGACGTTCGTTGAGGTACGTAAAGTCAGAGTCGACAATGTTCGATGCGGGAAGATCGTCAGAAATGAGTTTGGCCACAAAAAGGCGAGTCTCGTCGATGGCCGCCATTTTCAGTGGCTCGTCTAATTCGTAGTCGTTGTAGAGTGCGGAAGATGGCGAAGTGTCATCGATCTTTCGCAGGTCGAGCCAATAATCGGTGAACGCCTCGACAAATCGATTCGAGTTGGGATGGTCGAGCATTCGATCCACTTGCTCTCGAAGGACCTCGGGGTTGCGGAGCGTTCCACTATCCGCAACCTTCCGCAGGATGCGATCCGGCTCCGAGTTCCATAGGAATAGACCAAGTCGTGCGGCTATGGCTGCGTCACCCAATGGTCCTGGCTGTTCATCCAAGAACAAAAGTCCAGGTGATGCAAGCACCGCGGTGTATACCGACAACATTGCGCTAGCGAAGCCGACCCCATGGTCATACTGATGATCAAATAGTTTTATAAAACGCTCGAAGTGTTGCTGTTCGACTTCATGCGGATAGGCTCGCGTCATAAATGTGCGAAGCAATCGCTTCGCATCCTCGCGCGGTGCCTTGGTTAGTACCTCGATCCGCACATCGGTCAGACGCGGAGTACTAAATGATCGCCGTGGACCTGCACCCGGAGCCCTTTGCGAGCCCGGAGTATCGGGAGCAGGAACCGCTGCGGCGGGTGGTCCGGTCGGCATTGGAGTTAACTTTGCAGGAACCTGAATTACAAGGCCGTTGGATGCCGTCATATCGATACGTGAAAGTGGGAGATCACCAAACAATAGTTGATACCCCGAATCGGTCGCGTCATCGTCCAGTGGACCATCAGCTTCCATCCATTGGATAGCATATCCGGGCATGCCCGCTTCCGTCGCAAGTGGATTCACGTATTGCTCATCCGTCCCGTTGACGCGAGTTCGGAATAGTCGGAGTCCGTCGGTTTGAAGCACTTCGTTTGCAATGAGTGTTGCTTCGATCTCGCATTCCGTTGGTGCGACGCCAAAATCAAACTGACCAAGAGATCGACTCTTTCCCGAGCTCTGCGCGTAGACGCCCATTGGTTCACTGCGACGTCCAGGCCAGACTTCATCTGCATTGGGGCGATGCCAAAGTGGCAGGTGATAAACAGGTGCCTTCTTATCGCCAAAACCCTCATAGAACCATCTACCAATGCCACCGCCGCTCACCCAAATCGAATACCCTTTGAATCGCAGTTTGTACTTTCCAGAAGCAGGTACTCTGAATTGGCCCCAACTATAGCCACCTGCGTCGCTAAAAATGCTAGAGACTCGCCCGACGGCTTCTCGCTCTCGCAATTCGGGTGAAGATTTGGGAGCCTTCCCGCTTCGCACATCGGGCTGCGCAAGAGAATCCAAGACTGGAAATGAGAGGCGATCAGGCAATGTTCCATTCTCGCGGGGCAGGAAATTGCCGACTAGAGAAAGTTCATCTCGGGCGTAATAACGCTTAGACGTTCGCTCCGGACGCTCAAACTTCACGATCATCGCTTGTCGAAGTGCATAGTCAGCGGCGCTCATGTAACGAGACAATTGCACATGGGAAACATCTAATGCTTCACCCGATTTATTGAAGCGATACAACTCGCCGTCTTCAGGGAGCATGTCTCGCACTTGAATCCAGGGCAAGTTCAGTAGATCGCGCAAAGTGTTTTCATACTCATATCGATTAAGTCTCCTCTTCATCGCTCGACCGTCACGCTTGATCCGTTGCTTGTCTAGGATATTCAGACTACTTGAAAGCTCTGACAGAAACCGCTCTTTTGATTCCACAGGCAATATGGGCTCGGACTTTGGTGGCATTTCGCCGTCGAGAACTCGCTCATATATTCGAACAAGTTTTTGAAGATCGCTTCCGGCCTCCCATTGCAAGGTAGAGATATCGAGAGAGCCTTCCTTGGTGCTATCGCTATGGCAGTCCAAACAATGCGATTTGAGAAGTTCGCGAATGAAAGCAGTTGGTTGCTGAATGACTGGTTGCTGCGAAGGAAGATCACCCGCAAGTCCATGCACCAACGACATGGCGAACAGCATCGCAACTGTAAGCGACACAAATTTTCTAGCGTTGAAGATCACCATCTCGATTGTCGCTCGCGTAAAAAGGGAATTGCTGTGCTGCAAGTTCTAGATCGAATCGCTCTTGTTAAATGCCTACTTTGCAACGGACTCTTTGGGTTGCTCAACTTCCTTGCTACCGGCGAACATGATTTGGGCTGATTGCCACAGGTATCGGCGCCAATTTCCCCAGTCGTGACCACCGTCGCTCAAGACAGAAAACGTGCGAATACCAGCGTTGTTGAAAATCGCCATTGTCTTGAAGCTATTATTCATTGCAATATCGCTCTCTCCGGCTGCAAAGTAGAGCGGGACGTTGAATCGCTTGTTAGCCTCTGGAGCGTTTAACAGCTCAGCAAAATTCTCTTTCATCGTAGCTCGATTCTCGTCTTCGATGTAACCCGAACTGTAAACATAGAGCTCGCTGAACTTATCTAAATTCGGAATGCCCGTGTTGAGTACCACGAAGCCGCCCATCGATAGACCAGCAATCGCACGGGAGTCACGATCAGGGCGTGCACGATAGTTTTCCTCGACATGCGGCAATATGCATTCGAAATATTCACGGGCACAAGCATCCGGTTCACCGGGCTTTGGCGATTTGAACGACGCCAAACCACGCGTGTTTGGCATGACAACGATCATCGGTATCGCCAACTTGGCGGCGATTAGGTTGTCCAGAATGACAGACGCATGGCCACCATTCTTATCCGTTGCACTCCATCGCGAATCGTCATCTCCGCCTCCGTGGTTGAGATAGAGTACCGGGTAGGTTGCGGCACCTTCCTTATATCCAGGTGGCAAGTAGACATGCATTCGTTTGTTGTTGCCAGCGACGTCTCTATAAGTTGCTTGTTCGACGGTCCCATGCGGAACTTCTAGAATGGCATAAAAACTCGTGTCATCCCGCGTCGGAAGGGCAGCGAGAATGGGTAATGGAATTGGACCAGTTACCATGGAGGGGCGTTGGGGCCTTGGCTGGGCATTCGCATCGCTTGGAATCAATATCAATATCAATGCAACGGCAATTACAGCCACCTTTGCCAATTGTTCGCTTGAACGAGCAAATATCTGACGTACTATCATTTTTGGGCCCAGCTTATTTTCACAAGCTCTCTAAGTGCAAAAACTTGTTTGTTCACTACCATAAGTTCTCAGCCGGTTTGGTATTGAGAATCTTGCTTCCCTCTCGCCTGTTACTAAGGCAAAAGGGGTTAGGGTACCGCAATCTCTCATTGCGGTTTGACACTTTCATCCCGAACTTCTTCTCCCTCAGAGAGGGAAAAGGGAAACTAGGTTGAGTTGGCTACGGGTGTGACCGGCTATTCGGTTTATCATGCTGCCATAGTCAGAAATGATTCTGAATAGTTCTTTCTTGTCTTTCCGTATTGGGCAAGACTGCATGCTCTGTGTTGTTCTGTAGTTACATCCCATAACTCGCTTGCC
>JANMGH010000108.1:0-21051 GCA_031374515.1 Pirellula sp. | reverse complement strand
GGCGATTTGGCCATGTTCCAATCTTTCGTATGATCTTCCGGTCGATTTCAACGGCGACCAGGTATTGTCCTTGTTCTTAATGGGTATTTCAAGCTGCCTGAATTCTGGCAAGCTCATCCATTGTGGAAAGCGTCGTACTCCTGTAGGATCGGCTTAGCAGCAACCATTTCCACGAATTGGACTGAGGCAGGCTTACTGGCTGGCTCAACAACTGTACAAGTGGCGTGCGACTGTTGGATCGGATAGCGGATCGCGTGTCACTGAAGCACCACCCGCTAATGCGCGACGCAAAAGATATTGCTGCAGGAGCTGTGCTTGTCGCATCGATTGCAAGTGCTCTTATTGGGATCATTCGCTTTTTGCCACTCATTTCAAAGGCGTTCGGTGCATGAAGCACAAAGTTGCACTTTCAGAAGTTCGGCCTCGTTCAAGAATGCGTTCCGCGACTGGAGTTAGCAAAGAGACGCAAGCTCGTCTCGGAAGAACCTCATTCGCTGCTTAAAGAGCAGCTTGAGGAGATCACAAGGATGCTCCAATTCTTTAGATCGCTTGAACCATGCTATAAAATTGAACGTAATTTTTCGAAATTGAGCTGATTCGTCCAAACCATAGTTGGTTAGTTTTTCTAGGTGATCACTTTTTCACAGCGACGTTTATTTCCTCTCCCCAATATTTGGCAGGATAGCCTCCGCCGTCGCCGGGTAGCCATTCACCCCAATGCTTGTCTGCACGCTCGATGATTGCGTTTTTCTCTGCCATCGAGGCGTTGGGATTTACTTTGCGTAGATGCTGAAGTTCGCGGCTTACGTAATCCATGTACTCCTTTACGTCTTTTTTGTGCTTAAAGTGACCGGTTGTGTCCCACCATGACTCCTGCTCGCGTTGGTTTTTGTCCCACATACCCTCGGACTTGCCGCCTCTTACGGACCTTGGCACATCTGAACCTGGGTGAGTTGTTCCCCTTGCCGATCGAGGCGCCGCGGATTGGATTGTAGTTTCAGACTCTTTCACAATTTTCTCATAGGCAGCCGTTGGCCCCGTGGTTGGTGCCGATGGTACCTGCCGCTTCGCAATCGTTGTCGCACCTTCTTCTGCGGCGTTGACGGCACCTCTACCGGCTAGCCGTATGAGACCGCCAGCCATGGCGCGAATGAGCAGGAGTTTCTCAGCGATATTCCCAAGTCTTTCGGCAGCTTCGAGAGCTTGCAGAATGACGCCGGCAGATCCTTGTGTAGCTTTGATGTAGTTGATGTATTCGGTCAGCGCAATCGCGCCCCATTCGGCTTGATAAGCAGCCAGAATCACAAACTTATTTGCCTCCATCACTTTCCCTGCGTCGAGCAACCAAGTAGCCCGATTCATGAGTTGGCGAGGTTCTTCCCATACACGCTTGTCTGGCGCTTGGATCTTTAGACCTAGCATTCCCTCGCCTACAACTTTGGTGGATCCCCATTCGAGAATTCGGCCTCTAAGGCTGTCATTTTCGAATGTCCAATCGTTGTACAGTTTCATAATCAACAATAATTTGGAATTGACTGAATGCATCGCAGTCCTCAAAAGCTTCATGGTGGGTCCATTGTGGACATATTGAAGGTAACCGACACCGAGCAGTGGAGCACTGAGCAATGCCTCGCGCGTTAATTGCCCAGAGTCGGTTTTAAACTCATTGCGTTTATCGGAGCCAAACCAAAGTGTGGCGAACCATTTGCGATGGTCGTTTGCAGCGGTAAATTGAGTGCGAGCCAATTGACTGTTATTGCGATAAACATGGAGCCAAACGCCACTCTGGGCGAGGGCAGTCCAAACCTTAAGTAAGTAGGATGCTTCGTCGGGGTTGTCCGTCGTCGGCTTTAACGCGGTCCGTATCAGTAACTTTTCGAAGTCAAGGCGAACTGTTATTCCTGTCTCCGTGATCTTGATTTTTTTCTTTAAAACCAAGTCGGGAGCGCCCTTAGACGGATCGCGAACTGCGTGACCTTCCGCCGTTCTACCTATTACCGACTTGCGATTAAGTTCCTCCCACTCTCTGTCGATGTCGGCGTTGATGGAGTCGATATCTATGAGACGCTGTACTTGGTCGAGCTGTTCGGTGGTTATTTGAGGAAGCACAGCAGGAAACTTTGCTTTGATAAGGTCTCTGGCGTCCATTGCTTTTAAATCGATGGCTTTTCTTCGTTCATCTGCTCTGCTCATAGAGTTACCATGCGTAAATGAAATGGGAAATAACGCTTGCGACGTGCTTTTTCAAGCAATCAGCAGCTTTGGAATCCAACCCGACGTGTGCAACGGGCCTATTCCGATCGTTCCTTACCTGCAGATCTGGTTGTGATTGGAAGCATTCGAATCTCTGCCGCTTTGGACAATTACAATGCGTAATTCGCAAGTCGAAGAGCTCAACTTTTTAAAGTTTTTCAAAAAAACGGTTGGCGAAGTTTTGAAGGGTGAAGATTGGCGGTAAAAAAATTGTGCCACCAGTTCTTGGGCAAATTCTATAATGCCTTGCAGGAGTGAACTAAACGAAATTTTTTACCGCATTGAAAGTATTGATCCGAAAGGAGCAAAAGACCTGCTGCCGCTAGTGTACAACGAGTTACGACAATTGGCGCAATTCAAGTTTGCAAACGAAAAGCCCGGTCAAACGCTTCAACCCACGGCGTTGGTGCACGAAGCCTATCGTCGGGTGGTAGGCGATCGAAACCAGTTGCCTTGGGAGAACCTCGCACATTTTTTTAGGGCCGAAGCCGAAGCAATGCGGCGGATTCTGGTCGATCAAGCCCGTCGTAAAAGCTCCACCAAACGCGGCGGCGATTTGAAACGAGTCGATTTGGAAGTTGAGATCGTTGTGCCCGCGCACTCGGGTGTATCGCCGGAGGAATTGCTCGCTCTTGATGAAGCCCTACGCGCACAGTCGCGGAATCCTACATCGCGATCTGAAACCGGGCAACATCATGCTCGGCAAGTACGGTGAAACACTGGTGGTCGATTGGGGACTGGCAAAATCCGTCGATCGTAGCGAACAATCACCGACAACGGGCGAGGCCAGTTTTCGTCCGTTGTTGCAGCTGGTTTCGTTGTTACACCTGTAGAATCCATGGGTTCGTGGTCTCGGATTTCCGTGTGCGGAGAGTCTCTCGCCCCCGATCCTGGATATATTGGAAACAGCTTCTGGATTTCGGAAGTACATGGTCGTTGGTTTCTTGGCGCTTGGGGAGGCTCCATCTTTCGCGTTGATAGTTGCCAGCGTGCAATTGATTTCTCTATCGCTTGGCTTACGCATGAATGCCACAAAACCTTAAGTCAGTTCAGTCCCGATTTCATTTCCCGTTTTCAGTTGACGCGTGCAGACGACGAGTTCGAAAGTCTTGTTTCGATCGATCCTCCTTCTTGAACTCCGCCGAAGCAAAAATCAAACAACTTCCGATGTACTTCTCGTAACGATGAACTCGAATGAAACGTATCGCACTCTTTGCATTGGCATCAACGGCCATATTATTCGTCTTTATACTCATTGTCTTTCCACGAATGCGTGCGGATGCGGAGGCAAAACTAGAGAACATGCTTGTTCGCAAGCCGTACCTTAAAGTGAAGCAAGGGGAACGCCGCGTAAATGTTATGCGACGAGAGCGAATAGGATTGCTCGCGAGCGACGCGGATTGCATAGAAAGCCTACTTGAAATCAATTTCACAAGTGTTGAATTGTCGGACTCGGATCTGGAATTCCTGTCCTCCTTGTTGCATGTATCGACAATTAACTTTTACTGTTGCAGGAACGCTGACTCGATACTGCCAGCCTGCAAAAAACTGCCATTGACTTCGGTGGGTTTTGAGGCCACCCCATTTTCACCCGAATCAGTGGAGCTTCTTGGATCGATTCCTACGCTTGCAAACTTTTCCATCGAGGGGGGACTTGATCGACAGCAGGTCGCTGCCATTAAAATGCTTCCGAAAAACATCAAAGTTAGATCTTCATTTCCGATGGACGCGTACGACTAGTTGATTGTCATTTCCACAGGTTAGTGCGTAGCCCGCAGTAACAATCTCGCTAGCCCAACCACTGTGGGCGTTGGCGTTGGTCGATTCTTCTACGCCCGTGGGATCGGGTATACTCAAGAGGTTTGCGGCGGAAGTAGCGGGTTGGCTTGGAGATATCGATTATTGAAGAACAGGGCAAAATAGTCGCAGCCACAACGTTGCCATACTCGCGTTGGTCTAGAAATTGCGCAATTGGACGTTACATCATTTCAGCGATTTGGGGCGGGCTCCAAATTCCGTTTTCAGAATACGCCGGTTTGTATCTTTTGTCGGCACTCTGCTTCGCCCTTCTTGCAACCTTCTGGGCTCGATTCGATTCCATGTCTAGGGGAATCAACTTCCTACCAATCTTACAAATTCTCTATTTTCTACTTTGGCCGATCGGTGCCACAGTGTACTTGATTTACCGATCCGGTTGGCGTGGATTATTGTCGGCTGGATTACATGGTTTCGGGATGAGGTTTTTGATGACAGTGACTTTCTACGCAACCTTCTTTGGTCTTCATTTCGCTGGACTACTTGATGCGCGATACTATCCAACCTGACGGAAGGGAAAGAGTCACTTTCGATATTGCTCTTCACTAACGTGTTCTTCCCAATCGACGGCCTTACCTTCGAGCTGTTCCTGGATCGCAATATGCGTCATCGCTGTGGTTGCCGTCGCTCCATGCCAGTGCCTTTCGCCCGGCGAGAACCAGACCACATCTCCAGGATGGACTTCCTCAACCGAACCGCCTTCGCGCTGAACCCATCCGCAGCCAGCGGTGATTAGAAGCGTCTGCCCCAACGGATGCGTATGCCATGCCGTCCGAGCTCCTGGCTCAAACGTAACGCTGGTACCGACCGCGCGTGCCGGAGCCTGAGGCTGGAACAGTGCGTCGATTCGGACAATTCCGGTGAACCACTCAGCTGGTCCCTTGGCCGATGGCTGAGTCCCGATCCGTGTAATATTCATTTTTGAATCCTGTGTTGAGGCTGAAAGATCGTCGGGCGTAGGCGGGAATTAGACCGTATCCTAAGCGTGGTCCCATCCAGGTAAACATAGCGCTCGTTCCACAATCGTCGATTAACCATTCATTTCGCCAACTAACGCCGCGAATGCGCTCCTTAATCTCACTTTCCCAAAATTCACCCGAATGCGTTCGCTACCAATCGTCAAACCTCACGAGACGAATTTGAAATGCCTCCCTCGGGGTTATGAGCTTTTTTTGGCTAAGGCCGTGGTTTCTTGAAATATTGGCGTGTTTCAATCCGTTACGCGAATCTCTACCCTAGTTGGACGTGTAAAAGTCTCTAGAAGCTCATAACCCCAGGGTCGGAAAAACAGAGATCCGAGAGACTTTTGGACCAGTTTGGCGATTTCTGGTCGAAAACGGGTGTTTAGGCGTCCGAGAGGTTATGAGGTGAGAGCGCCAAAGAGAGTCGACCAAGCTGCGGCGAAATAGTCACCGGACAACGAAAAGACTGGGGATAAACGAAAGAAGGCTGGGGTCATCACGACACCAGTCTTTTCGTTTACTTGTGGGTAGGATTTCGTTCGCTACCACTCGTCGAAGTTGAAATTCGGGCGGACTCATTCTTGACCGCGAGGCTATGACTAATGGAACCTAAAGCTCCCTTAAATGGTTTTAATGGGAACTGGCGGCCATCACCCCTAGTCGGCAAAAACTTGACTTCTTTCAGCGGCGTACAAATTACCTCCATAGTTTCGTTTCGGGAAATTTTTGTACCGTGCTTCACCCTTCTCCAATTACCGCTTCGGCGCGAGCTGCCGATCTGTTTCGACTGCATGGCGGGATTATGCGAATGGCTGATATCCTGCGAGGCAGAATCACCGGAAACACTCTCTACTCGATGCGAGATTCTGGGCTCGTAGTGCCAATGGCACGAGGTCTCTATCGGCTAGCTGAAATGGCTCCGCTAAGCCAATCCGATCTGGTGACGGTGGCGGCGAAAGTTCCACACGCGGTGATCTATCTTGTGTCGGCACTTTCCTTCCATGAACTGACCACCCAGATTCCACATGAAATTTGGATCGCGATCCCTCGAAACAGCGAACCGCCAAGACTGGATTACCCGCCCATTCGCGTCTCGCGTCTGACAGATGTGGGATTTAAAACGGGAATTGAAAAACACGCGGTCGATGGCAAAACGGTATCCGTGTACTCTCGCGAGAAGACTCTCGCTGATTGCTTTAGCCGGCGCAATGAAGCGGGGCTCGACGTCGCGATCGAAGCTCTCAAGTTCTATATGGCGCAGGGCAAAGCGAAAGTCGATCTGATCATGGAGCATGCAATAAAGCTAAGAGTTGCCAAAACGATGCGTCCCTATCTGGAGGCGCTCCTATGAACAACCGTTTGCGCCGGTTTTAAGGTGTATCTCGCTTGGCCTTCAGTTCAAGGGTTAATTCGAGATTTGTGTAGTCGACGCGTAATTCCTTTGCCAGCAGTAGCCCGACGCCAAGCAGAGGCGTTTCACCTGAGTTCGCAATCACTTCCAAATCTCTGACTCGACCAAACCAATTCAACTGGCAGTGATACGTCGATAGCTCAACTTGCGAGCCATCTGCCAGAACACCGTCGATGGAGCCGGTGACTTCTAGTTCAAGGTCTTCGATAAGAGATTCCGGTAGTACCAAATCTCCAGTAAACCCCGTATCAATCCAAACGTCGACCTGCACTCCCGTTGGATGTTTGGTGCATAGAATCTCGACGGGCAGAATCGCTCTGCCAGAATCATCAACGATACCCTTCATCGGGTTTGCATTCCGAAGTGCACGGCAGCGGCATGTCCTATCCGAAAGGTATGGACTAACCGGTCGGGATACTTTCGTCTTGAATCGCCAATCGCTTCACTCATCGTGTCACCAACGAAGAATTCGCCCGATACGGGCTCAATTGCGACGAACCTGTTCAGGTGCTCAGCTTCAAGTTGGTTCTTCAGCGACTCGAAAATTGGTCGTGCAGCAACGGCAACGGATTGTTGATTTTTCAAACGAAGCTCCTTTTTGTTGGACCAGCGATGTATCTAATCATACCTCAAAGTTGCCGAACGGGCCAACGGCGTGTGACCGGCTAGCACCAACTTCGTTTGTACTTCGCTAGAATGTTTACTCGCAAAAATCAGCATTTGTTAGGCAGGCGAGCAGTTTGTGCCATCAGATTCACTCAATAACGGAAATGCCTTGATACCCGACCCCGACGACGGATGCTTCGTGAGTGCGGCAATTTACGCGCGTCAGTCACGCGTTCGAGGTATCGCTTATAGTTCTTGCCAAAGCCAGATTGATATGTGTCGGCAACTCGCGGCTAGCAAAGACTGGAGCATTACTCAGGTGTACTCCGACGAAGGTCATTCCAGCGAAACACTCGATCGACCTCAGATGTCTCAATTGATTGCTGCAATCGAAATGGGTGAAATCCGACACTTGGTCGTCTACAGCCTCGATAGACTTACCAGACGCATGCTTCACTTCCAGGAACTGTTGAATCTGTTCGAAAGACGTAGTGTGACGCTGGCTGTCGTGAACGATCCAAGCTTCAGCGACAATGCAACAGGTCGGTTGATGGCCAACATCATTGCGGCTGCCAATGAGTTTCAGCTTGACCTGACGAAAGAGCGAATGGCGGACATGCGAGCGGCTTACAAACGTGATGGGAAACGCGTCGCGGGCCGCATTCCGTTTGGTTACCGAACAGATCCTGCGACCAAACATGTAAGAATTTGACATCGCGAGCGACGCAAGGAGCGATGCCGATGTTCAAGTTCTCTGTTCAAGATGCCCGGCACGCTGTCAAGGCTCGTTACTAAGAATTGCCTTGAGGGTTTTGCTTCTTGTGCATCTCACTCTAAGTCAACTGGCAGTGCGGGCGTATTTATTTTTTGAGGGGCAGAGGGGCTTCCGTTCTCATTGGAGTGCGCCATGACGTTGCGATTCTCCGTCTGAGGGAACGTTGCTGGGGTTGCTTTGCTCTTGTTCTTTGGGTACATGCGTACATTCAGACAATAGGGTCCGATTGGCCTCAAAGTTTGCATGACTTCATTCCCATTTTGAACTCGCATGTGTTGCTTTTATCCGCTGTCGTCGAAACGCTGCTGCTGGTGTGTCGAACACTTGACCAGCAACAAGCAGTCCTTGTAGATCACCTTCACCAACTTCATTGCACTTCCGCAGCGTGGACAGGCAACAATTGGTGGTGGTTTCAACTCGGTTTGAGGTGCGTGGCCGCTTGCAAGCCAATACGTCCAGCCTCGGTAGAGCCACACCAACCAACGAACCAAGTCCAGCGAGATTCGGTTGTTTGGGCTCATCCAACCGTAGTACCGAATCTTCTGAAACCCAGGAGGAAGGACATGTTGCAGGAAGCCCGCCACAAATTCCTTTCCGCTGACGCTGCGAGTTTTCGGTTGGTTGGTGCCTGAAGGTGTATAGCGATAAACTACGCGCTCCTCATCACAGTACTCGATCCGTTTATTGCTGATCGCAACGCGATACACGTATGGAGCCAAGTATTTCAGAGCCGCAGTTCCATCGCCAACGGCTTTGATATCGACGACCCATTTCGCATCCCAAGCTTCCTTAGGCACTGCGTCGTAGAGACCAAGTTCTCGGAGTCTGTCCGCGAGCTTGGCTTGGAAGACTCGAATCAGGGTGCCATGATGCATCAAGAAGTTTTTGGGGGTAGGCATCCATCGCTCTCGATCGTTCGAAACGCCTCCTCCGGCAACGATGTAGTGGATATGCGGGTGATAGACTAGAGGATCCCTTCCCCAAGTGTGGAGGACGCCGAAGAATCCCAACTGAGTGTTTTGAAGGGACTTCGTCGAGCTCGCCACGTCGATGATCGACTGGCTCGACGCATCGAATAGAGCGCGGTAACCGTCGCTCTGATGCGCACGAAGAACCATAGCCACTTGCCTTGGAACGGTAAACGTTGTTAGGAAGTAGTCGACAGGGATCAATCGCTGTGTCTGCTTTTGCAGCCATCGTTGAGTTTTGTCGTGTTGGCAATTGGGGCAATGCCGATTGCCACACGAGCGACCCAAGTAGTGCCGACATCCGCAATCTTCACAGTCGTACGCAAACGCTCCAAGCTCACCTGTCCGGCAACGTTGGATCAAGCTGAGGACACGACGGTGCCCGACTGGAACTTGTTCGCCAAAGTGCCTGAGATACTCGGGCGCATGCTGCCGAAGGCAGTCAGCAACCGTTGGCATGAATGCTATGGCAGCCGAAAGACTTGTTCGATGATCTTGCGAGTATCGACGGCGGCCGTGTCGGTGAGATGGAGATAAAGCATGGTCGTCTGAAGACTGCTGTGCCCTAGGAACTGCTGGATCGCTTTGATTGGCACTCCGGCTTCGAGTAGATGTGTTGCGCAGGAGTGCCGCAACGTATGGGTTGAAACCTGTTTGGTAAACCCGATGGTTTGCACGATCTTTTCAATCGCGTCTTGGACTGTCGAGCGACTCATGACGGTAGTAGCGGTTTGGATTTGGTGTTGGGTTCGACCGCCGGAGGGGAACAGAAATGTTTTGTTTCGATGGGTAGCCCAATATTGCCTGAGTATTCTCAAAGTAGAGGAAGACAGAGGCACGTATCGATCTTTAGCGCCTTTGCCGCGATGGACATGTACCATCATTCGCTTGGAATCGATATCAGCGACCTGGAGATTGAGAGACTCCTCGAGTCGAAGTCCGAGCGTGTATGTCGTCCAGAAGTAGGCCTTCATTCGGAGCGTAGTGCATTGGGCGATGATCCGATGCACATCTTGGATGGTAATGACTTCAGGCATTGTCTTAACGTTTTGCAGTTTAAACTGCAGTAGTGATTTCCAACGTCGTTTGCATGTCTTGGTGTAGAAGAACTTGATGCCGGAGAATGCGACACGAAGTGAACCGTAAGCGAACTTTTTCTTGTTTTTGAGATTGAGGAAGTACTCGCGGAATTGAGCTTCGGTGATCTTTTCGGGTGGAGTCTGGCAATAGTCAGCGAGTTGCCTGACAGCCCGCAGATAGCCAGCGTGAGTACGCTGAGCCATTCCGCACAAAACGAGGTCATCGGCCATGGCTTGGTAGTACTTTCCGGAGAAGAAGGCCGAGATCTTCTTTGGGTTAGGGTTGGGTCTTGCATTGGACATGAATAGAGCTCCTCATAGAAAGGGAAGTGAAAGAAACATCAACCCTTGAGGATGAACAGTCAGAAGAAATCTGCTAGACTCTGATGTCGAGATGGTGTGACAACCCACCCGACACGGCGTCACTCCAGCCCCGCCGCATAGCGGCTTACTTGAACAATTAGTTGTAAACGAAGAGCAAGCACGCAGGGTATATGATTTCTTCGCGTTGGCCGCTGGCGGAAGTCGCCCGAGCGACTTGGTCGGATTGGCTAACTTACAACGCTGGCCGGATCAAAATGGCGAGACAGCTAAATGGACGGCAAGGCGAATCCTGAAACTGCTGAACAATCGCGTCTACATCGGTGAGATTCTTAATGGCAGCTCGACTTTGCCTGGAGCCCATCAAGCGATTGTGAGCATGGCTATGTTCAATTACGTCCAAAGTCTGTTGGCTAGCAGAAGGGCTACCCAAACCAAACCACGCAAGAGGTCAGATCCGAGTCTCCTTGGTTATTCACACCTGTCAGGCAAACTGTTCTGCGGCCAGTGCAATCGACCGATGAGTACAAGTATCTCTCACCGAGGTCCGATACGTTACATTTACTATCGATGCCGTTCCGACAGCGGTGGCACGCCTCGCTGTACTGGAGTCAACGTTGGGGAGTATAGGCTAGAGCAGTTTGTCGCGAGTGTGCTGGCCGATGTCGATGACCCGGGGTCCGAGTTGTCATCCAAGAAATCCTGCATGTTGTATGGATTGACGATGGTAACTTCGACAATTGGGACGCCCAAGCATAGAACTGCGTTCAGGAAACTGATCAGCGACAATTTGTTGGTATCCGAACCAAAAATCTTCTTGAAAGCAAAATCGTTAATCGGTCGTATCCCAATACGCATACTTCGAATAGCCTCCGTAATATCAGGCGGAAACGCATCAGTATATCAAGCATTCTCGTGGCGGCCGTCGCGAGGGTCAAATCCCATCGTCAAGAATCGATTCCAGATCACTTCGGCAGAGGACACGGTCAGATCACCAATGATTGCACCAAAACGAGTTCAGCGAGTTTACGACCATCGGCTTCGGCAGTTTATCTGCACGACCGGAGACACTGCACATGCCTTGAGAATTGGCGTGCCTCGCTCAACCGCCAACGGCTGGCTCGAACCAAGAGTACAGCCGGTCATATCGCTATCGCAATTCGGCCTGCATGTCGAAGCACTGGAAACCGAAGTTGCGCGATTGCGAGTTCAAGTTGCAAAACTCCGCCAACTTCTACGGCTCTTGTTTCTTGTACTGAAGATATCTGGCTTCTCTTTTCGAAACTGCCGCATTCCTAGCTCAACCGATAAGTCCAAACTGATCAGTCGAATTCACCACGCGGCCAAAGTGATTCCGCTTGGAAGTGTGCTCAAAGTCATCGGACTTTCCAGCTCTAGATTCCATGCGTGGAACAGCATCAAGTCTTGCGAGTTATATGACAAGTCATCGTGTCCGAGATCGTTTCCATCGCAAATGACGAGGGCTGAAGTGGATACGATGAAGTCGATTACTTCGTCGACCGATTACCGGCACCTCAGCTCCGGAGCACTAGCGAGCGTGGCGCGCAGGGCAGGAAAGGTTTTTGCTTCACCATCAACTTGGTACCGGTTTGTACGTCGCCATCACTGGCATCGACCGCGAGTCAGAGTCTATCCGCCCAAACCCAAGGTTGGGATTCGAGCGAGCAAACCAAATGAAATATGGCACGTCGACACTTCGCTCCTGCGATTGCTGGATGGTAGTCGTGTTTACATGCATGCGATCATCGACAATTTCTCTCGACGCATACTGGCTTGGGCAGTGCAAGAATCCTTCAACACGGGTGTAACGGCATTGTTACTTCGAGAAGCAGCCAAAGGTCTCACAGACACTAAGCCCAACGCGGTAATGGACAGCGGAATCGAAAACATCAATGCGTCCGTAAACGAACTAGTGGAGTCGGGCATCATCAATCGCATCTTGGCGCAAGTTGACGTGACATATTCGAACAGCATGATTGAATCGTGGTGGAGAGCGCTCAAGCATCAGTGGTTGTACCTGCATTCGCTCGACACAATCGAAACCGTCCGAAAGCTTGTTGCGTTTTACGTCACAGAGCACAGCACGCAGGTGCCGCACTATGCGTTTAAAGGCCAGACGCCAGACGAAATGTATTTTTCTACGGGAGCAGATGTTCCGGAGCTACTGCGAAATGCAACGCTTGAAGCCAAGAAAGTGCGTCGAGAAGCCAATTTGGATGTCTCGTGCAATCGATGCAGAGCCGAACCGACCTTAGTTGCGATCCAGCCTCCAGCGAACACAACTTGGTTTGAATGGTCGGTCAGCCAAATTTGAAGGGAGGTTTTGGTGTTCCATTGAGCAATTCCCGTCCAAATCCAATCGAAATCGAGTCAATCACTACGCAAAATCTGAGCCTGCAAGCCAGTGAATCGTCCTTCGAGTCAATAGCGAGTCGGGCGAAGCCCTTGAAAAACCCAGCATGACGAGTTCTCGTACACAAAAGTCCAGAATGTCTTGAGGCGTCGCGAGGTTGGGACTCCTGGTGCTAAATTCGAGAGCCTTCTTCCATCTCCAAACGGATGTCCTATCGCCTGTGGATATTTCGATTCCCATCCGACAGCTGCTTACATTTCCACACGGTTGGATCATCCATTGTGCAAGCGTCCGCTTCCCTACGACAGGCTCCTGCGATTTCCACAAGATTGTGCCGCTTGCATATTCCCAAATCCGCGGTATGTGAGATTACCAAATTGGTTAGCTGAGCAACCAGCAGCTGCCATTTCCACAGGATGGACTGAGGCGGGATTCCGGCCAGCACATCAACTGTGAAAGCGTAGTACTCCTGCAGGATCGGCCTAGCCAGCAACCTAGCAGCGACTGTAGCAATTGGGAATCCCATCCATTGTGCAAGCCTTCGCTTCCCTCCAAAACGCTTCAGCAACTTTGGAAGCGTCGTAGCAACACGCGTCTGTCGCTTTCAAAGGTTGGACTGAGGCTGGATTCACGTTCAGCTCATTGATAGTGCAAGCGTCCGCTTTCCTCCGACAAGCTTCTGCGATTTCCACAAGTTTGTGCGGTTATCGGGATTCCCAAATTCGGCAGGATTCCGGCTAGCCCATCAACTGTGAAAGCATCGTACTCCTGCAGGATCGGTCTAGCAGCAACCTTTCCCTAGGCCGCAAGCTTCCCATCCACAATGTGGACACTTTCGAAGCCAGATGCCAACGGGATCAGCAGATTAGACTGAGCTTGCTGCATCGGCTAGACTGAAGCCTGCTTGCGCGAACTGGTCCTCAACGAACGGAGCCCCACGAACTCACGTCCATGTTGGACGTATTTACACCGAAGCCCCCTTCGGTCCGTTTCGAAAGGGTGGAGGTGTTGGCGAGGGTTCTGTCAACATCGCCGTGATGCGACGAATATATATGGCGAATCATGATTAGGAAAAACAAGGATCCACATTCGCCTTCGTGTCTGTCTCGTTCGCTTTTGGTCTTTGTTGGCATCGTAATCCTATTGTCCCTAATCTTTAATTTGTATCGACCGGATAGTCCGCTTCCGACGATTCCCCCAGGGACCTCTTCCGCGCCGTCTTTCATAGTGCAAATCATCCGGCCATGGGAAGGTCTGCCGTTCGGTGGCCTCCTTCCGCCTGAGCTTCTGGGTGTCGACGCCCATCTGGGATTTGACTCCGCAACCGAGGGTGCAAAATACAAAATCGGGGACGAAAGAATCGAACTCAGTGCTGATGGCTGGGAACTGACTTTGGTGTTCGACATGGACGGGCGCGTTACCGCAGAGACCGAGATTGTTTTTAAACTGGTTTTCGAAGACCGCAATCGGACTGTCCGGTGCCGACCCGGTGACCTCACCATCGGCAAATTAAAAATCGATAAACTAGAAGACACCGGCGAACTAAGTGGCTATTTCGACATTGAACTTTCAAACTGCGCGGATGCGGAAACCGGCAAACCGCTTGGCTGGCCACCGCGACCGTTTGTTCTACACGGCAGTTTTGATCGGCTACCAGTTGGAAACCATTCCGAATAGACTACTGTGTGGCCTAACAATATGATCAGAATAGTGTCCGGATTTCTCCAACCCCCCCACACGCAAGATCCTCCCAAGCACGTGTGGAGGTAGACGGAAGCCGGGATCCAGCAGCTTCCACAAGTTGGTGCATTCACGCTGTGGACATGTCGCTGGCTGCTTGATGGGCGACTACTGCATCAGATAGACTGAGCTGCTGGCGGCAGAGCAGCGAGTTGGCGAAACGACATGGAAGCAGTCGGGCGTTGTTCTCGAAATATCTGCCGGCCTGCTGCAAATTGATAACCTGCTACAACGCACCTAGTTGAATTCGAACGAGATACTTGGATAGCGATTCGTGATCTGTGTTCTTCGGGAGTAGATTTATGAAAAAGATTCAACGTATCGTTCGTAATGTCCTACAACATTGGGTCGGCGATGGATTTCCCGTGCGTAGTCTGTTTTCATACGGCAATGGAACCGAGTTCGATCCGTTTTTGCTGCTGGATTACGCTGGTCCCTTTGAATTTCCGCCGTCAAGCGGAAAGCGCGGCGTCGACGTGCATCCTCACAAGGGATTCGAGACTGTCACGATCCTGTATCAGGGAGAGTTGGCACATCGTGACTCCAGCGGCGGTAACGGTCATCTCGGCCCCGGCGACGTTCAGTGGATGACGGCTGGCATTGGGATTGTCCATGAGGAATTTCACAGTGAGAATTTCACGAAACACGGCGGCATATTGGAAATGGTCCAACTCTGGGTCAATCTCTCCGCGAAGGACAAGCGCACACCGCCTAAGTATCAGGACTTGCGAAACGCCCAGTTCCCACGCGTTGAACTTGAGGGAGGTGCGGGGACAGCTCGGGTTATAGCATGTCAATTCACGACGACGTGCGGTTTGGCCAGCACGTTCTCACCAATTAATGTTTGGGATTTGCAATTAATAGCGGATGCGGATGTCGAGTTAAAAGTTCCTGCCGGACACACAACGGTTCTGATCGCTCAATCGGGCAATATGACGGTCAACGGGTCGCCAATGAACGCGGTCGAGCTTGCGTTGTTTGAACGCGACGGAGATTCAATTAGAATTCAGACTGCAATGGAATCGAGAGTATTGGTCTTAACCGGCGAACCACTCGGTGAACCCGTTGTCGGTCAGGGTCCTTTTGTCATGAACTCTCGCGAAGAAATCCAAGAAGCGATTCGGGATTTCCAGGCGGGAAAGTTGGGAAATCTCTCCTAACAGTTTTTTACTCAAATAGAAGAAGACACCATGTCGCGAATTATCGACTTAGCGGCAGTCAGGCAATAGCAACGCAAATCAACTGTGCCAACGTCCGCTTCCCTCCGACAAGCACCTGCGATTTCCACAGGTTGTTCGGCTAGCCGCTAGCTTCTGGAATTCGGCAGGATGCGAGGCTATCTCAACTGTGAAAGCGTCGTACCTCTTCCGGACAACCGGATGAGAATGAGGCGATCCGCACCAGAGCTGTGGGGAAGTCTGCCGCTTGCAATCCCGAAGCTTGTGATTCTGGCCTCGCTGGTTTACTCTTGTTCCATTCAGCAATTTCTTGTCTGTCGATCATCCATGGCATGCATATCCACATATCGCTAAGGCACGACAAATGAACGAAGAACAAAAAACAGTCGTCCCCACGTGGTTTTGGGTGATCGCTGCTGCTTCGCTAATGTGGAATATCTTGGGATGCGTAATTTTTTCATCTGAAGTTTTCGCTCAGGAGGCGATAATCGAGTCGATGACTGACGAGCAGAAGGAGTGGGTTCGATCTACCCCCTGTTGGATCTACGTGGTTTTCGCAATTTCCGTGAGCACTGGCGTTGTCGGAAGCTTTTGTTTGTTGCTGCGGAATAAGCTGTCTGTTCCGATGTTTACTATTAGTTTCGCGGCTGTACTGATTCAGATGGTGTACACGATGCTGATTGCTGGGGGCTTGCGGGTAATGGGGCCGACCGGTGCCGTGATGCCGACTGTAGTCATTACATTGGCTGGTGTTTGGCTATCGTTCTCGTTTCTATCAAAAAGTAAGGGTTGGCTCATTTCGTAAACCAGATCACCGATGTACAAAGACACGGCGCTCTGAATACTCTTTTGGTCACTCACGGGAACTTGATGGCTTTGCTTTTGAAGCATTTTGATGATTCAATCGGCTTTGCCGAGTGGCGTGCCTTATCCAATCCAAATGTTTACCGCGTTGACTTAACTCCACCATACTCGATCCAGCGATTAGGACAGCGACATCGCTAACATATAAATGATTGGACACTGCGTCGTTGTCCTTGGTAGTCGCGTGTTCTGGGCGTGGTCACTTGACGGTTCAATCGGGATTGGCATTTTTCCACATCGACAAGGATGTGCCACTAGACAGCTTTCAATTTGGTCGTCAGTGAGGTTCCCGAATTGGTTGACAGTTGGCAGGATGCATGGCTATCTAATCAACTGTGGAAATGACGTCGACTGCAGGCAGCAACCTAGTATCTTCCGCTTCCACAGGTTGGGGGGAGGCTGGATTCGGGACTAGCACTTCAACAGTGAATATGACATCGACTGCAGCTGGGTCCATTATGCAAGCGTCCGCTTCCCTCCAAGACGCTTCTGCGATTTCCACAAGGTTGTGCCGCTTGCATATTCCCAAATCCGCTGTCTGTGAGATTACCAAATTGGTTAGCTGAACAACCAGCAGTTACCGCTTCCACAGGTTGGACTGAGGCGGGATTCCGGCCAGCATTTCAATACTGCAGGTCCGCTAACGAAAAAAAGCCTGCTAAGTCCGTTCCCGAAACCAGGCAAGCTTTTGCGCTGATCGCCACCGCGTAAAGTGGCGAAAACAAATTTAATACTAGTATCGTTGCATCGTCTCAATCCAACTCTTGTTGGCTAATGAATGTGTTCGGCTATACACAGGCAAATTATTTAGATTGACCCATACAGGCATCAAAGTCAGCTCTCGTTATGCAAGCAATATCAACACCAACGGAATACAGCAACCAGCATCTACCGTAGCTTTGCTAATACCATCCATTGTGCCAACGCCCGCTTCCCTCCAAGACCCTTCTTCCACAGGTTGGACTGAAGCGGGATTCCGGTTAGCTCAACAATTGTGGAAGCGTCGTACTCCTGCGGGATCGGACTAGCCAGCAACCAAGAGCTACCGTAGAAATTGCTAATCCCATCCATCGAGCCGACGTTCGCTTCCTTCCGACACGCTTCTGCGATTCCCACAAGGTTGTACCTAGATGCTAGCTTCCCAAATTCGGCAGGATGCACGTATGCTCATCCACTGTGAAAGCGTCGTACTCCTGCAGGATCGGCCTAGCAGCAACCTAGCAACTGCCGTAGCCACAGTTTGGACTGAGACGGTAGGCATGCTGCTCCTAGCTCCAGATATTCAAGAGGAATTGCTTTACTTGCCGGAAGTACTCCACGGGAAAGCCGCGAAACATGAGAGGTTGCTGAAGCCGCTGGATTGGCGTGTGCAGAGGAGGATGTGGGGGAGGATTAAGAAAAGACAGTAGATTTTCGATCCAACCAGTGAAATTGCGTTGAAAACGCCAGCTTGACGAGTTCCTGTACATAAAAGCCCAGAAAGTCCTGAGACGCCGCAGGGTAGAGTCAACGCTTGAAAGACTGCAATTGGTCTACTGCCAGCAGATCCAGGAGGCTGTCCCAATCGTCGTCTGGCGATGCTTGGCCAGTTGCAACTGTCGTGGGCAGGAGCTCAAGCGGAGCCGCTGGTTCCGTCGACAGGGGAAGGCATGTAGCGGGCTGCAACGGCAGTGGGCTTGGATCGCGTGTTTCAACTGCATTTAGCACAGCCCCGTCGTCCACTTTCACGACGGCCAACGGCGGCCGAAACAAGTTGAAAGCCGCCATTAATTCACCGCTGCCACTTCCTTCACCGCTGCCACTTGCTTCGCCACCGGTTTGCCGGTTTAGAAAGTTGATAACTTGCAATACGTCAATAGGGGCCAGGAGGTTATCGCCTGTCACGTCATAGAACGGTGGCGAAGCGTCTGCTGTGGTTGGCGTTGGCAACGCACCATCCCCCACGTTATTAATGCGGTTGATCATGATAAGGACATCCACCGGGAAGACGTTGGAATCGCCGTCGACATCCATCGAATTGACCGGATTGCGCCAAGGCAATGCGGCTGGCACGGCATACAGACTTCCAGACACATCGCGCGTGTTTCCGGCGGCGTCGACTGCTCGGACCGTCAATGTATGCCGACCAATGTTTGCGTTCGCTGGCGACCAACTAACGAGCCCGTTCGACGCGGTGATCGAAGCACCGACTGGCCCAGCGAGCAAACTATAGCCAAACCCGCTTTGCCCTTTGTCCATTGACACCACGTCGAAGCTATAGCTCTGACCCGCCAAAGCCGCACGCGGTGCGAGCGCAAATTGTGGCGCCGTACGGTCCAGGGTGACCGCTAGTGCTGGCGATATCGGACTAGTCAATCCGATGGTGGTTTGCACGGCTGTCAGGTTCACTAACCCATCGCTCAAACTCCCAACAGCACAAGCGACCGTTACAGTCGTGCCGGACGCTGTAGCTTGGCCGAGGACCGTACTACCGTTACGCAATTCCACCGTCGCTCCGGCAGTCACGCCGCTAACCAGGATCTGCCATATGGTGGCATTAGTCTTTTGATCGATGTTGCTGGTGCCCGTGTCCGATGCAGTGGCGAGCACCAAGCCGCCAGGCGCCGACGGAATCGCATCGTAACGAATGAGGATCTCGTCTTCGTCGTGCGGAGAGTATTGCTCGAACTGCGTGTTCAACTGGCTGTTGACAAACATCCGCACGACGTGGGTCGCGTCGGCAGTTCGGTCCATGATGTGAGTTGAATTGAAGCGGCTGTTGGCATTGTTGCCGGCTAACCCACCCTTTTCCCGCCAGACGTCGAAGAAGTCGCCTAGCCTCACCAGCCTCACCTCACTGGTCAAGCCAGCCGGTCCACCCTCGCCTATATGCAGAACACCATTGGTATCGTGTGTATGGGGATTGAAATGACCACTAGAATGCCCGGGGACACTCAGGCCGATGTCCGTTGGAATCACGACCGTCTGCCCTTCTAGCATAATGGTCAGCCTAGCGTGTACATCGTCCGGCGGCGAATGGCTCATCATCAGCCTAGTCTCAAGCTGCTCATATCCCGCCAAGTGCGAACGCCGCTCGCCTGAACGACAACCACTACCGGCCCATTCGCGACAAAGCCAGCTCAAACGTCTATGTCGAGTTCTTTCTTGCCGAATCATAATTCGAACCGGGCGAGAATATCCTACACGGCCAGTGGTCTTGTCTAGTTGTCGGAATCTTACCCGCTGTTTGTTCGTTGTATGCTTAATTAGCTCAATTGGTTTCAGTGGCAGCGCTCGTGCTCAAGCTGATGACAATCGAAACAAACAACGATTACCTGTTACGGACCTCGCTGTGATCGCTTAAGCCGCCTGTTTTGGGCTGAATTATTGTCGTAGTTTGATTTAGTTATTACACCGATAATTCGGTCAGCCAGCGGCATATCCAAAAGCCTGCAGGATCTGCCTAGCATCAACCTAGCAGCTACCGGAGCAATTGCGAATCCCTGCCGTTGTGCAAGCGTCCGCTTCCTTCCGCCTCGCTTCTGCGATTTCCACAAGGATGTGCCTAGCTGCTAGATTACCGAATTCGGCAGGATGCAACAGCTGGCTAAACAACTGTGGAAAGCGTCGTACTCCTGCAGGATCGGCCTAGCAGTAACTAACATCGACTATTTCCAAAGGTTGGACTGAGGCATGCTTCTTGTGAGTATGTGAAAGCGTCGTACTCCCGCAGGATCGGACTAGCCAGCAACCAATGTCTTCCCAATCCGCAAGCTTCCCATCTACATGCATCGGATAGACTCGAGCGGCAAGTGGGTACCGCGCAGTTGAAAATGCGGAGAAATCCGCCCTTCAATACTAACGATACATGAGCCGTCCTTTTGGTAAAATGAGCGAACCAAATCGAAAGGAAACGAAAATCCAACGAGGCCAAGGCGTTATTTGCGGTAGCGGCTCAGCAGTAATGTGGCGCCCAGCCACTTTCTCTTCTGACAATTCCGATAGCTTCTTGCAGAATGAAATAGCGTCGTGCCAACTTACCTTCTCCACTTTTCAGACCCACTGGATGTATAGCTAAAATGGGACCTGCTTTAAACCAAGCGAAATCCCCAAGCAAGTTGCGGAAGTTGGCTGCTGTAAAACTGGCTCAGGAGAAACCTGGCCAGACGTTGCAGGCTACAGCGTTGGTGCATGACGCTTAACTCAGACTGGTCGACCAGGAGCAAGTACATCATTGGAATAGCCGCTCGTCGAAGAGCGAGCAAATGATCCTGCCTTAGGTTACAATTGATGGCCGAAATGCCGTGGCCATAAAGAACATACCCTAGCCGCACGCAAGCCCAGAGACTGAAGCGTCTTGGTGCAAGCAATGCGTTGTTGATGGATGATGCAATTGCGTATGACAACCTTGATTCGACGCTTCCTGATTACGATGACTTTGATCGCGAGCATAGGTCAGAAAGTAATGGCCGAAAACGATGCCGACGTCATTGTCTATGGGGCGACGCCCGGCGGATTCTGTGCCGCCATTGCCGCTGCTCGCGAAGGGGCTTCGGTGATTTTGCTAGAACCGAGCGATCACGTAGGCGCGATGAGTACTGGCGGGTTGAGCCACTGCGACTCCAACCAGATGGTCCGCAGTACGGTGATGGGGCTGTTCGATGAATGGCACACTCGCGTGGTCAAGGATTACACAAGTCGTGGGCTTAATGCTCCCTACGAGCCA
>JANMGH010000094.1:0-29550 GCA_031374515.1 Pirellula sp. | reverse complement strand
GTTGGCTACGGTATCGATCGAGATATCTGGATCGGTCGAGCCCACTAGCGACATGTTGAGAACCAATGTCTCGTCCTCTTCGATCAGAGCCGAGTCGATGACCGGGACGGTCAACGTCGCTTGCGTGCTGCCAGCTAGGATCGTCACCGTCACGGTCTGGGCCAAGCTATGGTCGGCTGGGTTGCTCAGTGTTCCATTGACCGAGTCCTTGGTGGTCGATGCGGCATCGATCACCAACTTGATGACCGTGTCGGTCGCACTCTTGAGCGATTGCTCAAACGTGTATACGCCGTCAAGGGCTGGCTCAAACGCTTTGGTCGATGTGGCCTTCACTGTCGCAACGTCGTTGTCGGTGATCTTTACTGAGGCATTACGAGAATTATCCGAAGCCGTTCCACTTACGAAGGTGATTTGCGGGTCGCTGCTCGTGATCGAGTCCAAGCGGACGTTCACGAATTCATCCCCTTCCACCAATGTGTCGGCCAAAACTTGAACGGAGAGCGGAACGCTTGTTGCGCCCGCGCCGATAACAGCGTAGCCGTCAGATCCTGGAACGGACATATGGAGCTTGTAACTCTGTCCAGGGTCCGCTCCGGTCGCGGCACCTGCACTAGCGCCCAAACCGTTGCTATCCGTAACTCGCACATAATAGACGCCTGCACCAGGCAAATTAACAGTCAGTCCGCTGTCGGCCGTGGTCGGACCCGCACCGCTACCCAAGCCCGCTCCTTCGAAGAAGTTGTCGTTGGAGCCGAGTGAAGTACCATCCGCTTTGAACACTTCTACGAATGAGTCAAAACCAACTGAGTTGTCGATATCGAAGGTAGCATTGCCACCAGTCGATGTGTAGAACGTGTAAACGTCCGCCGTGCCATCGTTGGCGGCGGAGTTAATTGTTACGTGCGGTACCGACGTAGAACCGGCGATGTTTCCGTTGCTTGCAATCGAAAAGCCTGCGATCCCTTGTGGGCCGGAACCCAATTGTGGACCGTTGATCGGCGTGACGGTATTGTTCACTTCGACTTCGTCTACATCACCTAGCGTATAGTCCGTTCCCTCGATTGCGGTGGTCCCCGTAAACAGTGTGTATTTAACTACTGTCTCGGTGCTCGACGCTTTGGTCATCGAAATAACCGTGGAGACTTTGCCTGTATCCTCTGCAATGGTGGAAACAGTAGGCAAAGCTGGAGATATGGAGATTTTTGAGGAATCGTCATCAGCGATCGTCACGGTATCACTGTTGGCTGGGCCGGCAAAAATTCCAGGATTGCCAGCGATGATTCCGAGAGTTGCTTTGACAGTTTCGGATCCTTCGACAAGGGAGTCGTCAACAACGGTCACGGTAGCTGTGGAGGAAGTGGTACCGGCTTGAAAGGTCGTTCCTGCCAGGATCGTCACGGATGCTGGGGCGTTATAGTCTGTGCCATTAATTGCAACGGTGGTAGGGTTGCCAGTGCCGTAATTCAAATTGACAACGGTATTGGTGTCGCTTGCACCAGACATCGTTATCGTGAACTCGCCGTTGGTGGATGGCTCGGCTGCGGAAGCTTTATTAGCTGTAATCGTTACCGATGGAGTGGCTTCGTTGTCGATGATGGACATCAGTGCGCTGAACGGACCGATGTTCATAATCACCGACTCGTCGCCACCGTCGAACAGCAGATCGTCGACGACATCAATGTCGACAACATAAAGAGTCGCGTTGGCGGGAATCGTCAATGTGCCCGTTGCACCAATGGGCAGAGAGGAAGCCTCTGCTTTGTAATCCGTACCGGATTGAGAGTTGGCCGTACCTGTTAACGTGTAAGGCAAAAAGGTAACCACAGGCGATGGATTCAACTTGATCGTAAATTGCCCGTTGTTGGGATAGATCTTCGAAGCAAGATCTTCTTGAACGAATGTGTCACTTGCTAACAAAGCTGTTATGCCAGCACTTGTCGCACCCACATTAAAGATAACTGAAACCGGGGCAGTTCCGCCGCCGTTGTCGGTCGCTTGGAAAGTAACAACGAACGTGCCTACTTGTCCAACTGTAGGGGTCCAGCTAACGTTTCTGGTAAAGGAAGCAGAACCGGCAGTAAATGCAGATTCCGTCATCCCAACTGGTGGATTGAGCGCTTGCAAGTTTGAAATCGTTCCGTCGGAATCGGTCGCCGTAACGTTGAAGTTAACTGTTTGGCCTACTAGCAAATTGAAAGGCCCAACAGGATTCGTACTGATCACTGGGGGGGCGTTCGCAACAGAGACAACTTGAAGAATAAAGTCCAATGGAACCGTATTCACACCGTCGCTGATCATGACTTGAACGGCAGCTAACGTGCCTGGCGAAGCGACTTCTCCTCCCACATCCAGGAGATTCCAGCTGACCATTCCGGTTGGGCTGACAGTGAATTTCGAGGGCGCGGCGGGGCTTAAACCGGACTGAGCAGTGCTAGAGAGGGAATAGTTAAGCGCTTTAGATTCTGGATCCACTCCAGGAATCTGGAACGTTGCCACGGAGTTGTCGAGCACTTGAACAATGGGTGAAAGGCTCGAAACGGGAGGAAGGTTACCTTTTCCATCGATTCCAACCGTTGCGAAAACATTATAGCTATCGTCATTTTGGCCATACGAAAGTGTGGAGATTCGGCAGCAACTTGAAGTTCCGGCTGTGTAATTACCGACCGCAGAGTAAGCATGAGTAAATGACGCCTGACCAAAAAACAGGTCGTTACCGGGATCAACTGAAGTAACCTTAAGATTGACGCCCGTGCTTGAGGCATCCCCAAAACTAAATGTATCGGTAAACACAGTCGAACCAACTATAGGGTTACCGAACGCCGACCATCGCCAGGATTGCTCGATGTCAAAATCGACGGTCTTGTTGGTGGGATCGCCAGCATCGAAAGTCCATGTCATTGTCCCGAACCGGAAGTGCGAAAATTCAGCTTCCATAACGCGGCCTGCTACGTGTCCATCTGCATCGCCGACGCTAGGAATACGGCGTTCGTTCGTTGAGATCGCAGGATCCATCAGCCCGCCGGGCTCCAAACTATGATCCAATCCCAACAAGTGGCCTTGCTCATGTAGAACCACGGTGAGCAGGTCGATCTGGTTCGTAGCTGCCGAGCCTGGAAGCGCTGTAAGCGACCCGCTGAACTCTTCGTTAACGTTCGGTGTTGCGTCAACAAACCAGCCTCTTGCAGCAGCATCGTTGTCGATGGTAATCCTAAAGCCTTCTGCTTTACCGAGTCGGCTCCCACCCAAATCTGTTATGGAGTAGCTAACAGCGTCAAGGACCTGTTGCTGTTGTGGCGACAATCCAACTTCGGCCCAAGTTTGACGTGCAGCCGAAACAATCCCCATCAGTTGGTCGTTCGTCAAGTCAGCGGCCATCAGTTGTCGCTGCTCAAGCCCTTCACACAACGCGGTTCGGAACATGGTTTGGCGAACCACAGGTTCACGTCGGCGGCTTACAACTCCAAACCCCTTTGCTTGTAGTCCGAGCAACGCTAAAAACGCTGCGCAAAGACTTGAAACTTGGGTTCGAATATGGCTAAAGAAAGTCACCATCGGTGTTTTGAAGGCCGATTGCCACCATGCCAACCTTGCGTGCTGTCGAGCCATGAAGGAACTCGTGCTCTGGCGAACGCGGTCGCGGAGCTTTTGCAACTTCATTTGGTTGCGTTCGCTTCGGGCCACTTGATTGGACATCTGTCGTTGTGTGTTTCGGGAGCTCATGGTTTTTGTTCTCTTGGGTTGCGTAACTGTGGTTTGGTGTAAGTGAACCGAATTGCGATGGATCAATTTGGTTGAGCTCAATCTTCCGTCTGCAAAAGAAGTCTGAGCTACGATTTATTCAGTACTCGTTAGATCAACGAATCGTTATGGAAATCGGAAAGACCGTGAAGTCTTATTGCCGATAGTTGGGTGGGTGTTTTGGCTAAGGCTTCGCGTACTGACGCGGTCAAAACTGATTTGATCATGGGCATGTGTCTCGGGCGAAACAATTGGCGTGAAAAACTAGTTGCGTAACTCGTAGTGATTGAATTGAAACTGAAAACCGGATTTTCGGTGTTTTCGGTTCAAATTCACAGATCCACCAAGAGTCTAATTCAACATCGTACTTCCGACAACGTTTTGACGGCGATCGAAACCGGCACGATCGCACCGATCCGCATGAACAGAATAATCGCTTCGAGGTTCCCACGACCCCATACTGAGACGCTTGGCCTGGAGAACACAAGGGAACTGTGATTCAAACGATGTTTCTGGGTGCGTGGATTCCGCGTTTAGTTTGGCCTAATCATCCGCCAATTATTTTATGTATTTTTCATAATTGGTTCGCTTTTAGACCTTGTCAGCCACCCCATTTGTGGAAAATTCGGCGTTTTTGGAGCGCGCACGGATGCGAAGTCGGTACGGTTTGCGTGAACAGACTACGGTCTAGGTTAAGTCGACAAGTGAAACGATTTGGCCATCCATTGACATGGTCAATGCTAATTCCGAAAGTGTTCGTCGCCTAACAACTCCGCCGGATTCCGCTTTGCGAATGACCCGTTCTGAATACCCGGAACGGCGTCCTAATTCGACTTGCGACCAACCAAGCCGCTTACGAATTTGGCGGAAGTTCTTTGCATTTACGACGACTAAACCTGCTTGTTTCAACATGATGCTTCGCGTTGCTGCCAGAGATCTCTTTGGGCGTTTTCGAAACCACGAAATAGGGGTGACCATTGGATATATCCCGTTCGAGCCCTGATCTTTCACGGTAAGTGAGATTTTTTAAAATGGATGTGCGGCGAATCAAAGTTGGGATGTGGATCGGCGAGGGAACAGTCAGGGGCGATCCGAATGCCTTCGGCCGCGGACCGTTCGGGGTTCTTGGATAGACGCGCTGCGGGCAGGCGGTTGGCTTCGCTTTTAGCCACAAAACAGAATGATCCCCAGGGCAAGCCTGGGGTATTCCTTTTGCCACGGGATCCCGAATGCCTTCGGCTGCGGATCGTTCGGGGTTCTTGGCCAGACGCGCTGCGGGCAGGCGGTTGGCTTCGCTTTTAGTCGCAAAACAGAATGATCCCCAGGGCAAGCCTGGGGTATTCCTTTTGCCACGGGATCCCGAATGCCCCGGGGTATTTTTTTAGGGCGGGAACAGTTGGGACAACTGTTCTACTCTGGTCCAGGTTCTTTGAACCGCACCGCGATGCCGTTGGCACACGTCTATCGCTCTTGATGCCATTTCGATCCGCTTGGCTGGGTCCGCGAGCATCCCATCGATCCATGGCAGGAGCTCGTTCGGTGTCTGCAGTTGGGTGGTGGCGTTGTCATCCAGCAATAGCTTGACAATGTCCGCGAAATTGCGAGTGTTTGGGCCGAAACAGGTTGCTACCCCGTAGGCACACGGCTCGATCATGTTCTGGCCCCCACGGTCACCAAAGCTGCCCCCCACAAACCCTATGTCCGCTAGGCCCCACCACCATTGCAACTCGCCAACGCTGTCCCCCAAAAAGATTCGCCAATTTGGTTCGGAGACTTCCTTTTGACTGTTGCTGCGTCGAGCCCACGGAAGACCGGTCGTTTTGATGAGTTCGGCGACTTGGTCGAACCGTTCTGGGTGCCGCGGGACGATGATCAATTTGAGATGTGGTAAACGGTCGGCAAGCTGCGTGAACGCAGATAGAACAATCGATTCCTCTGGCGACTGCGTGCTGCCGGCTAGGAATACTATGGTTGGCGGGTTGGAATCGCAAACCGCGGCTAGCGCCGTCGGCTGATGAACGCACAACACGGGTGGCGGGGGCGGGTTGAAGGCAATAGCCGCCAGTGGCGCCGGGAGAGTTGGCAGTCTGAGTAGCTGCCGTCGAGCAAGCACGTCTTTCGAACATCGATCGCCGTTCGCGCCGTCGAACTTGACGTTGCCGGTCACCGTAATCTTCGAAGCTTCCACCCCCAGTTTTTCGAAACGTTTTGCGTACGTCGCCGATTGAGCGCCCACCCAATCAATACTCTGCATGCATGCGCGAACTAGGTACGGGATGCGTCCGTATCCAAGGAAACTTCGTTCGCTCAAGCGACCGTTGATAATGAAAACTGGACAGCCCATTTTTTCCGCTTGCAGAAGCCAATTGGGCCATATTTCCAACTCAGCCAATACAATGAACTTCGGCTGAAGTACACGCAGCGTTTTTTTGATAGACCATGTGAAATCAAAGGGAGTGAAAAATAGAAAATGTTGTGAGAAGATTTTTTTGGCGAGGACCATACCGCTGTCGGTTGTTACGGATATAGCCAACTTGAGATCCGGTCGTTCCAGCTCAAACTTTTCGACGAGCGTGCGCAATACTTGAACTTCACCGACGCTGACTGCGTGTAGCCACACTGTAGTCTGGGAGGATTGCGGATAATAGGAAAGCCCGAAGAACTTGTCGGTCCAACCTTGTCGATAGCGCCCTTGCTTCCAACATCGCCAAAGTATCCAGGGACTGCCAATTGCAAGGAAAAGCAAGTACAATCCGTTTAACAAAAATGTCATCAGGGAATCACGTCCATGCTTTCCGTTTGTACAGCTAGTGCGATTTTATGCTTCGGAAAATATACCCCTGCGCGAAAGTGATTGGGAGATAAGGACGTCGTGCATTCTGATGAAGCGGTCATTTAGCCGCAGAATAGTAGCATTCGCAGGCCGAGCCTGTGGTATTTGTCACACCGGGGCGAGCTTGTGGATTGTTGGAAATCCACCGAATTCGTTTGCGGAAGAGTACATGAAGTCCCAGGCTAACGCTTTGGGACACGTCACACGATTACGTTTACAGAAACCCAACCTGGGGTAGAACCCCATCGGTTTACGATACAAATATATGACAAACGCAGTGCCGATACCCGTAACAAAACTCGATTTGGACGAGCCAACTCCGGTCGACGCATCCAAAAGGTCAAACCACTGGTGGGTCGAGGCCGTATCGGTGACCCTCTTGATCGTAGCTGTGATCGTAGGTTTAGAGTCCTGGAGAGAGTGGTTTTCTTCGGTTGACCGAGTCCTTTGCTCGATTTGCGTGGCGGTCGGTTTGGTGGTCGCCTTTATCCGTTCGGACTGGGTTGGTGAGGTATCCATGCCGCGGCTGGGATTTGCCGTCACGATGTGGGCGTTAGCGTTGCTCGCCATATTCTTGAGCATATCGATGGGCAGGCCAAGGCTGTGCGGAATTGCATGCGGGCTAACGCTTGCAGGTTGGTGCACGATTCGCGTTCTTGGAGAAAACGTGCAACATAGCATGATGTTAGGCTTGGTATTTGCGATACCGACCGCCATCGACGCGTTTGCAGCGCGAGGGGCGTTTGATTGGCTGGAATCCATAGCCCTCAACGTGACGTCGGGCCTTGCAGACGCAGCATCTCTAAGTCACGTTCGGGAGGGTGGACGACTGATCTTTGGCTTAGGAGTAGCGGACCGATTTTCGTGTGTTGGAAAATGGGATAGCGTAGTCAGCTTTTTTGGTATTGCCATTTTTTGTATCCTGGCTTTCCGGCGGAACTTGATCACGGGCGTGCTTGCCATTGTCATGTCAGCGATCATTTGGATTGCGGTCCGAGCGACCGCTTGGGTCGGATTGGCATCCATCGGAATCCGCAATGGAGTTTGGTACGATTGGTTCTTTAGTTTCGAAGTCGGACTTTTTTTGTTGGGGGCTATTCTGGTGGTCAGTATTGACCAGTTTGTTTCTACTTTGTTTGAGCCAATTCCATTCGAGTTCATCAACACGGACTTCCCGCTTTTTGCATTTGTTTGGAATTGGTTGTGCGCATTACCGACTCTCACCGTCAATGTTCCTCAACGCGATGGCGAATTCGGCGATATCGAAGACGAAGATGACGAAATGGAAATGGAGACATAACAATGGCGAAATCCGAATTTATCAAGAACGCCCTTTGGGTGGGAAGCGAATTCCTCAAAGTGTTTTACAGCCCAGTCGGCGTTGCTGGTGGGCTGATCGATGCGTTTCGAGGATGGAAATTTTCTCGAAGTTGGGTCCGATTTTCGTTTCATTTACCTTCGTTGATTTTGCTCTCGGTTGTCTACATCGTTTTCGGCTTCTCGTTCTTTAGTCGTGTAGATAGCCGCGTTCAGCTGTTTTCGGTGGAAAGCGAAAAGCAGTCGCCAACCAAGGAGCTTGAGTCGAATTCAGATCAATTGCGCGAAGAGAACTTTTGCAAAGCGATCAATGCGCCGTACGTACCTATGGACCAGACCAAACTGAATGCGTTCACCGATCTCAAAAAGCGCTATGTTGAACTACTGAGCAAGCGAGTTCTTTCCATTGATCCGACGAACCAAGCTGCGCATTATCGACTGGGGCTCATCTACAGTGTGGAAGGTGAATCCGAGTCTGCAACATCGGAAATGACCGAACTCTCTAAAGGGGCTTACGGAGATTGCCCGCAAGCGAGCGCATGGTTGGCAAAAAGTCTTTTGGCAGACGCGGTGACGGGTCCTCAGATCGCTGCCAAGGAGTTGATAGGTCTTCTGGAGAAAGCAATCAAATGGAAGGATATCGATGTGCGATTGATCTCGTTCTATGCGAGACTTTTAGAACAAACAGGGGCGACTGACAAGTCCATTGCTGTCGCCAAGCAAGCTGCCAATCTTCGCCCTGAATTCAAACTCGAATTGGCGAGACTCTACAAAAGACTTGGATCGAAGGAAGAGCTTCGAGTTGCTGCCGCTGATGCCGAAGAAGTCTTTTTAAAGCGACTCAATCTGCCTACCGAAACGCAATCCGATCGACTTGCAGTCGCGGAAGCGCGGAAATTGACGGATCAACTCGATCGAGCCGCGGAGATACTCACCGAAGGGCTGCTGAATAAGGCGAGTGGACCGGAAACGAGACGAGAGCTCTCCGAAATTCAGCGATTGATTTTCGTCAAGTCAATCTTCAAATCGGATTCCGGAGAGTTTCAAGCGGACACCGCACTTCTAGAAAAAGCTGCTGAAACGGACCCACTTAATCCGAACCTCTCTGGCGAAATTGCGAATTTGCTTCGGCTGAAGATCAAGCCCACAAAGGCGTTGCTCGGTGTCCTTAGGAAACAATTGGATGCTGGGGTCGGTAGCGTCGCTGCGCACATCGCGCTGGCCGAAGGGATGTTTGTATCTGGCAATATTAAAGATGCCATGAAGAATTGGGAGATTGCGCTTCGCAAAGACCCGAACAACTTAGGAGTCTTAAACAATTATTCACTTTGCCTCGCGAAAGAGTCGGACGCGAATGTACCACGTTCGCTTGAAATGCTCAGCAAAGCGGTTTCATTGGCACCTGGCAACGCGGAAATCATGGATACGTTGGGCGACGTACTCATGATTGCGAAACGACCCACCGAGGCAATCTCGAAATACGAGCTCTCGATTCGATACGACAAGACTCGAAATTCCACCCGAAAAAAGCTGATCAACGCTTATCGATCCGTGGGAATGGAGGGGCAAGCCGTTACTACCGAAAAGTACGTCAAAGAATTTGAATTGGCTAACCCAGCTGACCCGAACGAAGCGCCTACACCCAAATGAGCAAAGGCATGCGCCTTGGTCGGCCAACCGGTTTGTTATGCTTGAAACTCGAACAAACAACCGGTCGCTGGTGGGATTCCATGTTGCTTCACAATGCGATAGGGCTCTAGTTTGTCCACTACGTGATCAAACTCCGAGCCACGTCCGGCTACGATCGAATGAAGTTCGCCCGAGTAAGGGTGTCTGAAATCAAGTCGCATCGAGGTGAGCAGCATGCGAACAACCCCTGTTTCTTCCAACACCAATCGATTTTGGATTAGGTCACCATGCCGGTGATCGCCAAGAATCGCATGCCCGATTTCATTCAGGTGTCGACGAATTTGATGGGATCGTCCCGTTTTGGGTTGGATCTCTAACAAAGAGAATAAGGCCGATTTCGAGGCCATGTTGGCAATTGGGACTTGGAATCTTCGGAGCGTCTGAAAATGGGTTTCGGCCGCTTGGGTCGACCAATCCGTTGGCTCGACTTGAGTCCTGTCATCGTCTAGGAGGTTGGATAGAGGCGTCGCAATCGACCCGCTGTCAGGGGCAAGTCCAATGACGAGCGCTTGATAGTATTTTGAGACCATTCGACGGGTGAATAGGTCCACCATTTTTGCGGCCGAGTCTTTATTGAGTCCGAACAGGATCAATCCTGCTGTCGGCCTGTCTAATCGATGGACAGGGTAGATATGGGTTTGCAGTTGATCCCGAAGCGTTTGGAGCAGGACAGGTTCGTGCGCTTTAGTCGATGAACTCCGATGGACTATCAACCCAGCTGGCTTGAAGACTGCGACGAGGTTTTCGTCTTGATAAATAATTTGCAATGGCCGACTTAGATTTTCGTCGATGAAATCATCGGTTTCGACGGAACCCAGAGATTGCATGCGTTGAGCCTTACGTTTTCTTAGATCGACCCAAGTTTCATGAGAACGATGTTCTACTTGGCTTGTACTTTTTTGCCGGATTTTTTTTCGTAGAACGCGATTACCTTCGCTCTGTCGATGAGTTGTTTTTCTCTCGCGAGGCAGGCCAGCTCCCACGCTACCTTCTTGCCGTAGCGATGCCAAGCGAAGCTCAACTTTTGTCGCGATCCTTCGTCGGTGACCCAGGAAGCACAGTAACCAAACGACTCCGCGTTTTTCCATCTGGCGTCTACGTTGCGCACCAAGTGCACTCCCACTTTGCCGGACGAGTTACGGGATGTTTTCTGATTGCGTGTCGTCTTGATCGGGGCGGCAGCGGCTTCCCAGGCGGCGTAGCATTCCTTGGCTGCTTTTAAAGACTTCGCTTTTCCGCCTAGGGTCCTGTCGTTGAAAAACTGTTGCTTTCTAACCCCTGCGCGTGTGATGCGAACCATCCAACCGCGAGTTGCTACTCCATCATATTCGATTCTTGTGATGCCTTTGAGTGCTTTGACCATGATCGAGTCTTGATGTAAAGGAAAGGGATCCAATGGATGATGTAGCCCATCAGCTTAACCGCGGTTGGCGGAGATAGCAAATGGCTGCACCTGAGTCATGGTGAGGCGAGTGCTGAACTGGTTGCAATGTCGCCTAGCAAGTCTCACGCGGGTCGCTCGTCGGTCGCACGACCAGCATGGCACCGATGGTCAAGCCTGTGACTGAGTTACGAACTGGCTTTCGTTTCCTTCTAGCATCGCTCTTTTCTTGGCGATGAAAACCAAGTGATGATCCAAATGATGAATGTACTTATCTATCATTTCGGCGAGCGACACCTTGCCGCTTTCGGTGTGAATTCCTGACTTTTGAAAGGCAGCGTCGGGCAACGCTCGGAGTATCGTGGCCGTCATGGCCCGATTCTTTTGGAAAATCTCGCAAGCCGCAAAGGGGTTCAGTTTCTCAGAACCTGGTAAATTGCTAAAGGCCGTTTCGTCGTAGCCGCACAAAAGAGGATTGTCCATGCATGCGATCCGTTTCATTCGGTCCGAACCGATCAGATCGCTATCCATCATGTGGATGGCTAATTGATGCAGTGTCCAGGAACCATCCGTCGGTTTCAGGTGGAGATGGGCGTTGCTTACGCCCCAATATGCCTTGACCAATGCCGCTCCGCCCGCCGCGTACAATTCTATCTTGCTACGTTCCATTTCCTCGTTCCTACCACTTCAACTTGAAAGCTGCAAACACCCTGAATTGGTGACCTTTTAGTATCATAATCGAAAATGCACACGTTGTTTGGTAAGTCCATAGGTGTGGACTGGCTTGCTTTATCAGACCTAAGAGTATAAGAATCCAGCAGGACAAGCCTGCGGTATTTTCAAAAGGAAGACGACTTTCCGTCCCTAGAGACTCCAGACCCCGTCGAAGGCATCCCATTTTCCAGAAATCGAACTATGATCCATCGCGATCCTTACTTCCTCCGAGCCATCGTTTTGTTCATTTGGATGTTTTCGGCGGTGAGTGCTCGGCAAGCATCCGTCCCTACTGCGCCCGCGTCTGAGACAATCAAATCACAATTGAGTGTTTCTAGTACGCACCTACCAAGAGCGTCATTCCCCGTCGTCGATGTGCATACGCATTTCTTTGTCAAAGGGAAGCACAGCTTGGATGTTCTCCGTGACTATGTTTCGATGATGGACCGCAACCAAATTGCCGTTTGCGTTTCCTTGGATGGAACACTCCTCAAGCGTCTTGATGAGCACTGCGATTTTCTTTGGTCGGAGTACCGTGATCGCTTTGTGGTGTTCGCCAATTTGGATTTTCAAGGAGACGGTCGAGCGGATGAACCCGCGACATGGAGTTGCAACCAAAGCGATTTTGTGAGGAACTCGGTCGAGGGATTGAGAATTGCGCGGGACAGAGGGCTCATTTCCGGGATCAAGTTCTTCAAGGATTTTGGTCTGCGTTATCGCAATCCGGACGGTTCCCTCATCGCGATCGACGACCCGAGGTGGGATCCCATTTGGACGGTATGCGGCGAGCTCGGTTTGCCTGTCATCATGCATACGGCGGATCCTGGTGCCTTTTTCGAGCCGATTACGCCCGCGAACGAGCGATATTTTGAGCTGCAGGTCCATCCCGATTGGTCTTTTGCATCCCCCAAGTTTCCGGCTCGCAAGCAATTGCACGATGCTAGGAATCGTGTTTTTGCGAGACACCCGCGGACGACGTTTATTGCTGCCCACTTTGGCAACGATGCAGAGGACTTGAAGGAGTTGGGAAGCTGGATGGATCTGTATCCGAATCTTGTGATCGAATTTGCCTCTCGCATCAACGAACTGGGCCGACAACCTTACACGGCACGTGGTTTTTTCGATCGGTATCAGGACCGAATCCTTTTTGGAACCGACGGACCCTGGCCCGAATCCAGACTCCGAATCTATTGGCGTTTTCTGGAAACCGCCGACGAATACTTTGAATACTCCGAGAAACAGCCACCTCCGCAAGGCAACTGGCGAATCTATGGGCTCGGTTTGGACCCCAATATCCTTGAAAAAATCTATTATTTGAATGCTGCGAGGATCATTCCCCATGTGCAGGAAAGGGTTTCGAAATTTCAGAAGGCGAATGTAGGGAGGTAAGTTGTCGACGCTATGCTATGATGGGATACGCTCTAGGCTACGGTAACGCCAGTGAAATACAACTAACCTAAGTCCGCTGAATGATCTCGGCTGAAAACTTGACGAAGCAGTTCAATGTGCGGGGGATTCCTCTTGTCGCAGTGAACAATCTATCTTTCCGTGTGTCGAGCGGCGAAGTGTATGGTTTGTTAGGGCCAAATGGAGCGGGCAAGACGACTACCTTACGCATGATCATGGGACTGCTTGAGCCGGACAGTGGATATGTCGAGATCGGTGGTGTCCGATCCACAAACAAGTCTTTCGACATCCGAAAAAAGCTTGGTTTGATTTCAACCAATGACGGCGTCTATCCTTGGTTGACCGTGCGCGAGATGCTGATGTACTTTTCTGATCTTTATGCGGTAGATCCACAGGTTGCCAAAGAGCGATTAGAGGATCTGGCCGTACTCTTGGATCTTCGGAACTTTATCGATCAACGCTGCAGTACGCTTAGCACGGGTCAAAAACAGCGAGTAACGTTGGCACGCGGGCTCATGCATGATCCGCCGGTCATGTTGTTGGACGAGCCGACTCGCGGCCTGGACGTTGTCGGCAGTCAAGCGATATTCCGGTTCATCGATTTGTTAAAGCAACGAGGAAAAGTGGTACTTTTGTCCACGCATCGACTCGACGAAGCGGAGCGTGTGTGCGATCGCTTTGGGCTTTTGCATCGGGGAAACCTTCAGTTCGAAGGGACGCTGAGCGAATTGCAACAGGAGACGGGAAAACCCCATCTTGTGGATATATTTGTCGCCCTTCTCAACACGCCGCAAAGCAATCTTTCCGACGTCAACCCGCCTTACGAAATGTCGCCAAAGACATGAATGAGTATTTTAGCAAAGGTCGACTTTGGCGACTCTGTCAAAAAGAACTTCGAGAGAGTCTTCGCGACCGTCGGACACTCTTCACCTTGGTCCTGATGCCGATCCTGGTATACCCACTTCTAAGCATGGCCCTTCAGAGGCTCGTCATAAGTTCAGCCGGCAAATCAAAAGCGGAACCTGAGCTCGTCATCGGAGTGGAAGACGAGGGTGTGTTGGTCAAAGTCCGAGAGATGTTTGAAGAGGCTACCAAAATAATCGAAGGGGGCTTTGTGTCCCCTATTGTCGTTGAGCGAACGGCGGATTCAACCCAATCGAGTCCATTGCAAAAGACGAGCAAAGCCGAAGGGGAACAGTTTGCAGCCTTTGATATTGTCACTTCGGACAAAGAATCGCTAGCTCGCGGCCTTCGCGACGGTGTTGTCGATTTGCTTGTGACCGAACTCAAATACGAATCGATCCCATTGGATCGCGGGTCTGTTCCGTCTTACGAAATTCAAGCTCAATTTCGACAAGACGACATACGCAGCGAAAAGGCTTTGTCTCAGATGCGTCGGGCGACGCAAGTAATCAATGACTATCAATCGGAGATGATACGCAAGCGTGTCAACAAGAAGTTTCCAGTCGTTATGGCATTCAGGGCAACCGGCATCGCCGAAACCTCCGATCTATCGTCTTCGATCGCCGGTGTTATTCCACTGGTTCTCATTCTGATGACGATCACTGGAGCTGTTTACCCAGCTATCGATTTGACGGCTGGCGAACGCGAACGCGGGACGATGGAAGCGTTGATTGCCACCCCTGCCCCTCGCTTCGCCTTGTTGCTGAGCAAATATGTAGCAGTGGTTTCGGTCGCCGTTTTAACTGCGCTGGCCAATTTGTTTGCAACTTGGATGACGCTTTCGTTTGGCGGATTGGGTCAAGCGTTATTTGGAAAAAGTGGCTTCTCTTTATGGACTCTCTTGCAGATATTGCCGTTGTTGGTGATCTTCGCATGCTTTTTTAGTGCGATCCTATTGGCCCTGTGCTCATTTGCTCGCAGTTTCAAAGAAGCGCAAGCGTATCTCATTCCCGTTATGCTGTTGTCGCTTGGACCTGGTTTGGTAACCCTGATGCCCAACGTGCAGTTTACGACGACGCTCGCGATCGTTCCGCTTTTGAACATACTGATGCTATCTCGCGATATCATGATTGGTCAATCGTCTTTGGTGCCGGCGTTTGCGGCTGTCTTTTCTACCATCATTTATGCGTGTGCAACGCTGGTTGTCGCATCGCGTTTGTTCGGGGCTGAAGCGGCGACGTCCGGCTCGCAGGAGTCATGGTCAGAACTTTTTGGACGTCCTAAGAAGCGGCAGTTATTGCCTGACGTTGGTGAGTTGTTTATTTATTTATCGATTCTTTTCCCGATCTTTTTTGTCGCTTCCAATCTTGGTGGCGTATTCCAATTGAAAGGGAGTTCGGCGTTGGTTTTTAACGCTCTGTTTTTGGTTCTATTGTTTCTTGTCTTCCCACTCGCTTTCGCCTGGTATCGCCGGGTTGATATTCAAAATACTTTTCGGCTGACCGAGGGGATCGGCAAAGGTGGTCCGCTCTTTCTGCGAGTGTCCCGATGGATTGGTTATGTGATCGGTGTTCTTTTACTCAGCGCTGGACTTTGGATGGTCGCATTTGAGGCCTATTTGTTGTTCGAAAGTTGGAGTCTGGCGTCACAGTTGACGGAGGAGGACAAGGAGCGACTCAAGGCGGATTTTTTGGCGGTACCATTTTGGGTAGTGTTGTTGACGGGCGCTGTTGCGCCGGCGATCGCAGAAGAGTTCTTTTTTCGTGGATTTGTTTTGTCGGCTTTTAGATCGAAACTCTCGGGGTTTCGCAGTGTTTTTTTCACTTCACTTCTGTTTGGACTTTTCCATGTCATCGCGGGGAGCGTTCTGTCCCTCGAAAAATTCCTTCCGACGATTATTTTGGGTGTAGCGATCGGATATGTCGCCATCCGAACCGGTTCGATATGGCCGGGAATTTTGCTACATGCCTTGCACAACGGACTCATATTCACGATGTCCCGATATACCGAACAGGATTTGGCAAAGTGGTTTGGTGGCGACACGAAACATATTCCAATAACTTGGATGTGCGGCGGCGCAGTAGCAATAGCGATCGGGGTTGCAGTGTTGTTTGTTTCCAGCCTACGAAAAAAGTCAAATGAAGATCCTACTTAAACTGCTCATTGTGTTTGGTGTTTTGGGGGGGATCGCGGCCGCTGCATACAATCCCGTGAAGCACTATTTTGACGAGCGAAATCGCACCAAGTGGCGTACACAGACAATCTCTAAGGGAGATATTGCTCAAACCGTCAACTCGACAGGTAAAGTGGAACCGATCCACCGCGTCAGTGTCGGCGCTTCGGTTAGCGGTCCCATCAGCGAATTGTTTGTCGATTACAACAGCCCCGTTGTCGAGGGACAACTCTTGGCTCGCATTGATCCACGGATTTATAAGTCGACTGTCGAACGCGACCGAGCTGTTCTGTTAACCCGACAGGCCGAAGTCGCCAGAGCGGAAGCGCAGTTACAACAGGCAACCAATGATGAACGACGCGGCGGTGATCTCAAGAAAGGCAATCGCGACTTTATCTCGGAAGCCGAGTTGGACCAGTTTCGTTTTGTTCGAATGACTCGGGAGGCCGATTTGCAGGTGACCAAGGCAAACGTCGATCAAGCCAAAGCCCAATTGGACAACTCCCTAACGAATCTCGCCTTTACGGACATTTTGTCCCCCTGTGCCGGAGTTGTCATTGAAAAGAAGATCGATATTGGCCAAACGTTAGCCGCCCAGTTCCAGACCCCTGAAATGTTTGTCGTAGCACCTGAGATGGACAAACGCATGCATATCTATGCCTCTGTGGATGAAGCCGATATTGGGATGATACGCAAAGCGCAAGTCGATGGCCAAGTGGTGCGTTTTACCGTGGATGCGTATCCCGAAGAGTTGTTTGATCAGGGTAAGATTGTGCAAGTGCGATTGAGCAGTACCGAAGAACAGAACGTGATCACCTATCCTGTCATTGTGGAGACACCCAATCCGGATTTGAAGCTCTTGCCTGGGATGACTGCCAACCTTTCGTTTCAGATCAAGAAACGCGAAGGAATACTACGCGTACCTAACGCGGCATTGAGGTTCTATCCACCTCGCGAAAAAGTGCATCCCGATGATCGCAAGATCATCGATGGTGTCGACGAACAAAAGCAAATCGTAACCGATACTGCCAAGCAAATGTCTGCGGATGAAAAAGCCGCCGCAACGCGTGCTCAAAATCTCCGACACGTTTGGATTTCCGAGGGCGATTTTTTGCGAGGCAAACCCGTTCAAACCGGCATCTCCGATAATCGCTTTACGGAATTGCTCGAAGGCGACCTGTCGGAGAATGACGAGTTGGTGGTTGGTGAGAAGCCTAAACAGTAGCAAGCCTCCCGGTAACACGGTTCGCAAAATGCCTCAAAAGTAAGCCGCCGGGCGGGTCGAGCTAAGCGTAGGGATCTAGGGGAATATTTAGCATGCCCAGTGTTGGAAAGCTCGGCGAAAGACATCTACCCCTTTTTCGAGTTGATCAAAACTGATCCATTCATCACATCGATGAGCTTGTTGAATGTCCCCTGGACCGCAAATGATGAGTTTTTTTAGCCTTTGCAAGATACCTGCGTCGGTTGCGAAGCACACACTGCTGGACTCGGTTCGCCCAGCTAATCGCAACATCTCTTGGACCCAATCTGCGCTAGGGGGAACTTGCCATGGACGGACTGCCTCTTGGAGTTCGATCTCCAATTGATGCGCTTCGCAAAGTTGCTCAATGGCCGTAATCAATGGTTGGTGATCAACGGATGGCATGGTTCGCAAAAAGATGTTCACCTGTGCCAACGACGTCGTGACATTGACGGCCTCGGGCTCATTGGTGATGGTCATATTCCAGGAGAGTGTAGGCGGGTCAAAATTTCCGTCCCTATAGACCGGGTTGGAATGGCTCGCCTCTCGAATGGCCAATAGACCTGGTAGAGCTGGAATCAGCTGGTAGTTGGCGTTGACCCCTTCGTTGGTACTTGTATGCGCGCTGCGGCCATGTGCTCGAACCGAAAGCCGTTGAACACCTTTGTGTGCGTGAAAAACTTTTAGTTGGCTTGGCTCACCGACGATGCCAACTGTTTCGTTTTCTACCATCTCTTGAAAATACTTGGAGTTGGTATTCACTAATTTCGCACCGAGCATGCCCACTTCTTCATCGCTCGTTACTACGAAGTATATGGGGTGCGTTTGCGAATGTCTCTCTATTGCCTTGACCGCTTGAATGGCGCAACCCAATGAGCCCTTCATATCGCAAGTCCCTCGCCCATAGAGCCGCTCTCCAATTTCTTTCGGCTCAAAAGGACCGCAGTTTTGTACCGACCAATCTTCGGCCGGGACTACATCGGTATGTGCTAGAAAGGCTACTCCACCTTGGCCCGTCCCACGTTTGGCTACCAGACTGACTTTGGTGTAGCCCTTGGCATCTACGTAGCTGTGCCATTCCAAGTCGAAATGCAGTTGGACTAGCGCATCGGCTACGAACTGACTCACTGATTCGTTGCTAAACTCGCTAACAGAGGGGAACGATACCAATTCCTTTACCAACTGAAGCGTTTTTTCTAATTCCCGCCCATTCATCTTTTGGTTCTTCTTTAGCTAAACTGTCCGGTTTATGCGGTTTCGAGTATTCTAGTGGAGGTTTGATCTTGCAATGATGAACGCCTCCTATGATTTCGGTTGAAAGGTTAAGTGATTTCGATGCTCAATGATATGCGCCAGGTGATTTCTTTGATCCTGGGTGGTGGTCGCGGTACTCGACTATTTCCATTAACCAAAATACGCGCGAAGCCCGCCGTTCCTTTGGCTGGTAAGTATCGTTTGATCGACATACCTATCAGCAATTGTCTTCATAGCGGCATAAATCGAATCTACGTCGTTACGCAGTTTTTGAGCGTATCTCTCCATCAGCACATTCGCCAAACGTATCGATTCGACAATTTCAATGGTGGTTTTGTCGAGCTCTTAGCCGCTCAACAAACGATGGAGGGGGGGACCGAGTGGTACGAAGGGACCGCCGACGCTGTCCGAAAGAACCTTCGTTATTTCGACCAAAACGATTGCAAGTATGTGCTAATCCTGAGTGGTGATCAACTCTATCACATGGATTACTCAAAAATGCTTGACACGCATATCAACTCGAACGCCGATGTCACGATTGCCGCCATTCCTGTCCACCGTTCCGCGGCCCACGCTTTAGGAGTCATGCGATGTGATGACACCGGTCGTGTCACTGGGTTTTTAGAGAAGCCCAAGACGGATGACGAAATCAATATGGTGTCCACTAACCCCGCTTGGATCGATGCTCGCGGTATTCCGTCACAAGGCCGCGATTGTTTGGCCAGTATGGGATTGTACATTTTTAACAAAGAACTGCTCTTTGACGTTCTCAACAAAACCAATTACAGCGACTTTGGCAAAGAGGTTTTCCCCGCAGCTATTCGATCTCGCAAGGTGCAAGTCCATTTGTTTGACGATTATTGGGAGGACATCGGGACAATCCGCGCTTTTTATGATTCCAACTTAGCACTTACCAAGAACAATCCTCCATTCAATCTGTTTTCCGCGGATCGACCTGTTTACTCCAGAGCTCGCTTCTTGCCACCCACAGTAGTGGATGGCGCAACAATCAACACCTCCTTGATCGCTGACGGTTGCCGGATTGGCAGGGGTACAACCATTGAAAACAGTGTCATCGGACTTCGTTGCGTCATAGGGGAGGGAGTAACTATCAAAAACAGCATCATCATGGGCGCTGACTACATGGAAACCGAACAAGAGTTGGCCATCATCAAAGCCGAAGGCAAAGTACCCGTGGGCATCGGCACAGGAAGCCTCATAGACGGCGCCATACTCGACAAGAACTGTCGGATAGGCCGTCATGTCCAAGTCGTCAACCGACTCACCGTGAGCGATTCTGATCAGTATGAACCCTGTTACGTTCGCGATGGAATAGCGATCGTGTCCAAAGACGCTACTTTGAACGATGGTTGGACAATGTCCTAAACGGCGTTGGTTTCTAATAAGCTAAATAGAACTATCTATTTGTTGTAGTTGTAGAGAGGTGCCATTACTTGTTAACAAACAAACCGATAAGTGGAAAAGACCACGCAGAACCAACGCCTTTTGGGAATTTGGGAAAGTGGAAAAGTCGTTGGTTAGCAGAATCAAAGTGTTAGCCAAAGTGTTTGAAAAAGGTGGATTAATGAACAGCCTCCAGGACGATGTCGGTAACTGAGAAGATGAGTCCAAGAGACCTAAACGCATTCGACAAGTTATCCACAGAAGGAAGGCGTCCAAAGATAACAGCGGTAGCTTTCGACATGGACGGCTTGATGCTCAACACGGAGGATCTTTACGAACAGGTTGGGCATATTCTTATGCAGCGTCGAGGAAAAAAATACCGCGAGGAAGTAAGGAGTCAGATGATTGGTTTGCCAGCTCCAGAGGCTTTTGGCGTATTGATTCGCGAAGAAGGCATGTTGGAAACTTGGCAAGAGTTGCAAAGAGAAACAGACACCATTTTTGAAGGCATCTTGCCAACTCAGCTATTAGCCATGCCAGGGCTCAAGGAGTTGATGAAAGAACTGGACGGTTTGGAGTTACCTCGCTGCGTAGCAACGAGTTCCACACAAAGCTTTGCGAGAAAAGCGCTTGGCATAGTAGGGATGCTAGATAGAGTCGATTTCGTAATTACGGCGGAAGACGTTGGCCGCGGCAAGCCCTTCCCAGATATCTATTTGGAGGCAGCCCAGAGGATGTCAGTGGATGTGCAGAGCATGTTGGTTTTGGAGGACAGCCCCACGGGTACGAAAGCTGGAGTTAGTTCAGGAGCGTATGTGGTATCGGTTCCCAACGAGCATACCAAGCAAGGGAATTTTGAAGGGTGCCAGTGGATCGCTGATACGCTCAGGGATGAGCGGATTTATAAACTGCTAGGCAACATCTAAAAAACCGTGGGGCTTGCCCCACGGCTAACCACTGCCGCCGCTATCGCGGCTCTTCGAACTCATAATGGCTGGTCTAATTCTCAGCGGCTGGTCTAATTCTCAATATGGCGGGTCGAATTTTCGATAGGGCTCTTCGGACCCAACAATGTCCCACCATGTCGTAGGGATAAAACAGTTGTCGTCACTGTTTTATCCTACTAACCGATAGCCAATTCGCCGGGTGACTTGGATTGGCGACGCCGTTCGTTTTCTTTGAGAAAGACCTTGCGCATCCGAACGACGTTGGGCGTTACTTCCACTAATTCGTCATCCTCGATGTATTCCAACGCAGCCTCCAAAAACAATTGGCGGTGCGGCTTGAGGATGATATTCTCGTCGCTTCCAGCAGCTCGGACGTTGGTAAGCTTCTTTTCCTTGGTTGGATTCACGACCAAGTCGTTGTCGCGAGCATTTTCGCCGACAATCATCCCTTCGTAAACATCGTCGCCAGGTCCGACGAAGAGCTCCGCGCGGTCCTGCAACGCAAAAAGAGTGTACGGAATGGCTTTTCCAGGAACCATCGAAACCAAGACGCCGTTTTGTCGGTGTGGCAATTCCGCTTCCATTGGCTTGTAGCCTGAAAAACGGTGGTGGATGATAGCTGTTCCTTGTGTGGCATTGAGCATCTTGGTTCGGACGCCGATGAGACCACGCGCAGGGATTGAGAATCGAAGCAAAGTGTACTCGCCTCGCGGAGTGAGTTCTTCAAGGATACCTCTGCGATTGCCAACCATTTCCATGATAGGTCCCATTTTTTCGGTGGGAACTTCGATGTTCAACACTTCGTAGGGTTCGTGCAGTTCACCATCGATGTTGCGTAGAACAACGCGTGGTTTGCTAACGCTCATTTCAAAACCTTCGCGTCGCATGGTTTCGATCAAGATCGAAAGGTGGAGCACGCCCCGTCCGCAAACTGCGAACGCTTCGCTACCCTCAACTGGTCGGACGCGCAAGGCCACATTGCGTTCGAGTTCTTTTTCTAGGCGGTTGCGAAGTTGACGCGTCGTAACGTACTTACCGTCCTTGCCCGCCAAAGGAGACGTGTTGATGCTGAAGATCATTTCCAAGGTAGGCTCGTCGACGCGTAGTCGAGGAAGCGGGTTGACCTCACCTCGATTGCAAATCGTGTCACCAATATCGATATTGTCGATACCAACGACAGCGACAATGTCCCCAGCGAACGCTTTTTCGATGTCGATACGACCCAATTTGTCAAACATCTGCAGGTTGGCGATCTGGGCGGGAACGATCTTGCCCTCGTCCTTGGCCAAATCCACTTGTTGGCCTTTGGTCATGGTCCCTGATTGAATTCGTCCGATGCCGATTCGCCCAACATAATCAGACCAATCCAAATTGGTGACCAGAAGTTGCAAAGGGGCATTCGGTTCGACTTCTGGGCCCGGTATCTTGTCCAATAGCATGTCCAACAAAGGAGACATACTGTCGCCATGAGTCCTCCAATCAAGAGTAGCGTACCCATTTCGTCCGGACGCAAATACCACATCGAAATGATCCATAAAGTGTTCGCCGCCAAGGTCGACGAGCAACATCAACGCTTCCTCGACAACGGCATCACAGCGAGCGTCGGGACGGTCAATTTTGTTGATCACAACGATGGGCTTTACTCCGGCTTCGAGAGCCTTGGAGAGGACGAACCGAGTTTGAGGCATAGGGCCTTCAGCCGCATCCATGAGAACAAGAGCCCCGTCGGCCATTCGAACCACGCGTTCCACTTCTCCGCCAAAGTCCGCGTGACCAGGAGTATCGATCAAATTGATCTTAACCCCTTTGTATTCGATCGCGATGTTCTTGGAGAGAATCGTGATTCCGCGCTCTTTCTCCAGATCATTGCTGTCCAAAATGCGTTCGCCCTGCAGTTGCGATTCGCGATACTGACCGCTTTGTTTGAGCAAGCAGTCGACCATGGTTGTTTTGCCGTGGTCGACGTGAGCGATGATGACGATGTTTCGGATGTCGTTGCGACGCATTTGGATATTCAGTGGTTAAAGTGTTGCTGATGCGAGAAGAGCAGCAGCCGTAGTCTTAGGTTTCGTCGCTAGCTCGAAAGCTTCCAACGAGAGTCGGTGTATACTGGCACAATTCATTTGGCTGGAAATAAAGTGCCAATTCACGCGTAGCCGACTCGTCGCTGTCCGAAGCATGTACAAGGTTCATTTGACGCGAGCTAGAAAAATCGCCGCGAATCGTGCCGGCCGCGGCCTTGAGTCCATTCGTTGCACCAAGCATATCTCTAACAACGCGGATCGCCTCGAGCCCTTCGAGCGCTATCGCGACGATCGGCGAAGATGTGATGAACGCTTCCAGATTCGGATAAAACGGTTTGCTCACGTGTTCGGCATAATGTTGTTTGGATAGGGCTGGGGAAACCCGCAGCATTTTCATAGCAATGATGTTGAGCCCTTTGTTTTCGAATCGACCGATGATTTGACCGATCAAACGACGTTCAACGCAATCTGGTTTGAGAAGTACTAAAGTCTTTTGCATGATCTACCTGGAGGATGACACTAAAGAGAGGCTTGCTGCGCGACCCGCAACTTGCGTACGGCAATTTCCAGGATGGTAATTCCGAAAAGGTCCCAGGATGGGGACTTGACAACAAGAACGAGACGGCTCAACGATTCGGCAAATTCTCACGATTTTTGGTTTTGTAGCTAGGTCAAAACCGCCAAGGATCTAACAGTCGCAAGTCGATAAACGTGGAAATTGCCAGCAATTTGCTTGGCGAATCGAATTCCCATGCTCTCGGAAACACAAGCCGAAACGACATCCTGCGTGTGCAAAGCGATTTGAGTCGCTGCAAAGACAATCTTAGTGGGTCTTAGCGCCCCTATACGGAAATAATGGTTAGAGTCCACCAGAACCGCCAAAAATTGCGCCAAAAAAGCGGACGTGCTCCCCAAGGAAATCGGGCAAGGATCGGAAAATGGAAGGATTGATGTTGCCGCACCTATACGGAAACGAAACAATCACGTAGACCTTTTTCAAATCGTCCGTAGGCTTTCGAGGCATTCCAATGACACTAAAAAAGTGGCAAGTACGAATAGCAGCTGTCGTTTTTTTCATGGGACCTCCATCGCTTCAAGCCCAGGATTTCTTGAAGCAGCTCGAAGCTAAGTTGTTTCAGAAGCAACAAGAGTCCAAATCAAAGGATACGCCATCGGCAAATAAACCAACCAAGGAGTCAATCCAGGGTCCGTTGGAATTTCCGAGCTTTCTCGAACCGGAGGGATCGACGACTCCAGCCCTTTTGAAGCCGCAGGATGAGAATGAGAGTCTGGAGTTGCCGGCGCCCAAAGTTGAATCCAAAGTCGTAAACCCGAAGAAACCCGCGCCTACACTTTCAAAAACCGACATTTCGCCATTTCCTAGGCCTTCGATCAAAAGTGCGCCGAAATCGGCTCCTCTAGGTGGGGGTGGATTCCTCGGTTTGACTGTCGATTCGATACCTGGTGGCGGGTTTGGATTAACTGTCGTGGAGGTGGCTGCCGATTCGCCAGCATGGAAGGCAGGATTTCGAAATGGAGACAAAGTTGTTGGCGTTTCCGGACAAGCAGTCTCGACGGTCGATGCGTTTGCAGAACAGTTGGCAAAATTTTCCCCAGGAACCGCAGTCAAGTTTTTAGTCGATCGGAGAGGCCAACAGAAAAACATCATCGCAGTCCTGCAGGATCGAGGAATTGCAGGTCAAATCCAGGGAGCTCGTCCAGGTACCGTCACGCAATTGGATGCAGACATCGCCAGGAATTCCCGACCAGGACCAGCCTACTTGGGCATTAACGTCAGCGACATGTCGGATGCCTATCGACGTCAGTTTAGTATCCCTGCTTACCGTGGAGCATCTGTGACGGAAGTCGTTCCCAACTCGCCTGCCCATTCCGCAGGTATCAAACCTGGCGATTGCATCGTTGAGATAGAGGGTGCCACCGTCCAAACGGCAGACGTGGTGTTTGACACCATCACGCGTGCACGGCCCGGGCAAGTTATTTCGATCTCATACTACCGGGGACGCCAGTTGAACAGTGCCAGCATCCAGTTGATTTCGAGTTCTGATAACGATGGCCGATCGCCATCCTCAGTGATACCTGAAATGCTGACCCCTGAATATGTGGCGAGCTTACAAGGAGAATTGGAGCGAGTTCATGCGGAGCTATCTGAAACCCAAGCTCGTCTGCAACAACTCGAAGCTCGTTTGCAACGCATCGAAAATAAGCGTTAATGGGCGCAGTGTCTCACCGCAAACGGTGAGGCATGCCGACGGCAGTCGCGAGGGTGAGCGACGCTATGGCTTGCCAGCGCGAAAACGTTTTAGCTGCTCACGATGCTGCTTATCTTTTGGCTTTAGCTGCAAACAAAGTTCGGATAGTTCGATTGCTCGTTCGACATGTCCCAATCGGTACTCGACCTCCGCAAGGGTGTCTAAATAGGTTGGGTCCGGATGGCTTGCGGTGACCCTACTGGCGAGAAATTGTGCCTTCTCGAGATTGCGATCGCAAAGAGCGGCAAGCCAAGCCGTGTTATTGCCGATAAGTGTATCCGCCGGAAACATGTCGAGGTGCTTTAGCATAGGTTGGTAAAACAGGTCGAACCACTCGTCCGCAAATTCTTTACCGAAGACTTGTTCTGCAATCGGGACAACCACAATTGGCATGTCGATGTCTTGAGGCTTGCAACGGAATGCGATGCGGTAAAGCTTGTCGGCCAATTCTCGGTTGCCATCGGAAATCGCTTCCAAGATCAACGATTGAAACGCATCGCCGAACAGGGAGAGCATTGGACGGACGTCTCGTTTTTGATCTTCCCAAAGGAACTTTATCCATAAAAGCGATTCGATCCTCGCCGCGTTTGCAGCCTTTTTCGCGAGAGAGAGATCCTTCTTCGCGGCATCTCCGTACTGTCGGCTGAGGCAACGCGCTGCATCAAAGCCGGAACCGATATCCAGCTTGTCCCGGTTGAAACGCTGTTCCATGACCAGTTGAACGATCTTCCGAGTCGGCAGCTCCAAAAGGGATCTCAAAGTCGACGCTAGTGGATCTTCTGAAATCGCGGAGAGTCCCTGCAGTCGAAATCGATCCATTTCGCTAAAACGTCCAATACTCTCGAGAGTCTCAGTACAATCCACCAACAGCCCCAAATCCGATGAAGCATTCTGAAACGCATCGCTCAATAGAGCGCTCGCAGCATCGAGTTGTCCCAGTCGAATCAAGTATTCAGCCCTCGATTGGAGGACCGGCGCATCGTCTGAACACAAGTCCAGGGTTTCGATAGCCAATTGCGTCTCGCTCATGCTGTCAAACAACTTGGCCAATTCCATCATCTGAATGTCCGCAGTACCCATTTCCTGCGAGCGAGCATAAATCGAATTTCTCAACTCCACGAGTGAGCGCTGAGAGTCCCATGCCTTAGGCAATCGCCCTAAATGGAGGTCTTCCATCTGGTCAATCGCAATCTCAATCGCTTTGCGATGCTGCTCCAAATCGGTACCGCCATCAAGGCTGGGTTTGTTCGTGAGCGCGACCAGGTAGTCAAAGATCCATGCAGCCGACTGCGGAAAGTCCGAGTAGATGGATTCAAAAGGGGTTGACCTAGCGGACGGCACTTTAAGCCGGCGACCAGCGTTCCGCGTCAAATAGCTTTTCCAATGATAAATGACCTTGACGCGTTCATTGGTAAGAAGCCATTGACCGAAGAGGGGCATCCACGCGGCTATTCCCTCGTCCGCTTCCCGCTTTCTTACCCATTCCACAAGCGTAGAATCAACAAGTTCACCTTGTTCGTTCAAACCAAGTTGAAAAAATAGGTCCGCAAAATCAGCCAATGGTGGCGCTTTGGCCTTTTGTTGTGGATCCGATTCTTCCGAAAGCCACTTTTTCAAATTGCTTTTATTGTCTAGCCACGCCTTGACCGAGTCGACCGTCAAGTCGTCTAAACCAATCTGTTTAAACGCACCATGAACTTCGCCGAGCATTCGCATCAAGTTGAACGAAGACGAATCTGTTTGCTGCTCCAAGAACTTTTCAAAAACTTCGGATCTGCCTAAACCGAGGGCCAAGATCGCGGTTCCGTTGGAGAATTCGGCGCGTTCCGACCCGTCGATAATCTTGTCCAACAGGTTTTCGGTTTCATCCAATTGCCCCAAAAGCATGAGCATTGCGGCTTTCTGGTGTTCAAAACTACTGAGTCTTGTTATCGGTGTTCGTTTTGGATCCATCTTCAACCAGCGGTCCCAACGATTCGCGCGTATCAACATCGGCTCAATCAAGTTCCGCAACGCCGATTTTTCAGCAAGCGCAACAGCCTCGTCAATCTTCGAATCCGCTTCCAATTCGACCACTTTAACGCTGGGCAAGTTGCTGTTTTGTGATACTCGCCATTCGTCGGGCATCCCGAGCGATCGCCATAATCGATTCACTTGAACACGCTCTGTTGGCTTGAGCACCAAATCGAGCAATCGAGGCACTACCCACTCATTTTCCGATTTCCAAGCTTTGTCGATGATCGTCTGCAGTTTGCTTTCCTCTCCGAGCAACTCGGCGCGATAAGGTGGATCGAGCAAGGCGATCAGTTCAATGAGTCCTTCCCATTGGCCGGTTGCCACGTACCGTTCCAGCACCGCGTATCGGTCCAAATTTCGATCGTCCGGATTCTTCAACGTCTCGTAGTCTCTTAGTATCTCAGCCCTCTCCGCCAGCGTTCCATTGGATCGTCGCAATCGTTTGAGCCAAATCGCAACCGCCGCTCGATGCTTGTCCCCGCTTTTGGATTCTCTATCAATCCACGCGTCGATTGGAATGGTTCGATCGCATAACTTTAAAAAGGACTCTCGGCGCGTTCGATAACTGGAGTCATCTAAGCCTTTGATCCAAGCGTCGACGCTGCCAGCCAACGGCTCCCCCGGATCATCGCAAAGGCAGTAAGCCGCGGGCATCCAAAACATCATCGAGGGGGTCCAGAGCAAGATGCAGTAGATTGTTCGTTGCAATGACGTCATGTGGCAGTTGTGTTCGAGCCGAGAGAAAAAAACTACTACCGCATTGTATCCTGCGACGACAAAGATCGCTTGCAATTTCTAATGCATACCGTCTTCCTATTGGGCTTGAGGCCGAACGCGTGGATCGCTCTGTGACCGCGTACTCTCAAGCAGCTTACAGTCGCTCTTTCAAAAACAAAAAGGACCTTTCTGTCGATTCGCGATCGAGAAAGGTCGTCAAATGGGCTTTCTTTTCGACCACAAGGTATTCGAAGAATACCCCATTCTTTTCCAAGGCAACTCGCATTAACTCGGAGGAAGCAGGTGGCACTAACCAGTCTTTGCTACCGTGGAACAAAAATATTGGCGGGTCATCCGGACTGACGTGCGTAACTGGGGACGCGTCAACATACCGTTCCGGAAACTTGGATCTTGTCCCGCCGAGGAGACCGACAAGCAGCTGACTGTCCGCCGAAATTTTCGTTAGGTCGCAAGGAGCTGCTCCGACGACCGCCGCCTTGAATCGAGGCAGCCCTTTTTTTGGATTCGTAGCCATCAATGCCGCCAAATGCCCCCCCGCAGAATAGCCCCAAACCCCGAGTGCATCGATGTTCACCCCCAATTTGTCCGCGTTGGCAATCATCCATTCCAAAGCCAAATTGCAATCATCGATCTGGGCAGGAAACGGGTGGGCTGGCGTCAGACGATAATTGATAGCCATTACCACAAATCCCATCCCTGCCAGTCGTTTGGCATGGAGCGTGTCGTTCTTCTTGTCCCCCGCGAACCATGCCCCTCCATGAATCATGATGATACCTGGTAATTTGGATGCGAGCGTCGCGGACTTCAAACTGTAAATATCAGCCACATGCATCGGCTCAGCGGAATCGCCATAGTTTACGTTCCAATGAACCATAACTTCGGGCGCTTTTGGCTCTAGCCGATCGTCCCGACAGAATGCCAGCGATACAGAACACACAAACGAGACAAGAAGAAAAAATGAAAAACGCAACACTGGCCACTCCTAGGATTTGTTTGTCGTCGGCGGTCAAACTTTGTTCCCATCGCTTGTCCAGATTAGATTTTAGGGTAGCGAAACTCGTCAAGAGTTTCGGCAAGTCGCCAAAAGTCTTGACAACTTTCGCAACGTGTCAAAACCACCAACCCCAACTTTCAAGTTCGACGCCGAGGTTATGATAGGGTTTTGTCAATCCAAGGGCGATCGCCCGCCGCTCTAGATCGTGGAAAAAATACTTAAGGCCAAGATTGACACTTCAGTATCGATGGATGAGTCGTTGGCATTTCATTATGGAGTCGGCCCGCAAGTCAAAGATCTACTAGCTTCAAAAGCGATGACAGGTCACACGTAAGCTCTAACGTGTGTTGGGCCATATACAAGGGTAGGAGCCGAGTTCCGGAGGGACGATCGACGCATTGACTTTATCGTCCCTACGGGACTAAGTCTCGTACACAAAATCATTCCGGTGGTTGGCACCACCGGCTTGAATCTATTGTCCCTCCGGGACTAAGGCCTAGAGCCA
>JANMGH010000021.1:0-90260 GCA_031374515.1 Pirellula sp. | reverse complement strand
ATTGAGGCAAGCGAGTTATGGGATGTAACTACAGAACAACACAGAGCATGCAGTCTTGCCCAATACGGAAAGACAAGAAAGAACTATTCAGAATCATTTCTGACTATGGCAGCATGATAAACCGAATAGCCGGTCACACCCTTTGCCTGGGCTGTCTTTAAGATCTCGCTCGCTTCTTCACTGAGGCCATATAGGTTGTCCGGCTGGTTGAGTTCGAGAAAGATAATATATTTGGAATGATCCGCACCAGCATAAATGATCGGGGCTGGAGCAACCTGCATAACGCTCGTGACACGATTGTTCCATCGCGATGTAAAGAGTTGTCCGCCAAGGCTCTGCTCAGGCTTAAGCTGATAGAACTGGACCATCAAGTTTGCGAGTATCGTCGGATCTCCAGTTACACCATGCAGATTGATTCGTTTTAACGCTTGGCCCGCATCAAAGTAATAGGTTAGAGAGCCAGCAATGTCCCGCGACTGTGTTCCGGTAATCAACGGAACTCTCAAACCGTCCATTTGCACGTTTGAGGTCACCGTGGAAACACGAGCAAAGCGTTGAGGTAACCATCCGGGAACGATATCGAACCGTAGCACCTCTCGCAAATCGTTTATCGCCCCACCGCCCACCGATGCCTGTGGTTGTTGTTGGATTTGGCCTAGAGTCGGTGTTCCCAGGGTATAGTCCCAAAGTTGTTCGGTTCGTCCCGGAACAATCGATGCGGGGCCAGATCTGGTTTCAAGATTTACATTGGGCAGCATCGCAACTTGGCCGTTCATCGGGTAGGGAATTGAATGCGTAGGTTGCCCCCATTGTCCGTAAGTACTCATCGACGCTTGAGGGCCGATTGGCTGAACACTGACTGGCCCATAGACTCTAGAAACGACTTGTCCATTTGAAGTCGCGCTGAAGTTTCCCGATTGCGGCGCATTGGGAATATGACTATTGCTGGAGGGATTGCTTGTAGGCTGATTCCAGTACGAAGCTTGCATGCCGGGTGGGAGTGACGTACCCATTGCAGTATTTGTTGCAGTTAAAGAGAAAGGATCCGACGTCGACTCTGCACCGGGGCTTTGGTTGCTATTTGGAGAATTGGACTGCGCCAATCGGCTCATCAATGATTGGCGCAATTGTGTGCCAACATCGGTTTCAAAAGCGGCATAAGGACCACCGACAGCAGCACCAAGGATCGTCACGATACCGAGAGGCTTTTGAAGAAAATTGGAAAGCATTGGATGACTTGCCGTTAAGCACATCCATGTGCGTCAATCGTGGGGATGAAAGAAATACCAATTGTTGTCATCGGTAAGCGACTGTTGGCTACATAAAGCCAGTTTTGCAAATACTCTCAGCCGCCACGAAATACCCGCGTGAACTAACGAATAAAAAGATTGATCTGGTAAGCTAAAATTTCACGTTCTGTTTCTTCCACTCAAACACAAATTCGGCATGCGTCCAATCAACATGAAGATCACATTCGGGCGAGGAGAATTCGCGAATCAAATACCCGCGACGAGTTGCAGGGGAATTGAGCGGTGGATTTCTTTTGCATCGAGCGACATCAAATCGATCTAGAATCGGAGCAAGCTCCAAGGTTTCATTCAATCGACGGTGATAACCTCCGCTCGATAACTCATGATAACGGAGATCTATTTTCTTTCTTGCTTGCCACGTAGCATCGATATTGGTTTGATGTAGCAGCCATAGTTTGCTGAGCCAGTCAATGCGACCTAGCATGGCACGTGGTAAATTGGCTTCATCATCGGTCGGGTGCAATTGATTTAGTGTCGACTGCCAGTAGTCAAGGATTTTCCAAGCTTCGATGGGGACGTTGGCTTTGGACTGAAGCATTTGGCGAACCGACGCAGCGTAACTGTGTTGGATGTCGAGCGAGGTCCATTGTCGTTTCGAGCGATCCGTCACCGTGGTGAGCAACATCCAGTCCCGAGAAAATCGTTCTATGGCATCGACAGGGTTTTTTAAACGGGGGACTTTTGGAGTCGAATTCTCAATCAAATCGAGTACCAGCGAGGTAGCCCCCAATCGCACGTACTGCGATTGTTCACACATTCCAGAATCGCCAACGGCAATCTCAACGCGTTGGTTCGGGTTAAAAAGTTGGAGATAATTGCCTAACGACCACCATGGTCCAACGCAAAGACCACGTAGCCATGAATCGCATCGAAGCAATGGACAGGATCGACCGTAACTACCAAATCCGACCATGGAGTTTATTGTAGACGAACGCGCGCTCACCCAAAATCGGTTTTCCTTGTCGAGGTAACCTGCGCCATCGACGATACAACGAGAGACGAGGAACGCCGAAAGTGACTTCCGCTGCGATCGCAATGCGAAGCAAATGATATTCATCCACAAAATTGTGGCCAAAGGCCAATGGATGATCCGCAGCCCGAGAGCGCAAGTGGAAGCCCAATGTGGGGCGAGTTGGACTCGCGAATGCACTTCTCTTTTTTGCTCTGCATCTGCTGTAGCATCCGGTCTTGGCTTTTGCCATTTTAGATTTCGAATGCATGCTTGAACGAGCTTAGGTGTTCGGCTTGCGCACAAAACCAAAGCGAACCAGATAGCGGCAACAACTCGATAACCGATAATCATCGGCAGCATCATCACCAGACCAATTCGCCAGAAAAACAGCGAGGCACCCGACGCAATCCTCATTTCGTAGGACTCGTGTTGGCCATACGTATGTCCATGGGCATCGGCGTTCCCTTTCAATAAGTGAGCATCCTCTTCTCCGTAGGTGGTGCTTACTATTTCGGAGAAAAGCTCATCCATTGCCACCTGATAGCAGAGAAGCTCGCGCGGGCTCTGGCACTCGGGAGTCGCTGTTTCCAGCATTGCATTCTTTAGGTCAGAGGATGCTCCGGTCTCCAAGGAAATACAACCGCCGTTCGCTAGAAACAAACGAAATGGGTTGCGAAAGCTTGGTGCAATAGGTATCCGACAGCTGAGAGCGTTTGCCAACCGGTCGAAGTCGAGCATCGCTCCATCGGTAGTGGCATTTTGTTTGCAACGGATTGCGTACTCCGTTTCAACGCCCATCAACCGAGAGAGAATTGGACGATCATTCTCCGCATTGATGCGAATTGCATTCTTCCAAATACTCGTTCGGTTGCGACGCGCTATCTTTCCCAATCCAACTCACCGTACTTTCCAAGGCAATTTCTTTTATCAAAAAAATATCATCCGAAAATGATTTGAATTCGCAGGTCGATCCGACGAATCCAGTCTCCTTCTGTTCTTTCATTCAATTTCTCGCAATTGAATCCAATTCAACCTTAGGGGCAGCCAATGGTGATTCACATCCCGTAGTTCATGCCCGGCAACAACAACACTTATCATTATCTTACATGGACTGTCCTAAAATCTAGATTCTTAGGCCACATTTGGCTGCACTTTTTGCATAAACAACCGCGATCGAAATGCGATTCTTTTCATTTTGCCCCTTCTGAAAAGTAATGTTTTCGTTAGTATCTTTTGCAACACCAGCTTGGAAAGCAGGGTTCTAAACTCTCAACGCAGTGCGCGAGCCGTCATCGGCTCCATCGACAAAGGTTGAATCGAGCCAGACTTTCCCGAGTTTTTGCACTGGCTGAATACGGTGCAGACCATGGATTTTTTGGTATTCGACCCCTTTGTATCTCGAGGAAAATATGAGCTCAAATGAGCCCGCTATCGGTATCTCCGCGCAAGCATCCGACCTTCATGAAGCCGATATTGCGGAAGCAACGCAGTTGATTGAGTCGCTTTGTCTTGTCGACTCCAAGGACTTGGCAGACATCGAAGCTCTGCGAGAGCATGTTCCAAAACAGGACGCACCCAAGCCAAAGGCGGTTAAGTCTCGAGTCGATTCGTCAAAACAAGCGAAGGCAAAATTGCCAAAAGCGGTTGCGACGCCGTCCGATCTTCCCCCCAATACGAGTGCAATTGTCGTCGACGATGCGACGCAAAAAGCAATTATCCTGGACGAATCCGATGATAGAAACCTTGATCAAGTGCGCCCGGATTTAGAGCAGTCCAGTTGCCTCGAAGAGATAGAATTGGATACTCGAACCAAGTTTTCGGACTTGAAACTGCCTGCTGAAATCTGCAGTGCTCTTCTAGCATCCGGCTACGAGTTTCCTACAGCAATCCAAGCTGCCACGATTCCTGCCATGTTGGAGGGACGCGATGTGCTTGGACAAGCACAAACAGGAACTGGGAAAACTGCGGCATTTGCATTGCCACTGCTTAGTCGCATTGATGTCAAGAATCCAGCCACTCAAGTGCTGGTCTTGGCGCCGACTCGAGAATTAGCCATTCAAGTCTCTGAATCGTTTCAGCGTTACGGCCAGCACATGAGGGGGCTTCGAGTTGCTCCTATTTATGGCGGCCAAGCATACTCGACACAAATCCACGCGTTGCAACGTGGCGTGCATATTGTGGTCGGAACACCTGGGCGAGTGATGGATCACATGCGAGAGAACAGACTGCGTGTAGACACGCTTCAATGCTTAGTGCTTGACGAAGCGGATGAAATGTTGCGAATGGGTTTTGTGGACGATGTTAAGTGGATCGTTGAGCAAACACCTGAACATCGCCAAATTGCCTTATTTTCAGCTACGATGCCTTCGGCGATTCGAGAGATCGCGGATCAGCATCTTAAAAATCCGCACGTGATATCTATTCAATCGCAACAGAAAACGGCAGAGACCATCCGCCAACGTTTTGTGTTGGTGGAGCACAGCCATAAGTTTGAAGCGCTTCTTCGCATTTTAGAGGCCGCCGACCACGAAGGAATGATCATTTTCGTAAAGACCAAGTTAGCAACCGTAGAGTTAGCGGACAACTTGATCGCCATGGGGCATGCTGCCGTCGCTTTGAATGGGGATATCGCCCAGGCGCAGCGTGAACGCACCGTCGAACAACTTAAGCAAGGTTCATTCAATATTTTAGTGGCAACCGACGTCGCCGCTCGGGGCTTGGATGTTCAACGAGTAACTCACGTAATCAACTACGACTTGCCTGTTGATGCTGAAGCCTATGTACACCGCATTGGGCGTACTGGACGTGCGGGGCGAAGCGGCGAGGCCATCGTGTTTATTGCCCCTCGGCAACGTGGCTTCTTGCGTGAAATCGATCGCGCCGCAGGACAGATGATCGAGCCCATGGCCGTTCCAACGGCAAAAGAAATCAATGAGATGCGAGTGAACCGATTTAAAAACCAAATCGTCAAAGCTTGCGCCGAGAATTCTGTTCCCAATGCTCAGTTCACCATGTTCGAAAAGCTTATCGAACAATGCATGTCGGAGCATTCCATATCAGCGGAACGTGTCGCAACTGCATTGGCCATGATCATTCAAGGTGACAAGCCATTCCTGACCGAGGACGCCAACAAGGGGACGCGTCGTCGAGACGTTTTTGCAGATGACAATGGACGAAGCGATTTCCGCGAGGGTAGAGGCCCACGAGACAATCGCTCTCCACGTGAAAGTTTCGATCGTGAGTCGCCGGGCCGTGATCGAAATCGCCCTGCTCGCCCCAGCGTGGCTGGCAATGTTCAGTCCAACGAGATGGAACGATTCCGCGTCGAAGTAGGTCGCGCACATGGTGTGCGACCAGGCAACTTAGTGGGCGCTATCGCGAACGAAGCGGGTCTGGAGTCAGCTAACATTGGCCAGATTGCAATCTTTGATGACTACAGCACTGTGGATCTCCCGGCCGGCATGCCGCGAGAAGTCTTCAAGGTTCTCGGAAGAGCGTGGGTCGTAGGGCGACAACTTCGAATTTCTAAGTTGAGTGAAAACGCTACCGCCAGAACCACCGATCGCAAACGCAAATCCAAGCAACTGACGTGAATGTGTTTTTGTGCTATTTCGTGATCGCCTTGGCGATCGCTTTGCCTGGCCAAAAACTCTTCCAGTTGCTGTTCGAAGCTTTTTCCGCCGGTGCTTTATTGGCCTCATCCGTAGGGGTCACTTCGGCTCCGGCTAGCAAATCGGTCAACTGCTGAACAGCAAGAGTGATCGCGGCCTTGGGCGCTTGCTCGATCAAAGGTTGCCCATTGTTCCTCATTTCGACCATCGTACGGTAGTCGTTAGGAATCTGGAAAAACACTTCACGACCGATCGTCTCACGAGCTTTCTTCAGGCTGATTTGACCGCTCTCGAGTCCAACTCGGTTGACGACCACTTTCACTTTGTCCCTAATGTTCTCAATCTGCTGTAAGCTCATGAGAAGCCGAACCATATTCCGAAGGCATGGTAAGTCCAGTTGAACAATCAACACGATTTCGTTCGCCATTTCCATCGCAGTCAAATCGACTTGTGAGTACGATTTCGAAACGTCGATCACGATATGCGAAAAGGATGCACGCAATAGTCCGCAGACTTTGCGCCAACTATCGGGTGTTATCAAATCAAGATCTTGCAACTGCACGGGACGTGGCAGAAGGTACAATCCCGAAGAGTGCTTGGTCAATGACTTGCGGAGAAGATGGAAGTCCAATCTGGCAACATTCTCAGTCACATCCACGAGGCTGTAGTCTGGTATCGAATCCAAGAAAACATCGGCATCGCCAAGCGCCAAATCCAAGTCGACAAGTGCGACCGAATTTTCAGGCCTTTTCGCAAGATTGCACCCTATATTTACGGCAATCGAGGTGCAACCTACGCCTCCGGTAGCACCCGCTACTACAATCATTCGACAACCCCGTGCTCGTCCGTCCGTTCCGCTGCCATATTTGGATTGGAGTACGCGTTCTAGAGCGAGGTGTAACTCTTGAACATCGATTGGCAGCGGCAAAAATTCTTTTGCACCTGCTCGAATCGACTTGAGAATAAGCTGACCGTCGGAGCTCTTCGATACTGCAATAAGTACACAGTCAGGAGAGCTTGTGCGCAGCTTTTCCATCAAGACTAGGGCCCGATCAGGTCCACCGTCCAACGAGATCACGGCTGCATCGGGTTTGGACTGCTCAACCACGTCCGAGAAAAATTCATAACGAGAACATTCAGCGTCAAGCCAGACAAGATCCATACCTAACAGCATAGCCTTGAGGCTATCGCGAGATTGGTCGTTCGGGTCGACAATGGCAGTTCGTAGTACATTGCTCATTTGATTTCAATTCAATCGTAAAAACGTTATAAGCTTTGTCTACTAGCGACGGACAGGAGTCGGGCGTGTTCCCATCGTAGATGGATTGTTTACTTGCGGCCTTGTGCTTGCGCTTTGGACGGGTAGAGCAGGAGCACGATTCGCCATCGAGGCTCCACTGTTTCCGGTTGGGCTATAAGCATTGTTGTAAAGGATTTGTGGACCGGTGCTTGGCGGGCACACTCCATTTGGAGCACATCCAGGTGGGACTTCCATATAACCTTTGCCATAGACCTCACGTTCCAGAGGACTGTTGCTGTTGTATCCAGGTCCACCTTGTGGCACTTCGTGAGCGTCCATTGCTCCTGCAAAATTCGGTGTCACCATGATCAATAGTTCGACTTCATTCTGAACTTCCTTGTTCGTTCGGAAAAGTGCGCCAAGGTACGGCACGTCAGACAAAAATGGCAAGCCCACCGATTCCGATTCCGTTCGGATCTGTAGCAACCCAGCCAGAGCAAGTGTCTGTCCTGCTCGAAGCTCGACTGCAGTATCGACGAACCGACTTCGGATGCCAGGTATGCTGGTTCCGTTAACGATGACGCTTCGGCCTGGGTCGATTTCGCTGATGGTCGGTCGTACTTCTAACCAGATTCGACTATCGCCGCGGACCTTGGCCACGAAGTCTAAACGCGTTCCGAATTCGCGAAACTCCACTCCGACTTGACCAAGACCTGCTGGGACTAGAATCGGAAATTCACCCCCTGAATTGAAGCTAGCTGGACGTCCGTCGATAGCGACGACTGTTGGATCTGCCATTACTTTGGCAAGATTCTTTTGACGTAACATCTTCAGCAGTCCAAAGAACGAATTGCCGTTGTCGACAATTCCGAACTTAAAGTTTTCCGTGCCCGCACTTAGTTGTGTTGGTGCGGCTCCTGTACCGAGTAGTCCGCTTGCGGATTGCGTAACGAAGTCATTTCCAAATCCGAGTGACCAGTCAATACCGAGCTGTTGCAATTTCGTACGCGAAACTTCCATCACTTGAGTTTGAAGCATGATCGTGTGAACACCGATCACTTCGATACGGTTGATTACCGTCCCGTAGTACTGTTCAGCAATGGTTACAGCTTGTTCCACATGCTCGTCCGCAGTAACAGTTCCGGAAATAATGACAGCTTGTTGAATAGGGACTACATTCAACGTGGCAGATGGGAATTGCGACGCAAGAATTGCTTTGAGTTCTCTTGCATCCCCTGTGACGATCACTTGAACGTTGTATACCTGATCGTCCGCACCGAGCAAATCAATCTGGGCGACTCCTGTTGCAACCGCCGACACCAAGACCTCATTTCGCCCCGATGCCTGTACTTGGATCGCACTGTCGTTTTGAATCGTCGCCTTAAGAATCGGCTGAGGGAAGGTCAGGTACTGGGAGGTTGTCACTACCATTTGCAGCGATTCCTGTGTCTTGGAAATCGCTAGCCTTCCGGTTGGGATGATATTTTCACCATCTCCACAACTCGCCGACCGCGCAATGACTGCGATTGCGAAGATCGTTAGCATCGTCAAAGTCGATGTTGGACGAACTTGTCGGTTTTTTATTTCTGTCATCTCTGAGTCACTTCCCTGTGAACAGTTTTCGGACGTACTGCACCAAAAGGGCAATATGGATTTTTTCAAAACGTCATCCTTTACCATCCTTGGCTCCGATGACGATTGAGATTGGTTGGCTATGTGCCAAGCAATCTAACTCCAATCACATTATTCGACACAATGCTACCCGCAAATCACTCGCTACTGGGGTAGGTTGCCTTAAATCCCCCAGACTTCCAGTTTCCACTTGCTGGATCCCATATCAGGTTGCTTTGCTTTGCGTTAGGTGGGTTCACCGGCTCCATTCGGGGGAGTGAGGGGTCCAACGAACTGCTCCTGTCAGAATTCTTATATCCCTGGTTGGCTGGCAAATTGGGATTCTGAGCGGGCGTGGTTGCATTTTCTGAGGCGGGTTGGGGTTGATCCAAATCGATCTTTTGTGGCATGGACCTGCCTTCACTAAATCGAAAAAGAGTCGATTTGTTCGAGGTGACAATTACCATGTCATGTTTTTCAGGCTTTTCCTCTACCGATGCAGGTGCAAGCATTGGAGATTCCACAATTGTTTTCTCGTTAGACTGGTTTTCCTGAGCCGGAGCTTCCGACTCTTTAAGCCAGCTAATGAACTTCTCGCCATCGTCGGTTTGCTCCCTATTGCCCTGAGACTGATTCGGCGGACGTAGAGCCAATCGGAGCTTGCCCAGGTTGGAAGCGGTATCCAAAACAATGTATTGGGAGTCTTTCACGAGCAATTGAATCGTGCTCGATTTTTTCTGTTTGGTCGCTTCCGGGTCGACGATCGCATTGCCATCGATCATCACGACTTCTAGATTCTCCATCACTTTCACGCTTTTGGCTGCTCGGACGCGGGGACCTTTGTCAAAATAGCCGTAAACGTCGACATGATCGCCGGGTCCGATGTATCCACCGCCACCTGTCTCGTCTTTGACGCCAATATCAAATGTCCTATATCCTTCGGGCACAATGAAGTCGCGGCCTTTGGCGGACAATTTGGCTTCGATGATCGCTTCGCCTACATAAATTCGCTGTTTGGTGAATTTGTTCTCGATCAGTTTCGGATCCGAGATAGCGCCAAGCGGAACCCTGTCTACCGGCCATTGTTCGAGTTTGAAACTGTCGGGGGTCACTTTGGTTGCCGCGGATATTTCCTTGATGACCATGAGAACAGGTACTGTTTCAACTGCGCCGCGGTTTTTTTGGTCCAGAACGATTTGGCTGACCGCGACGGACGCGACAACCCCAAACGCAAGTGCAATTACCAGCAGAAAGATGGATTTGGAACGCATAACAGGACGCCTCGAAAGGAGTAATTCAGTCAACCTAGCGGCTACTGACGGGCAAAATGGCGTCCATGCCTTAACAGAAATGTAGCTCACCGAATCAAGTGATGAGCCTTGACATCAATCTGTATTCGACTCGGCCGAGGAAAAGATTCATCGAAATTCGTTGCGACAATAAAACTACTACTTTCAAAACATCGAAAACAACCGATTCAATCGTTCATTGCGACTTGGCATTTAGGTCGGTCCGAAATACGATTCAAACAGTCTCAGTCGGATATTTACCTCTTCGTACCCTAATGTTCGCTCAAAAAAAGAACTCCATGAATTCTCCCTTTCCTAGACGCAATTGGACTCGGCTCGGCATGAACAGATTCTTTACGCTTTTGGCCACGGCATCTTGCTTAGTTCCTTTTGCAAGTGCCGATGACACACCTAAGCGTCCCAAGCCAGAAGTCACTCAACTTGCAGAAAAATCGGAGGATGCGGCAAAGGCAATCGGATCTTTCCAAAAACCAGCTGGATTTTCATGCGAACTTTTTGCAGCTGAGCCCATGGTTGGAAATCCAGTCGCTTTCACTATCGATAGCCGCGGCCGTGTTGTTGTTTGTGAGACCTATCGACAAGGGACGGGAGTTACTGACAACAGAGCGCACGATGAGAAATGGCTCTCGGCAGACCTGGCAGCACAAACAGTTGCCGACCGCATCCGGTACCATCGAGACCAGTTGGGAGAGAAAGCGGCTATCTTCGAAAAGTATGACGATTTGCTGAGAGTGCTTGTCGATACCGATGGCGATTTCAAAGCCGACCAGTCCACCGTCTTTGCATCAGGTTTCAACGGCATCGAAGAGGGGACTGGCTCCGGTGCGTTGGTTCGCGGCGACCGAATTTATTATACGAACATCCCTCGATTGTGGGCACTTGTCGATAAAGATGACGACGGAGTTGCCGATGAACGTATTGTTCTCTCGGACGGATTCGGCGTTCGGGTCGCTTTTCGAGGGCACGATATGCATGGGCTCATTTTAGGTCCGGATGGTCGACTCTATTTTTCGATCGGAGACCGCGGCTATCATGTCGAAACACCCAATGGATTGCTTGCCAATCCAGAGAGTGGCGCCGTGTTTCGTTGTGAACTTGATGGCAGCAAGCTTGAGGTGGTAGCAAGCGGTCTACGCAATCCTCAGGAACTCGCGTTCGATGATTTTGGCAATTTGTTTACCGGTGATAACAACTCGGACTCCGGTGACAAAGCGCGTTGGGTTTGCATCCTTCGCGGCGGGGACACAGGTTGGAGGATGATGTATCAGTACATCTCAGATCGCGGCCCATTCAATCGCGAAAAAATTTGGTTTCCGTTCAATGAGGATACGCCTGCTTATACCATTCCCCCAATCGCTAATATTGCTGACGGCCCATCAGGATTGGCCTGCTACCCTGGCACTGGCTTAACGGCAAAAGACGGATTGGCAGATCAGTTTGCCAACGCTTTCTTTCTGTGCGACTTTCGAGGCCAAGCATCCAATAGTGGCATTCGCATGATCAAAGTTAATCCAAAAGGAGCCTTCTTTGAAATGAAAAGCAACGAGGAATTCATTTGGAAGATACTCGCTACGGATGTCGAATTTGCACCGGATGGCGGAATCTACGTTAGCGACTGGGTCAATGGTTGGAATGGTGAAAACAAAGGACGTATTTACCGGTTTGCAGACGAAAAGGCCCAAACTACGGAACTCGTTAAAGGTACCCAGGCGATCCTGCGTCAAGGCATGAAATCGCGAAGCGAAGCGGAACTTGGCGAACTTCTCAGTCACGCTGATAGACGAGTTAGGCTCGAAGCTCAATGGGAACTTGCAGGAAGAGGGAACCGAGATGTTTTTATCGCAGCCTTGATGCAGCCCTATTCCCCAACTCTAAAGAAACTCCATTGCGTATGGGGGTTGGGACAATTGCTACGCACCAAACCGAATGACACGGTCGTTGCAACGTCTCTGGTTAGATCCCTGTCTAGCTCCGAACCCATAATTGTTGCCAGAGCGGCTGAAATGCTTGCGGATGGTGGATTTAAAAATGCATTACCCCTTTTGACGGAGCTGCTTTCTGACGAGTCTGCAATCATTCGGTCTGCTTGCTGTATGGCGATACAACAACTTGGCTCCGACGATTCCTTCGAGAGCATCGTCAAAGTACTGGCAGAGAATGACAACCGCGACCCAGTTCTGAGACACTCAGGAATCATGGGTTTGACCGGAGTAAAGGACTATAACAAATTGGTCGCGTTGAAAAAACACAAGAGCGAAGCGGTTCGACTGGCCGCGGTGGTCGCAATGCGGAAACTTGCCAACCCGATGATTTTCGAGTTTCTGGCAGATGATTCTGTAAAAGTGCAAAAGGAAACCGTTCGAGCAATCCATGACGTTCCTCAGTTGCATAGCCAATTGCCTGCCCTTGCAGACGTAATTCTTTCCAAAGACAGCGACGACGCAGTCGTGAGTCGTGTGCTTAACGCCGGATTTCGACTGGGACGAGATCAAGACGCTGTACGACTAGCGAACTTTGCCATCAACTCCATTGGCAGCGATTCGATGCGAGTGGAAGCCCTCGAGATGCTCGCCGCCTGGGCAAAGCCGGGCGATCGAGACCGGGTGATGAATCGTCACCAACCCTTGGCTGATCGCAGTTCCGAAAAAGCTATCAACCTATTGCGAGAACGAATGAACGAACTAGTTGCTGCACCAGCGATCGTTCGAGACAAGTTTCTCGATGTTGCTGCGAAAGCAGGCATTTCGGAAATTGCGGACATCCTGTTGGTTTCCGCTCAAGATGTCAAAGTAGATGGCGCTAGGCGCGGTTCTGCCATCAAGGCCTTGACCAATCTCGCGCCCGACGTGATCCAACCGCTCATCAATGGCCTCCTTTTGGACTCAAACGTGGATGTGAGGATGGCTAGTTTGGCCTTCCTGGCTACCAAGAAACCAGACCAAGCAATCAAAAGCATACGACTCGCGATCGCCTCTAAGGTGATCCGAGAACGGCAGTTTGCATGGGATCTATTGAGCAAAATGTCCTCCGATGCGGCTGGAGTTTTAGTAGCAGAAGGTGTAAAGCAATACCTCAATGGTACGCTCGAACGAGATTGCTGGGTCAATGTGGTGGAAGCTGCAAAAGGCAAACTTGACTCTGATCTCGAGCGTATGTTTGCAGACAAAATAGCAACCCTCGAAAAACTTAAAGAGTCGGACCCTAAGAAACACTATGAAGATTGCATCGATGGTGGAGATGCGACTCTCGGACGCAGCCTTTTTTTCAACCGCAGCAGCCTTTCTTGCGTTCGATGTCACAAGGTGGGCAACACGGGCGGAGAAGTTGGACCAAACTTGAGTACTCTCGGTTCACAAAAGACGCGTGAGTATCTATTGGAATCGATTGTAACACCCAATTCGGCAATCGCGCAGGGCTTCGAAACGGTTGTGGTCTTGGACGATGAGGGCAAGACGATTTCCGGAATTCTCAAATCCGAGGACGACTCGAACTTGACTCTGATGGATGCACAGGGGGCTCTGATCAAGATCAACAAGGAGTCCATTGAAGAACGAAAGAAAGGGCTTTCATCGATGCCCGTAGATCTCCTCAAGTATTTGAATAAACGAGAATTGCGTGACATAGTCGCTTACTTAGCAAGCTTGGACGGAACCTCAGCGGCGGTTGTTGGTCCAAACGATCCACAAGGCGGACACAAACTCGAATAGTCCTTTAGCGATCCGTTTCAATGCTCTTCGAGCTAGTGATCCACGGCTTTGCGTACATCATCTCAAGCCCTTGAAGACATCCATCTACTCTGCGGCGTGGCTACTTTTGCTTTGGTCTAGGAACTCGCGTGCCGGCGCTTTTAGTAGATCGCTTGCGTTGACGCCCACCGACCATGCGTTCTTCGTTTGTATCGCTTTCAACCGGCTCGCCGATCTTGTCTCGCATTCGCATAATCTTGTCCCTAAGGGCTGCGGCCCTCTCAAATTCAAGATTTTCTGCGGCCGCAAGCATTTCCTCCTCCATTGTTTTGAGGTAATCTTCCGTGATCCGCTCAGACGTTGAGTCAATGCGAACCATTTCTCGAGCACGCTTTCGGTTCTCTGCGGCTTGCAAGATGCTTGCGGTCACCTCTTTTCGAACTGTTTCGGGGGTAATACCGTGTTCCAGGTTGTAGGCTTCTTGCAGTTTTCGGCGGCGTTGTGTCTCCTCAATAGCCGTTTGCATAGATGGGGTCATTCTGTCCGCGTAAAGAATGACTTTTGAATTGGAGTTTCTCGCGGCTCTGCCTATAGTCTGGATCAGCGAGGTTTCACTTCGCAAGAATCCTTCTTTGTCCGCGTCCAAAATCGCGACCATAGATACTTCCGGTAGGTCTAGTCCTTCTCGCAATAGATTGACCCCCACCAGCACGTCACATCGTCCCTCCCGCAATTCTCGCAATAGATCAACCCGTTCAAATGCATCTAGTTCGCTATGCAGCCAACGGCACTTGAGGTCGTTCTCGACAAAGAAGTTGGACAAGTCTTCGGCAAGCCGTTTGGTGAGTGCGGTAACCAACGTGCGATCTCCCATCGCAATCCGCTCTCGGATTTGACCGAGCAAGTGCATGACTTGTCCGCGCGCTGGCACTACCTCGATTATCGGATCGAGGAGTCCAGTCGGGCGAATGATCTGTTCGACAACTTCACCTTGTGTCTGATCAAGCTCATAGTCGCTGGGAGTGGCGGAAACAAATACCACCTGATTGATTTTAGCCTCCCATTCGTCAAATTTCATCGGCCTATTGTCGAGCGCACAGGGGAGCCTGAATCCGTGTTCGACAAGTGTCGTCTTGCGACTTTTATCTCCAGCGTACATAGCACGAACTTGAGGAATCGAAACGTGAGACTCATCCACCATCAACAAAAAATCCTTTGGAAAGAAATCGTACAGAGTGTCTGGAGTAGCGCCTGGTTCTTTGCCGGACAAAGGGCGGGAGTAGTTTTCGATTCCAGGACAATGCCCGACCTGTTGCAACATTTCCAAATCAAAGCGAGTTCGCGCATTAAGTCGTTGCGCTTCTAAAATCTTCCCTTCGGACTTGAACTTTTCCAGTTGGGATTCCAGTTCTTGGCGAATCACTTTGATCGCGTTGTGGATCCGATCCTCTGACGTCACAAAGTGCTTGGCCGGATAGATGTACACTTCGGTTAGTCGCGAGATGACTTCACCGCTAGCTGGGTTGATAATGGAAATCTGCTCGACCTCGTCCCCCCAAGATTCGATGCGGTATGCGAACTCCTCATACGACGGCCACAACTCCATGGTGTCGCCGCGAATACGAAACTTGCTGCGTTCAAAGGCTATGTCATTCCTTTCGTATTGGATATCGATTAATCTCAACAGAAGGTCCTCGCGAGGAATGGACTCGCCTACGCGAATAGGCACCACGCTTCGCTTGTACTCTTCGGGCGAGCCTAAGCCATAGATGCAAGAAACACTTGCGACGATGATGCAATCGCGACGGCTAACCAGCGCGCTAGTGGAGGCGAGTCGCAATCGGTCGATCTCTTCGTTGATCGATGCATCCTTTTCGATGTAGATGTCTCGCTGTGGAATGTAGGCTTCAGGCTGATAGTAGTCGTAGTAACTGACGAAGTAGTGGACGGCGTTACGTGGAAAAAACTCTTTGAATTCGGAATAAAGCTGTGCGGCCAGCGTCTTGTTGTGACTCAAGACCAACGTTGGCTTTTGGACCGCTTGGATGACATTGGCCATCGTAAATGTTTTGCCGGAACCGGTCACACCCATTAGTACTTGGTGCTTCTTTCCCGAATTCAAACCGCGCACAAGCTCTGCGATCGCTTGAGGCTGATCTCCTGAGGGTTTGAATCGACTATCCAGATCAAATGGGATAAAGCGCTCGAACTGGGTCATATGATTCCTTTCATTGGCTGTCGATCCGTTACAACACTCTGGCCCAAATGCTTTTCAAGTAACTGGTTTCAGGACAGTGCGCGACGACTGGATGATCGGGCGCAGCTCCATTGGAATGGATGATTTGCAATGTCCGAGGTGGGTGCGGGTTGCCTTGTTCGTCGAAACCAGTTGCTTTGGCTGCGGAACGCACAACTCCGTGAAATGCTTCACTATCGAGCAATCCAGCACACGAGCATGTCAGCAATAACCCCCCCGGCTTGACCATTGCCATCGCCAATCGGTTGAGATCGAAGTGCTTATGGGTTCCCTCTTCGAGCTCCAACCTCGAGCGAATCAGCTTGGGGGGATCCAAAACAACGACGTCGTATTGTCGACCTATCCGTTGCATGTCTCGCATGAATGCAAAAGCATCCGATTGGACAAATCGAACGCGTGTGTGGTTGATATCGGCGTTCTTTTTCGCAAAGGCCAGCGGCTCAGCATCAAGATCGACGCCGGTCACTTCGGACGCTTGGCCAGCCTTTGCCGCTTGTACTGCAAAGCCCCCTGTGTAGCAGCACAAATCCAATACAGTTTTCCCCTTACAGAGTTCTGCGAGCCTTCGACGATTGTCGCGTTGATCGCAAAAAAAGCCCGTCTTGTGCCCGGTTCCGAAATGAACTTTGTACTTTACGCCGTTTTCGGTAACGGTGACAACAGGTGGCAAGTCGGCGGAGGAACGGTTCGGGACCGTGCAGCCTTCTTGGCTTATGAATTGCGGGCACTCTTGGATGAGATAGTGTTTGGTTCCAAGTTCCTTTGCAAGCATTTCCAGAATGGGTTCACAACGTTTGGACATGCCCAGACTAAAAACTTCGGCGCTCAAGCAATCGCCATAACGATCTACGACAAGTCCAGGCGTTCCGTCCGACTCGCCATGCAAAACGCGATAAGCGTCGGTGGTCTCATCGAGCCGAAGCACATCGCGTCTCAACGAAACAGCTTCCTGCGCCTTCTGTCGCCAAAAAGCTTCATCTGGCCACTTCCCCCACCAAGAATAGAGGCGAACCGCGACTTCGGATTTTGGATTGTAAATGCCATACGCAAACAGCTGAGGTGTTCCACTCGCCTCTGGAGGCATGGCCGTTCTCGGTTTATATGGCGAGTCGTTTCGCTCGGCAGAATAGCTTGTTTTTGGGTTGATTGGCAGCTGCTGGTGGTACACGGCAACCCATTGACCAGGTGCAGGATTTCCTTCTACATTCAGGATCCGACGGCGGTATATGTTGGGATGGAGCATCGGTCGACTCACGTGTACGGCCCCCATGACCGAGTTCGTCGGAGGGACTAGCCCCATCAATTCATCCACCTGTGTATTCTGCATTCCAAGAGCACATTTCAAACGAGAGGCTGAACCAACATAAGTGCCGTTGCATGCACCCAATTACTATACGCGTCGCAGCTCAAGTCTGATAGTTGAAGCCGTGTATTATGCGTCAGAAAGGATGCCTCGAACAATGCGACCGTAGACGTCGGTCAGCCGGAAATCGCGCCCAGCATGCTTGAATGTTAGTCTTTCGTGGTCGATCCCAAGCAGATGAAGTACTGTAGCGTGTAAATCATGCATGTGGACTTTGTTCTCAATCGCCAGATGTCCGAAGTCGTCCGTTCTGCCATACGCAATCCCTGGCTTGACTCCACCTCCAGCCAGCCAGACGGTAAAGCCACCTGGATTGTGATCCCTTCCAGTACCATTTTCCTGTGCATACGGTGCACGCCCGAACTCGCCTCCCCACCAAACCAAGGTGTCTTCGAGTAGGCCTCTTTGGGCCAAATCGGTGAGCAATCCCGCGATAGGGACATCGACTGCACGAGCATGATCGGCATGCTTAGGTAGATTGGAGTGTTGGTCCCAGGCGGGGTTGGCGGAGTTGTCCCCATAGTTTACTTGAACGAACCGAACACCGGATTCGCATAGCCGCCGGGCCAGCAAACACTTGCGACCGTAGGACATGGTTTCCTTTTGGTCCAGACCATAGAGACGCATGGTATCCCTGGTTTCATTGGAAAAGTCTAAAATTTCCGGCGCAGTGCTCTGCATTTTCCAAGCCATTTCATAGGACTCGATCGCTGCATCCAATTCGCTTTCGCCATTGGCTCGCTGCTCCAATTGGATGCGATTGAGGGCTTGTATTTGATCGAGCCGAGTCCGATCGGATTTACCTTTCACGGGTGCCATGCCATCGATCTTTAGGGTATCTTGCCCTGCTTTGCCGATTGGCGTCCCTTGAAATTTTGCGGGGAGGAATGCGCTACCGTAATTGCGATTACCTCCGTTGCCGATCGACGGCGCTATCGAAATGAACCCAGGGAGATTTTCGTTTTCGGAACCGATTCCGTATTGGATCCATGATCCCATCGATGGTCGCACGAAGTTCTGCGAGCCAGAATGCAAAAACAATGTAGCCGGTCCGTGGGCGACTCCCTCAGTATGCATGCTGTGGATCATTGCCATCCGATCCACATGCTCGGCCATCTTCGGGAAAAGATCCGAGACCAAACGACCGGATTGTCCATACGGTTTGAATGCCCAAGGCGATTTCATGACACGATGCTGTCCGCCAACTTTGCCTTTGTTCGCAAATTCGCGAGCATCGTCAAATCCCACCATTTCACCGTCACGACTGGCAAGCAACGGTTTGTGGTCAAACGAATCGACTTGGCTAACTCCCCCCTGCATGAACAGAAATAGGACTCGCTTGGCCTTTGCGGGAAAGTGCAGCCCTCCGGAAGGTCGAGTCTCGCTCGCAATAGCGCCCGATCCATTGGACCAACGGGATAGCAGCGAGGCCGCAGCCAAGGAGCCAAAGCCGCAAGCCGTGGATTGCAGTAAATAACGTCGGTGCATCATATTGTTATACTCTATTCGACGTAACGGAAGTCAATCGACGCGACTAATTCGTGGGCCAGTGATCCCCATAACTTATCCTCTTGAATTTGGTCCTGCCTAGCTTGGGTCACGGCCCCTCTCGCCCATTGCATTTCTCTGCTGGAAGGTAGCCGACTCAAAATGGATAAAAAACAATGGCTTATCCTCTGCTCATCTGTTTTGTTTGGTTCTAGCGCAAGCTTGGATCCAAACCTAGAGGTGCGTGCTGCGATCCACTCACTATTGAGTATTGACATTGCCTGAGGTGCGATGGTAGATCGATTTCGTTTGCTTATTGGAAAACTAGGGTTCGCTCCGTCAAGCTCTGCGTAAAGAGCGGGAAGCGAGTTGCGAAACCATGGCCCGTAAACGGATCGGTAGTTGGAAGTGTGCTTGAATGCGTAGTCTTCCTTTACTCTGGGCTGTATCGTCGATTCGATTTGTGAAACTAGCTCCAGCTCACCACTTATGTCTAGAAGGGTATCACGAAACGTTTCTGCATCCAATCTTCGGATATATCCACGCGCGAACATGCGATTATCTGGATCGAGTTCCATTGACGATTGGGAGCATTGACTGGCTCGCTTATAGGCATCTGAATTTACGATTTCGCGAACAAGCCACTTGGTGGACCATTCATGCTGGATGAATTGAAGCGTTAACCAATCCAACAATTCAGGGTTGCATGGCGTTTCCCCGGTCGTTCCAAAATTATCGATCGTGCGAACGATTCCTTCACCCATCAACCAGTACCACACTCGATTGACATAAACCCGAGCCGTGAGCGGATTAGCATCACTTACAAGCCAATTCGCAAGCTCCAATCGACCGTTGGACGCAGCATCAATTGGTTCACTGCCAGCAGAATTTGGGATACAGCTAAGGAAACCGCGTGGGACCGTGGCACCTTGCTGATGAACGTTTCCCCGAACATGGATAGCAATGTTGGAAGGTGTCTCAGACGCGCGAAGCGACATCACAGTTGGTCGGATGTCTAGTTCCGATTGCAATGCCTTGAGCTCGGCTTCGAGAGAAACTGCTTGGTTCCTAAGGCCTTCAAGAGACTCGCCTGCCTCCTTTGATGCAATTGACTTCGAACCCTGGTCTGCATGTCTTTTTGCAACGATTGGCTGTACGCCTTCCGGCAAGAACTGTACTGCATCTGCAACAACATGCCCATTCGATTCCTCGTTGCTAATAATCACAAACGCTTGGCCACCTGATTCGAATCGGTATGTTCCCAACGTCAGCCAAAATCCGTCGTCGGCTGGTCTTTCTGTTTGGTTGACTCGAACGAGATCCTCACCATCCGCGCTGAAAATCCGAACGGCGGTGGCTTTTGAGCGATTTGCATCGTGGTTATAGGAAAGACGAATTCGATAACTTCCTGGTTTCAATTCCGCAGGCTCAAATGTTAATGATTTTGCCCCTTTCCCTTCATTTTTATCGTGCAGGTAACTGACTCCAACGAAGGGTTTGAGCGTGGTCGATTCGGACCATTCCCCAATTTTCTTTGCTTGGGAATCGTCTACGACGATCCCTTGAAGATCCTCGATTCGAATCGGCGATGACGAAGATGTAGCTGACGACTGGACGACCTTTTTAAGATCGTCCAATTGCTTCTTAACCTGATTGCGTTTGGACGACATGGCAACGTATCGAGCTTCAGTAACTGCATCAAGTGGAAGAGGGACGCTGATCCACTTCGAAACGTTTGAGTGCTCCAGGGCGATGGATGATTTCATGATACCTGCCAGCGCATAGTAGTCACGCGTTGGGATCGGGTCGAACTTGTGGTCATGGCAACGGGCACACCCAATGGTCTGCCCCAGAAAAACCTTTCCAATCAATTCGAGCTGCTCATCGATATAATCCATCTCCAGTTGCTTTTTGTCTTGTTCCTCTAGATTCGTATCGCCAAGAGCGAGAGCTGTCGTAGCAATCAGTTGATTTTGCCTCGCTTCGAGGGTTTCCGAAGGCATCAGATCGCCTGCAATTTGCTCTCGTATAAAATGGGCGATGGGTTTGTCGTTGTTGAAAGATTGGATCAAGTAGTTTCTGTAGCGCCATGCATCAGGCAATACAAACCCTCGCAGTGTAATCGACTCTGCGAATCGCACTGCGTCCATCCAATACCTGGCAAACCGCTCGCCAAAACGAGGTGATGCGAGCAATTCATCCACAAGATCCGCGTACTGTAACTCCGTGAAATTTGAAGCTTTGTTGAGCGAAAGTGGATCTACGCGTGGACGCATGCCATGCAGGTCGACATACACCCGTTGTCTTAAGGTTGATTCTGTGGCAAGAACGCTTGGTTGGATGCGGGTGGCAGATTGGCCATGCTTTAGAAATACATCGATCGAGTTCCCGCTCGATAGTTCTAGGCTTGGTACTGGTACTGCGATCGGACTACGATAAGCCCAATGCTTCTGTGCTTCTTCAACGCTAAGGGCAGTGGACTTTTTGGGTGTCAGTACCTCTGAAGCATCTCGGGGATCAAAAGCTCCGTTGCTAATCCACCGTTGCAAGATCTCTCTCTCTTGATCCGAGAGTTTGGCATCCGGTGGCATCTGTAACTTAGGATTTCTATACTCGACTGCAATCCATAGCAAACTACTCTGCCATTCGGAATGATTGATAGCCGGCCCCGAATCTCCACCGATCGACCAACCCGATTTGGAGTCAAGCAATAATCCGCCGTTGGACTCCGTTTCTTTCGAGTGGCATTCTAGACAGCGGGCAACCAAAATGGGTCGCACGCTTTTTTCAAAGAAATTCCTCTGCTCTTCGTCGGTAGATTGTGCCAGTGCAGTAGTTCGAATGAGAACGAAGCAAAAGCAGCCAAGAACTACTAATGCGCTTTTTGTTTGCAAACGAACCATTCCAATCCGAACTCCCGGAACGCCTCAATTACTTGAATTCGCGATCAAGTAACTTTTCGAGGGCTGCAAGCTTCTCGGAAGGTGAGCCCGTCGCGATCACTCTGCCTAAAGCACCATCGATTTGTGCAAATGCTTCCGCTTTCTGTGAATCATCGATCAATCCCTTGCTGTAGTACAAGTTGACTTCGCTGAGTCGTTCGATGACAGACGATTCGGTATCCTTGACTAACGCGGGAACGCGTTTATTCATAATAATTTCAGGGGTCAAAACAGCTGGAATGGCTTGCAATGCCAAGGCTTCTTCAGTCCCTTTGATTATTCTTTCCACGACTTCATCGACTCCATCCGAATCGCCTTTGGCTTTGCTTTTGGCAGCTTGAAGGTTGTTAAGCACCTTAGACGAATAGATGCGTTTGACTTCTTTGGGGACAAGATTCGGTTGAACGACACTAACGAATGTGTCGTTAGTGACTTTACCAAGCACGCGATTCAACCCGACTTTGACGTCGAAAATGATGAGGGCATCGTAACCATCTTGTGCAGCTTTCTTAATTAGTTTTGCTGACTCATCTACGCCGATGTAGACAAGGCAAGGAGCGATAGGCGTGGAGCCTGGAGGCAGTTTCGAGTTGGCGCCGAACGCAGGCGATTGTCCATTCGGTCCACCAAATCCGTCTTGACCACCAGGTCCACCAAACTGACCACCAAAGCCCGCTGGGCCGCCGTAACCACCTCCACTACCTTCATCGATTCCAGCTCCGACGGCTCCAAAGCCTCCTTTGCCTTGCAGGAACTTTAGGGGGCTCGACATCGTCCCCCCCTTTCCTTTTAGGCCTGGTCCGGGACTGCTTTCATTCGGTCCAGAAGCCTCGGTTGGTGGGGCGCCAGGTCCATACCCAGTAGCCATAGTCGGATAGTCTCCGCCAGGATTCCCTCTACCGTCAGGATATCCAGCTGGTGCCCCACCCATATTTGAGTAAGCATCTCCGCCGTATCCGCCGTTTCCAGATTGTTGTTGTTGCCCATAGCCGGATGGATATCCACTGTTTTGGTTCCCATTGTTCTCTTGGAATCCTGCGGTCTGTGGCCCACCACTAAAACTTGCTTCGCTCCCCTCTCCAAAGCCCCCGCCAAAGCCGCCATTGGAGCCGCCAAAACCAGTCGGCCTACCGTTCGAAAGTGAAATCTCTTTGAACGCAGGAGCCCAACTCCCTTTGCTGTGACTTTCCTTAAATGCAGAAGCCAAGCTTGCACCAAATGCACCTGTTGTTTCCGCGAATGATTTTGTTTTTGAAGCGTTTGCATTCGCACCACCCATGCCGTTTGGAGACATGCCATATTCCATTCCTCCGCCACTTCCATTGCGTGGCTCAACTCCGATAGGTGACAAATCGCTTGAATTTGAAGTGTTCTTTAGCGTCACTCCAACAGCGACCGTGACTCCCAATTGAGGTCGTTTGCGATGCGACGCCCATCGATACTCGTTCAGTGATTCTACCGCCTCTTCGTCAGCGACCTGCAATGCGTGAGCTTGCATCAATGCATATGCTCGTTTTGGATTTCCTGCTTGAAAGGAAACAATCGATTGTTCCTTGAGAGTTAATGGTTTGGGCTTGGGGCGGTTTTGGTTTCGCCCAGGCGCGCCTTGAAAATTCCCGTTGGGTTGATATCCACCTTGACCGTCGTTCAATCCGAACGATTGGTCGCCGCCACCGGATGAGTAACCTTGAGGACCACCATATCCTTGCCCGTTACCGGATTGAGGACCACCATAACCTTGTCCGCTGCCGGACTGCGGGCCGCCATAACCTTGTTGTCCGGAGGGTCCGCCGTACCCCATCTCTGCCGGCATCGGTGCGCCGCCCGGTTGGCCCTGGCTCTGTTGCTGTTCGTAGCCATCACCACCATCATCGGGTGGTCCAAGTTTGCCGGTGGGGGGATTGGGATTGTAGCCTGTGGACTCCCCGGTTCCTGTGTTGGCTGCGGATGGGGCGCCGGATGGTTGGGACAGATGCGGCGGAACGGCCGCAACCTCTTTCTTGCCACCGCAACCCTGAGAAAGAAAAAGGACTGAAGCGAAACCAAAAAGAGCAAAGGCCTTGTACATTATCCATGTCTCCAAAGATGTTACCGCCCAGGTATCAACAATCAAAAGGCGTAACCAACATTATTGGTTAGAAACCTAGAATTGTCTACAACTCGTTCATGATTCGGTTGGTGGAAGCCGGTAGGCAATGGCGATAGGGACCAGGAGTACTGCGAGCATCCAAAAGATGGACGAGACGGGCCAATTGAGTGCGCTGGCCACGATAAGAAACGCTTGATAAAGAGGCCCAGCGATGAGAATCCCAATGAAATTGGCGAAATTCATAGTTCCAATCATGCGGCCCTTTAACACAGCCGGCGGCCGTTTCTGCATGAACACTTGCAATGGAATGATGAAAACAGCGGCCGCGAGTCCTGTAGTAATCAAACCGAATAAAGCGCCCCAATAGCCCAGCAAATGTCCCCCGCCTGCTCGCCAACAACCAAGCGCGATTAAAGAACCGATCATTACCCAGGTTCCCAAAATGACTTGGTTCGACTGTTTCATTCGTTTCAAGACAATGTTTGCAAGCACCGCTCCCACAATAATTCCTATCGCCAGCCCACCGGTTAGGATACTAATCGCGGTACTGCTACCGAGCTTCAACTGCAGTTTGCCCAAACTATTTACGGTGGGCATTACGATTCCGGCAACCACATAAAACATGCTCGAGACGACGATTGCGAATGTCAATGATTTGTCTTGGCTCAACAACTTGCGAATCGGTGCAGGCAATCCGAGGTCGGCGAACGAAAGCTCAGCATTTCTCTGCGCAGGTGGCGTGTAACGAATCAATAAAGACGTCAACGCTCCAATCAACGCAATGCCGGTGCAAACAAGCGAACCGATCCACAGGTGCCGATAGTCGGCAGACCCGTCTGCGTTTTGTACTACAAGGATATCCTTGAGTAAGCCGGCTGTTACGACCCCCAAGATGATTGCCAAAAACGTCGACATCAGGATTAGTCCATTCGCGCGAGGGAGTTCGCTCTTGTGAAACAACTCCGGAAGGATTCCGTATTTGCCAGGCCCAAAAAAGGTGCTGTGGGTCCCCATCAAAACCAACACGGTCCAAGTTCCAAAATCTCCTAGCTTGGCATAGGACAGGAAGGCTACAACCGCCAACAAGGTGATGGCGATCTCTGCCAACTTGCAAATCACTATGATTCGACTCTTGCTGTGTCTATCGGAAACGTACCCGGCCAAACTACTAAGCAGCACGAACGGCAAACTAAAAACGGTTGTCGCCCAACCTTGCGTATCCTCGCTGATGTTTGCGCCTATCGCCGGGATTGCTAACAACAACATTAATTGCTTGTACAAGTTGTCATTGAAAGCGCCAAAAAATTGTGTGATAGCGAGCCCCCAAAACGAACGGTCGCACAATATGCCTTCTGTTAATATTTCCTCGCTGGGTAGCGCAGGTGTTGTCCACTCTGATTCGTTTACATCGTTTGAACTCGATGTCGACATCGTTACGCCTTTACCTTTTCTATAGCCAACTGCTGCAAGCCGCGCAGGTCCAATTTGCCGGTGCCAAGAAGCGGAATGGAATCCACCTCGATAAAACTATCCTCGGAAGGCAGGAATAAATTGGGAAGACCTTTCGCAGAAAGACCCTTGACGATTTCACTGGGTGTCTTATTTAGCTTGGTGTGCAAGACAATGATTCGCTCACCCTTCTTCTCATCCGGAACGCTAGTGACTCCAATATTGAGAACCTCCTCGCTTTCCCCAACGATCTCGATAATCGCTTCCTCAATTTGGATATGCGGTACCATCTCGCCTCCGATCTTGGAGAATCGGCTTTGCCGCCCAGTGATGTATACGAACCCATCATCGTCGATATAACCGAGATCTCCCGTTGCATACCAAGAATCTTTCAAGACCTTGGCCGTCAATTCCGGCTGATTCAAGTAGCCTGTCATGACGTTTGGTCCAGAAATCTGTATCATCCCCGAAACATTTGTCTCCAGCAGTGAACTGTCCTCCAACGATACAACACGGGCCGAAACTCCCGGCAAGGGCTTACCCACTGAGCCATCGCGCACACCTGCATTTTTGTCCGGGGTGGTCGCACGAGATGGGGGCAAGTTCACTGCCGCGACCGGGCTCAGTTCGGTTGTGCCGTAGCCTTCGATGGGGCGCACACCAAACTTCTCCTCAAATGCATCGGACAACGCCATTGGCATCTTCTCAGCACCAACAACAACGATTTCAACGGAGTTAAACTGCTCCGGTTCGATGCGTCTCAAATACGTCCGCAAAAATGTGGGGGTAGCAAGCACTACCGTCGACTTGTTGGCCTGCACTAACTTCCCAATCTGCCTCGCGTCCAGTGGATTGAAATGATATGTTCCAGAGGACGGTAACGACATTGCGCCCCACAAACAAACCGTGAACCCAAAAGAATGGAAGAACGGTAGGACCCCCAGAAAATTATCGCTGTCCAATACCCGAATCACTTGGTCGAACCCTTGCACGTTCGACGCGACATTCAGCAACGACAATGGCACTCCTTTAGGGTTCCCCGTTGACCCAGAAGTGAATATCACGGTGAGTATGTCTTCACTCTTTAGTTTGTTTAGACCAAGCGAACTCGCCAATATCGACAGCGGTAGCCACTTTGCGGCAATAGCGCACGCAAGCTTGTCTCCAACGGTAGCGTGCGATCGCAAGTCCTCGATGTAAACTAAGTTGGCGGATGGTTGGAGGTCAAATTTCTCCATTACCTTTCGGCTCGTAAGAATGTTTTTGATCCCTGCTTGTTCAATGCAATTGTTTACGATGGCATTGCTGACCGTATAATTGAGATTTACTGCAACACGCCCAGACAAGCTGACGGCAAAATTGGTAAGAGCGCCCGGGACCGTTGGGGGTAAGAGAATGCCAACATACTTTTCGACTGCTTTCAAGACCGTTCGGTTCAATATGCGTCGCAGAACCAGTGTTCTCAAAAGTAGGTCATGACCGCTCAATTGAGAGCCCGTCGAGTCCGATATTTTGATCTTCGAACCCTTTTCACGACATCGACGCAAAAACACTTTCGGTAGATTCCAATCCCATTGGACGGAGTTTGGAGTATGGGAAATTGCTTGTTTTGACATGGATTATCCTTCGTTTGTGACACCGAACTGTGCTCGCGAACCAAATGCGCACGTTGGTCTGGACATCGTCCCATCGCAACCAGTAAACATTGACTCAAACGGAGCACCTGGATATGGAGTACCACAGATGAATCGAGTTGGCAGTTTTTTGGCAGGATTGGTTTTTGGAGTGATGGGATTGTACATAACCATGCACTTTTCGTTAGTTCGTGCGACCGACGGATACCATATCATTCCAAAAATTGCCCCAAAAATTGAAATTCCGTACACGGATGTTCGGAATTTCAACAACGAAAAGTGGATGCGACGGCAGTCGTTGGCTTTGTCGATTCTAAAAGCAAAAAAAGGGCATGTTCTTCAAGACCCAACTCTCATCGGTTTTCGAGAAGCGACACAACGAGTGCTGGACCAATTTACATCCCCAAACGCAAAAGTTGGTAGTTAGCCACCTATTGCATCGCAATCACTTGGCTATGTGCTTACGTCGGCGCAGCGATTGGTTTTGCACGTGGGACTCTGAGTCAGTGTTCGCAGGCAAAGTCAAGGGCGGCTTCGCCCGTCGCCTATTAGCTTGTCAAGCTGTGCAATCATGCGTTTGAGGACTTCGGGGTTCGCCGCCGAGACATCGTTGCGCTCGTTCACATCGTCTGAAAGTCGATATAATCCATACTGCCCGGTAGGCAGTGACGGCTCCTGAATGCTGACGGTCGCCTGCACCTTGCCTCTCTGTTGAAGACGAACTAGTTTCCAATCACCTGCACGCAAACCAAAGTTCCCGCTGCCATTGTCCTGCTGGAGTAAGTGTTCTCTGCCTTTTGCATCCGATTTTCCAAGCAGTACGTCAGAAACGTCGAAACTGTCGAGGCAAGAATCGTCAGGAAGTGACTGGCCAGTAATTGCGGCGAAGCTCGCAGCTAAGTCAATCGTACAAATGACCTCGTCGGAAACAAATGGTGCGATGCGGCCTTTCCATCGAACGATGAAAGGGGTTCGTGTGCCCCCTTCCCATACGCTGTATTTGCCTCCACGAAAGGGGCCTGCAGGGCGATGTTCACCGAGCATATCAATCGCCTGGTCCTTGTACCCGTCATCGAGTACTGGGCCGTTATCGGAACAGAAAAGGATAAGGGTGTTCTCTGCTAATCCGAGCCGATCGAGGGTCTTGGTCAGTTCTCCAACGCACCAGTCGAGCTGTGCGATACAGTCACCGCGTGGCCCAAGCTTGGACTTGCCTTGAAATCGTTCGTGGGCAATGCGTGGCACGTGAATGTCATGCGAGGCAAAGTAAAGAAAGAAGGGCCGGTCTTTGTTTGACTCGATCCAAGCATTGGACCGTTTGACCCATTCATCGGCCAGGTCTTCGTCGCGGAAACGCGCCGTGCTGCCACCTGTATAAAAGCCGATGCGGCTAATGCAATTGTGAATGGTCTGATTGTGGCCATGCGACCAATCCATTTTGAGTGTTCCGCGATGCGTCAGGCCAGTTGGATGATTGTCGGTCGGTTTGTCATTGCCGACCCAAAGTGGATCGTTCGGGTCCAAGTTTCTTACGCGTCGGTCCTCTACGAAAACTTGTGGAACGCGATCGTTAGTCGTCGGCAGCAAATAGCAATGATCGAATCCGATATCTAATGGACCGGGCTTGATAATACCGTTCCAATCGGGCCCGGGGTCGCCAAGACCAAGATGCCATTTCCCAATAACCGCCGTCGCGTACCCAGCTCGCTTCAAAATGGATGGCAAGGTTTCAATACCTGGCTTAATAATGGCAGGTCCGTTCGGCGGCGCGATGCCAGTCCCTTTTTGACGGAAGGCATAAGTGCCCGTGAGTAATGAGAACCGCGTTGGAGTGCACGTCGAAGCGGAACAATATCCGCTTGTAAACCTAGCACCCTCTGCCGCCAAACGATCAATTGCCGGCGTTTGCTGCGCTTTCATTCCATAACAAGAGACGTCACCGTAACCGAGGTCGTCCGCCATGATGACTACGATATTCGGTTTGTCGACTGCAATGACTCTACCAGCAAACGATAGCAAAAAAACGATTAAGATGGCTCGACGCATTGCAGGAGGCCGTACGCAGGAGAGAGTCAAAGAACCTAGAAACCGATTTACCCTGAGTGATATTGGAGCACATAAATCGATCTAAGAAAATTACCCCCGTGGCCATCTATGCATGGTTTTGAGTATTGCCATTGGAAATACCGCAATCGGCGTGTTCAATACTCTCCGTGACTACCACGCAAAAACCACGTTGGTTTTGAAGCCGTGCCACTGACCATCGGATCGAAAGATGGGATTGGTGCCCGCAAAAATATCTGCGTTGCGATTTTGCTCAAGAACCATACCTAAATCCGATGCGACCAGACCTTGATAGCCGCCATAAATGGAAATGCATCGCGATAGGCCAAGTGAGCCGCCGAGTTGGAGATCCAAAAGCTGCGAAGTAATCGAATCGCTTGCTCGTGCAATCAGCGGTGCCCCAGAACTATTCGCCGCACGAGCAGATCCAGTCACGTCGTTTCCAAGAAGTGCCCACTTGCAGGATCCAAAGATACGGCCATTTTCGTTGGAAACCAAAACGCCTTCTGCGCCGATTTGACCACCAATCATCGAATTGTCGGTGCGGGAGAAAAACCCGTTGAACGTACCACTCTGGGAGTTGACGTTGTCGATAATGTTGTACTTCTCATCTACTTCAAAGTACCGAAGGCCACTCAGAAAGCGAATGCGAAAGGGTGTTCGATAAACGACATTGGCTTCGAAACTACGGACTTTGGAATCGTAGAAGAGTTCATTGGATGCAGTTGGATTGATCGGTATACCTTGATAAAACCGAGGCACCACCGAAGTGGCCGTTAGCGTCTGCTCCGCTGTCATCCTGCTGGCCTGGAAGAACCGCATTTGAAAATCGACCGGGTTTTCCCTAAAAACATTAAAGAAGCTCAACGTCGTATCCAACCCGCTTCCCATCGAACCCTGAAGTTGGTTTGCGTTTGAGAGCACATTGTTAGACTGGTCAAACACCAAGTTTTGCGAATCGGGCGTTTTTCGACTAAGCCAAATTCCTCCAACTTCTATACCCAAGAGTGGCTTGAAACGCTGTGCCGTGTTGGAGTCGAGAGCGCTAAGATTCGGAACGACGGAATTGGGCTCCGGTTGATAGTCTTCCCATTGGAAAAATCCAAAGGAATGACAAGCGGTACTCAAGAAAATCGCCAGCCCCAAAAAACCAATCGCTACTTTTGAATATCTACACATACCGGCGCCTCCCTGCGCTGGTCACCCATCAACTCAACCGACAAACCGCCAGTATTTCTGGTTTAATCGGCAATGTAGGACGATTGGATTACAACGCACAAATCATCCGCAATAATCAAAATAACCGACAAATTCATCGGCGGACGACGTTTCTCGCCCCACTTCAACTTGCCTAGCAACTGAATAATCCAGCAGGTTACGATTGCGATAGCATTCAAGCCTACGGGCTTGACCGGCGGTTTCGTCTAGTTTTCTTGCCGAAGTACAAGTTAGCACAAACGCCGTCAAGTAGTTAATTGATTAGAAGAAGGACAAGGATTGCCTATTGCCTTCCTATCGCAGTGCGTTACCGTCTTACCGGAGGTAACGATTGTTGGCGAAAAGCCGACACGCTTGACTTCGAATTGGATGCCTAACTAAAACGCAACGCGTCGTATAAGTTGGCTGATTCTAGACTGTCCAACGCAAAGCAGATTCATGTATGAACAATCGTATTTCTTCAACGGATCAACAAAAAACGGCTTCGCACGAATCCATATTAAACAATCGACAAATACTGTTGAAGTCTCGTCCTAGGGGTGCTCCCAAAACCGACGACTTTCAATTGGTGACTTGCATTGCTCCGGTTCCAGGTCCCGACGAAGTACTCCTACGAACGTTGTACCTATCGCTCGATCCTTATATGCGAGGGCGCATGAGTGACGAGCCATCTTACGCGGCTCCAATTCCTATCGGAGGCGTGATGGAAGGAGCAACAATATCTCAAGTTGAAAAGTCGAATCGAGAAGAATACAAAGTCGGCGATATCGTGTTAGGATACAGCGGCTGGCAAGACTTTTCCGTGTCAAATGGAGTTGGCCTGACTCGACTTGATACGGCAGATCAGAAACAATCGTTATTTCTTGGCGTACTTGGCATGCCTGGCTTCACCGCATACATGGGACTGCTGGATATTGGACAGCCCAAGGAGGGAGAAACAGTAGTCGTCGCCGCTGCGACTGGTGCCGTAGGATCGGTTGTCGGCCAGATTGCTAAGATACGCGGTTGCCGTGCCGTTGGGATTGCTGGCGGTGCCGAGAAATGTCGATTCGCGATGGAAGAGTTTGGTTTTGACGAATGCATTGATCGCCATGAACGCGATTTCGCATTTCGCCTCAAGATGGCCTGTCCGGCGGGCGTCGATGTCTATTTTGAAAACGTGGGCGGTGAAGTCTTCGATGCGGTTTTGCCACTGCTGAACACACGTGCTAGAGTACCCCTTTGCGGCCTTATTTCGAGTTATAACGACTCGGGTATCAATCCCGGCCCAGATCGACTAGGCCGGATGGCTCGAACGCTGCTAGTCAAGCGAATAAAAGTCCAAGGCTTCATAATCTTTGCGGATTATGGTCATAGATTTGATGAGTTCGCTAGCCAAATGGGGCAATGGGTTCGGGACGGCAAAGTCAAGTTTCGCGAAGATATCGTGGATGGCCTTCTGAAAGCCCCCCAAGCTTTCATGGGCATGTTAGAGGGAAACAATTTTGGGAAAGTAGTTGTGAATGTTTCTAACACAGAGCAGGCAAGATCTGCGTCGGACGTCGTGTCCGTAACATAACTCTAATATGCATTGGAAAAAATGGCTTGGATTCGACCGGAGATTGTAAGCGAGTGTAATCAAGCCAAGCTGGATTTCTCCGTCAAGCTCGATGATAGGAGAGATTGCCGGCTTTGACTCGATGCACAGTCTTATTGCGATTTTTTCTTAAGTTCGCGACAGTTTGGTGTTTCTGCCAACGTAAAGATAATGACTTCTTCGCCGGTCACAGTGCTAATATCGTGGTGCAAACTTATTGGCTTTGCACCAGTTATATCGTAAATAATTTGCTTCAGTTTGGGCTTCGCGATTTCGATTAGTTGCGAACGGACCTGCTTCAAAAGATCACGCCCCTTGTCGACAGAAAGTGTTTTGACCAAATGTTGTTCAGCCGCCGTCAAAACGCCTTGAAGCCTTATGACCACTAAGTCATGTATCAAATGAGCGTGAATATCTTTGGGACCACGCCCCATGAACTCTTGCTCAAAGCGTGCGATACATTGGCAAATCGACGCTTCCATCTCACCCTGTGTCTTCGTCGGTTCGCTAATTTCTTTATTCCTATCGAACGTTGATTTGAATCGACCGCGAGATGATTCCTTGCATGCATCTATATGGTAATCAAGCACAGGAAATATCATAGCAGGTCAAAAAGCCTGCCACACTGGCCCATCCTCCTGAAGTTAGCTGCTTCCAATTGTGTTCTCAAACCCGGGTAACTTTCGACGAACAACTCATTACGCAAGTCGTCCGTGACGATTTCAAATTATCGCAATGGTTTTGTTGGATACGTATCTTTGCTCTGCTTTTCGGGCTAGAGTCCGCCACGAGAAACGAAACACCCGCATTTCGTTCATCCGAAATGCGGGTGTTGTTTGGTTGCTGGCGATCGATGTGCCTGGCTGCCATGGAACAAGTAGAATTGGTTGCGCAGTCGTCCGCTGTTTCCAAAGACCAACAAGAACCATACGCTGGGTGCGAGTTGGGTATCGCTACTGTTGCCCCAGTAGTACCGGGACCGAGCCACGTCGCATGGATGGAGCCAAGTCGAAGCGATCGAGGTTCATCACTTTCGTCCAGGCCGCGACAAAGTCGTTTACAAATTTCGACTGAGCGTCGCGGCTTGCATAAACTTCTGCAATCGCTCGAAGCTGTGAGTTCGACCCGAATACAAGATCGACACGACTACCTGTCCATTGGACGGCGCCGGTCTTACGATCCTTTCCTTCGAAGAAATGTTCACATACCGACGATTTGTTCCACTCCGTGTTGAGGTCGAGTAAGTTCACGAAGAAATCGTTGGTTAGCGACTCTGGTCGCTTGGTGAAGACACCAAGCTGAGGGAACGAAGTATTGGTGTTCAATACGCGCAAACCACCGATAAGAACGGTCATCTCGGGCGCAGTCAGCGTCAGCAATTGAGCTCGATCGACAAGCAACTCTTCTGCTGGTCTGTCATGCTCCTTGCCAAAGTAATTGCGGAATCCCTCGGCAACGGGCTTTAACACTCCGAAAGACTTAACGTCGGTGTTCTCTTGAGTCGCATCGGTACGTCCGGGAGCGAATGGCACATTGATAGTGCTACCAGCCTTTTTCGCAGCCGCTTCCACACCCGTGCAACCACCCAAAACGATCAGGTCCGCAAGCGACACCTTCACGCCGTTGGTCTGGGACTTGTTGAAGTCCAATTGAATCTTCTCAAGAGTCGCCAAAACCTTTGCTAGTTCTGCGGGATTATTGACTTCCCAATCCTTTTGAGGAGCAAGCCGAATGCGTGCCCCGTTGGCTCCGCCCCTTTTGTCCGATCCACGAAAAGTAGATGCAGAAGCCCAAGCCGTGGATACCAATTGCGAGATGGATAGACCCGATGCCGAAATCTTGCTCTTGAGAGCTGCAATTTCTGAGGCACCTACCAGTTTGTGATCTACCTTGGGAACCGGGTCCTGCCACAGTTGAGGTTCCGACACCTCTGTTCCAAGGTAACGAGAGATTGGCCCCATATCGCGATGTGTCAGCTTGTACCATGCTTTGGCGAAGGCTTTCGCAAACTGATCAGGATTGTCGTGAAAGCGTTTCGAAATGGGCCCATAGATTGGATCCAATTTCAGTGTCATGTCCGTCGTGAACATGATGGGCGCATGCTTCTTTGACTTGTCGTGCGCATCTGGTACGGTATCTTTGCCAGCTCCGCTCTTGGGGGTCCATTGCCATGCACCGCCCTGGCCTTTAACCAATTCCCATTCGTAGGCGAATAGGTTTTCAAAGTATCCGTTTGACCATGCGACTGGGGTCGTCGTCCAAGCTCCCTCCAAGCCACTGGTGATCGTGTCCGCCGCATTGCCTTTTCCGAATTTGTTTATCCAGCCAAGGCCTTGCTGTTCGATACCAGCAGCTTCGGGCGCTGGCCCGACAAATTTGCTTGCATCCGAAGCACCATGTGCTTTTCCAAAAGTATGCCCACCAGCAATGAGAGCGACAGTTTCTTCGTCATTCATCGCCATGCGGTCAAATGTTTCACGGATGTCTTTCGCAGCGGCAAGTGGATCTGGCTTGCCGTTGGGACCTTCTGGGTTCACATAAATCAATCCCATTTGAACGGCGCCAAGAGGGTTCTCAAGTTGCCTATCGCCAGAGTATCTTTTGTCCCCCAACCACTCGCTTTCAGGCCCCCAATAAATATCCTCTTGTGGCTCCCAAACGTCTTCGCGACCGCCCGCGAATCCGACCGTCTTGAACCCCATGGACTCCAGCGCCACGTTGCCAGTCAAAACCATAAGGTCGGCCCAGGAAATCTTGTTGCCATATTTTTGCTTGATCGGCCAAAGTAGCCGACGCGCTTTGTCGAGATTCCCGTTGTCGGGCCAACTGTTGAGCGGAGCAAAACGCAACGTTCCAAAGCCAGCACCACCCCGTCCGTCCGACACACGATACGATCCAGCACTGTGCCAAGCCATTCGAATGAATAGCGGACCATAGTGCCCATAATCCGCAGGCCACCAGTCTTGTGACGTTGTCATCGCCGCGCTGATGTCTTTTTTCAAGGCATTCAAATCAAGTTTTTTGAACTCCTCTGCATAATCAAATCCCGGCAACATGGGATTGCTCTTTGCAGAGTTCTGATGCAAGATCTTGAGGTTCAGTTGGTTTGGCCACCAGTCCTCTGTCGATAAACCGCCTGCTGCCGTCGTTCTTTGCGATGTCGGCCTCTGACTTCCACCGATCACGGGGCATTTCATTCCATTTTCTGTTTGTTTTTCAACAGTGGATTTGCTGTCGACGCTAGTGGTTGGGCTGTTCTGCGCAAAAACCGGTGTCGCCGAGCTCAGCAATGCCATGCCCGTAATCAAACGAGCCATTCGAATAGTTGACGTCATAATCTCTCCTTGAATGGGATGCGAAAATCAACGCTTTTAGTGCGTAAGATGCGTATTTGAATTAAGGTAAAGCATTTCCATTCATCCGTCCAATGCATTAGAATTATAGTTGTGATGCACTGAACGCATGAATGCGATCGAGTCGCTTGCATTCCCCTCGATGCCTTTCTTCCGGAAGACCGATTTTGAAATACTCACTGGAAAGCCATGCTCCGATCGGAGCGTGAATTATGGAACTCGATCAATTGCGGCATTTTCTCAAGGTAGCCGAACATGCGAATTTTACTCGAGCTGCACAGGATGTTGGGCTCTCACAGCCGGCGTTAAGTCGCTCAATCGGACGGCTCGAAGAAGAACTAGGGCTGCCATTATTTGAACGGCAAGCTCGCAAGGTTTCGCTGACCGATTCCGGTAATCTGTTACACGATAGAGCTCGTCAGATCCTGCTATTGGTGGAAGATACCAAATCCCAATTCAAGGACGACGGCCAGACTGGCCGTATTCGCGTTGCGGCGATCCCAACAATCGCTCCTTACTTCTTGCCCGAACGTCTAAAGAATTTTCATAGAAAATTCCCCATGGCAAATGTCGTTGTTCACGAAGACACAACCGATAATTTGCTAAAGAGACTTAGCGACGGGCTGGTCGACGTTGTGATCGCTGCGCTTCCGATCGTCTCCAAATATTTACATAGCGAGAAGTTGTTCGATGAGGAACTGCTGCTCATAATAGCGGCAGAGAGCCCTCTTGCCAAAAAAAACACGATCCACATGCGAGACATCGATTCACTGCCATTCGTTTTGCTTGGCGAAGCGCATTGCCTGACCGACAGTATCGTCTCGTTCTGTCGACAGAAATCTTTTCATCCCGTGTCTGTCGAGCGTACCAGCCAAATCGCCACGGTTCAGGAACTCGTTGCTCTGAATCATGGTATCAGCCTCGTTCCTAAAATGGCTGCTGAACTCGATACCAGCGTTCGCCGCGTATATCGCTCCATGAATGGGAAGAAGCCAACACGAACCGTCGTCATGTTAACCAATCCCTACCGCCACCAGAGTTTGTTGCAACGCAACTTCCAAAGGATGATTCGCCTCTCTGTACCATCGAATTCTTCTCGCAAAGCCAAGATCAAGGATCCCTATGGTCGATCAACAACTTCGCCACCGGTGGGCGTTCCAAGACTATTGAAAACTACTTCGTCTATACCGTAAGATATCGCGTGAATCGAACTGTCAAAAAACGCAAAATTGCTGACACTCGCATGCGAGGATCCATGCAACGGTCCTCCAATTGCCAGATTAAAAAATGAGATGCTATGCGGAAACACGCTCAAACTCTCCAACGCAGAAAAGGCCGATAACATCCCGATCACAATCGAAATAGCAGGGCGGCTGAGAAACGCGAAACTTGCGACTTTGCTCGCCCTAAAATAAAAGAACGGCAAAGCTGGAATTGCGTAGCGAGTGTACCAGTTAAGCACCTATGCATAAGTTTTCGAACAAAATGAATGAACATTGATGGACAAGATGTACAGGATGGTTTCAATTCGCTGATAGATTAAATTGTGTCGCGTCGGCATAGAACTCGCCAACGATTCGTTGTCGAAAGTGAACATGGAGGGAGAGGATGCTGGCATTGCACTCGGAATCCCTTGTTCTGGAGAGCGATTGCCAAGGCTTTCTCATAAACTGATTCAAGAAACCCGGTTCCCAACTCATGGATGCCTTCGAATGCACAACCGATGATTTTCGCAGTAATTTCTACCTACTGTAAGTCGGATCGACATTCATCCTGTAAATCCTGTAAATCCATGTTCGTTTCTGCGGTTGTGTCGACTGGTGATGGATATGCCAGTTTACTTATGTACAGGTGCTTAATGCCCGTCTGCGAACTAATCACCAGTATCAGCACGCTCGCAGGAGCAATTACAAACCACTCGGCGGCATTTGGCTGGCGCTTGATAATTTGTGAGATGGTCAGAAGCGACGCGATTCCAAAGAGAGCAAACGTCCCGATCGGAAGTTTGATGCAAGCAGTGAACAGGTAGTAATGATACCAGCCCCCTTTTTGATGACGGCCGTTCAAATAGGACCAAAGGACCGCTTCAAATTCACGGCGCTGCGTGTCGAAACCCAGCACGTACTGTTCGGGAAATGGGACCACGATCATGTACAACAATGTTAGTTTGGTAAGCAGCGCGGCGCCCATTGCCATTCCGGCCCAACAAGCACGACTCCAGTTTGGACAGCACGTCCATCGCCAAAACAAATACGCTGCAAGCATCCAAAGACTGGCGGCTGGAACATCTGGATAGATAGTCGATCCCCAGCCAAGCACAAGCGGACAGGTCGTCCAAAGTAGCATGGAAAGCAGACCTGCAAATTCGCCATACAGTTCTAGCGACCAAAGCCAACAAACCAGCGCCCCGAGCAACGGAAAGAGGATGCAAAGGGATCTTGCCCAAAAATAGATCGAGCATAGCATCGGATTGCCATTGGATTGCAAAAAATGGTAGGCAACCATGAATTCAGGGCGGTCGCTTGGCTCGGTGCTTTTTTCAAAGGTAGGTACAACCAGATTGGGATACAAGGCCATCACGGGAACTGCAGCGACCATCCTTACCAAAGGCGGATTGACGTGATAGAGTGTCCGGTCGCCTGTTTTCCAATGAATGATTCCGCACGGCAAATGCGCCAATTCGTCATCGATGGGATTGTGAACCGACGCGCTCGTGAGCAGCAGTGCTACTTGCAGACCGATGAGTCCCAGCGCGCATGTTTTGTAACGATTAAAATTCCACACGCGGTACCTCCTTTGTTTTTCTTTTTGCTCCCCTCGCCCCGAAACGGGGTGAGAAGTTTTGATCTGGGCTTTGATTGGAGTTTTAAGCGAGGTCGCAATGCCTTGACTTGATTCAGGTGCTTAAACAAATCACTGGACCGGAGAGTTACAATGGCGATTCCACCCCTCCCCCCCCTCTCCCCGAAAAGGGGGAAACGGGGGAGGGGGGAGAAAAACGCTTCGTATACTCTCACTGTCTATGGAATTGCAGTTCAAATTTGGAGCGAATCGTGGGTAATGTCAAAGCAGGTGGGTTAGCCTTCGGGCTTGCCCATGGCTTTCGGTCATGATCAAGTCCATAGGCCGTGATTCGGCGTCAACGAGCAGTAACGCCGTTTCACGGCTCATCGATTCGATTCGATTTATGACTGCGGGGCGAGCCCCGCAGCTACGAATTGTCGCCGTTACACGGCTAGGAGACTTTTGCATTCAATTGAGACGGTAACCGAGCCTTTAAAGCAAGAACCATTAGTCCAAAGGGATGTTCGAGCTTTGGCATGCCGTGATTCAGCGTCAACGAGCAGTGGCGCCGTTTCACGGCTCATCGATTCGATTCGATTTATGACTGCGGGGCCAGCCCCGCAGCTACGAATTGTCGCCGTTACACGGATAAAATTTCCCCATTTAAGAAATGGGAGCATTGATTCAAATCCATGCTCTTGGCTTTGGGGGCCATTCAACACTTTGTAGCCGCCCATGCGCGGACCGTGATCGGTTGTGCGAAAAGTAAGTGTGGCTCGCATGCCAAATCAAAACCAAATGGGTTTCCCATCGTGTTCTCGTTCATGTCCCACGTCGCATTCGAAAGCGACCATGGAGGGTGGTCGATTTCGCCTCGGTACAGACGATTTCGGCGATCTGCGCTGTACAGGCAATAGCGAGCCGTAAGCCAATGCTCCAATGTCCCCATTTGCGCTTGAAAGGTCCCCTCACAAGCCTGATACCGCGCATCAAACCGAGCTGGCGGTTCCTTTCGATGCGTTCGGTCACTTCGGTAAACGATCTTCATTGAATCCTCTTTGGTCAGCTCCATCGCGGCATCCATGTACGGCAGGTTAAAGGTTGCTCTCGCAACTCGCACAGCGACTGGATTTTCTGCATCGAGCGAGAAAAACCATACGCCGGGCTTGCCATCATGGATAACATAGGTGCGAACATTCAGTTCAAGAAAACGACTAAGTTTTGGGATTGGTGGGCAACACCTGGGTGCGATGTTCGACATCAAGAACGGCACAACACCAATCCACGCCTTTCCATCTCGCGTGTCGAGCGTAAGCTTAGAAGGAAGCAGCGGAGCAACCACCTTTGGATCGACCGGCCAATGAGCGAACAGTAATTCGGACCATGTCATTCGCATCACCCACGGATGTCTTGGTAACGGCCAAGTGCGATCAGTTACTACGTTCACTTTAGTTCCTCAATGCGGACTCAATTTGTAGGCATCGAAACTCAAAACCATTTTCGGCGAACAGCACGGACACAATAAAGCGTCCGTACAATGCAAATTCGGGATCGGTTCGAAAGACCAGTGGCGCGCCCGAGTCCGATTTTACCAACCGGAGGTTCGATTTGCCACGGAATGACTACCGTACGGAGAGATTGCTCTTCGTTTACTTCGCGAATGTAAAGTCGCTCATGCATTTGGCGTTCTTGAAGAAGCGGATCGTGAATCGATAAAGGCGACAAACATCGATTGATGACCCATGCATACGGCTCGATTGCGGCTCGACGCAGATCGCGTTGAAACGAAGCCGCTTCATGCACCGGAGTTGCTTCTGGCAAAGTGACTATTAAGTCGCGAGTAAAATCAGGATCGCGGAGCCTCGGCAATAATTGCGCCACGCGATCTTCGTTGCTCGTCGAGTCCGCCACCTGCGTTGCTCATCACTTTTGCCGAGTACTTGGCGGTCTCGGCAACTGGATCAATTCGGCCAACCGAGAGATTCGCGAAGGTCTCGCCTTCGACTGCGGCCGCGATGTGGGGTGGCATGGTGTTGATAACGGCAACTAAAAAACAAAACGGTTGCAGAACAAATCGGAGTAAGTCGTGTTTGTGTTAGTTGGTGCCCTGTGATTACGCGCGACCCCCCCCTGAACAGCGAGCAAAATGAAGCAGATTCGACGACTATTCTTGGCATCCATTACGCTTGCAAGCGGCATTTTTGCGTATCAAATTCAGGATTTTGGCAATCTCGCAACTCAAAAACTTTTCGGTTCCCTGGTAATTCCCCAAGGCGGACAAGAATCAACGATCCCCGGTAGTGGTCGAGGCGGTCGAGGTGCCGGTGGAGCAAGAGGCGGAGGCGGTCGGCGTGACTCTCAATCTGTTCGATCGGATTATCCGCAATGGGTAATCGAACCTGCGTTCGTCAAAGATGTATTTACCTTCGTTCGAGTTGAATTCCGTTCTGGAAGTCAGGGATTTGGTGGTGGCTTTGGACGTGGTGGGGGGTGGAGAAATGATTACCCAGACTGCGATTGGAACTTCTCCTCTCGTTTGCAACAGCTGACAACGTTCAAGGTGGATCCGAACGGCAAAACACTGAAATTGACGGAGCCTGAGTTATTCGACTTTCCCTTCATTTTCATGACCAATATGGGAGATATCAATCTCGATGCTGCAGAGCAACAGGCGCTGAGGAAGTATCTCTTGCATGGCGGTTTCATGATGGCAGACGACTTCTGGGCTGCAAGAGAATGGCAACATATTCGCGAAGAAATGAGGCAGGTCTTTCCAGACCGAGAGCCTGTTGAACTAAGTCTGGATCATGAAATTTTCCATGTGGTTTACGACTTGGTTAAACTGCCGCAAGTGCCCAGCATTCTTGCATGGCAGAGAGGAATGACCTACGAAGACTGGCATGGAGCGTTTGACAATGGCGACACGTCACCTCATTTTTGGGGATACTTTGACGATGACAAGCGATTGGTCGGGCTATTTTGCCACAACAATGATGTGGCGGATGGATGGGAGCGTGAAGGCGAAGACATCGAATACTTTCAGGAGTATTCCCTGAAATGCTCATACCCATTTGGCGTCAATATCATCACCTATGCGATGACCCATTGAGCCAAATAGGGTTTCCCAAGGCACATTGAACTCTAGAATGAGCGCGGGACTCAATGTAGCGTATGCTACAAGATCCTATTCCGAAGCCAAGTAGTCGAATACTTGTACCTTTTCGAGATGCGGCTTGAGGATCTCGACGAACTCCTTGTGTTTGGGATGAGGCAAATACACTTCTCGGTCTGCTTCCGTTTTGAATGTCACAAGGAAGCAGTGCGTGAAGCCGTTGTCGAGCCCTTCCGGGCTATTGTTCGTTCCGAACTCGAACGAAGCGATTTGTGGAATGGAAACCTTGAGAGCGCGAAATGCATCTACTACTTTTTGAACGTCAGCTTTGTCGCTCGATTCTTTGAACTTGAACATGACAATGTGTCGAAGCATTTTGGTCGATTTCTCTTGGGCAATGCAGAATGGAATAGCGAATAGCGCAGGTAAAAGCAACGCGGCGATACCGGCTGATATGCGAAGACGGCCTGAGTTGACTTGCATTCTAGACTTTTGTGAAGACATAATTGAATAATCGATTAGGTGTGAATATGGACGGGTTGACTTGGAATTGCCATGTGTTGAGAGCGAATTGTTAAAAGAGCACTTTAACGCTCGCGCCTTTGCGAACGCCAAGCATCATGGTGGCTGAATCGTCAACCAAATGCAGTCGAAGCGTCTTCTTGGGCTCGATAATCGCAATAAGAGTCATGGAAGGCTGTTGATGATTCGAATCAAACAAGCCATAAGTTTCATGTTCGTGATCTACGACAATTTTGGTTTCGGCTGTTCGACCAACGCCCTCCAATTGCTTCTCTGCAATGTCGGTTATTAGATCTCCATCCGAGTTAACTTCGATCACGGTGCCTAGGATTTTACTTGCCACAGAGTCCCGTTGTCCTTTCTCTGTCCCCTCGAACTCAACGCATTGGAATTCGAACGACATTGTTTTCAAGCGACCGACATGTACACGAATGCTACTAGTACTAGCAATAACTGTTTACGCGAATGAAATTTTACCAAATAGTTTCGAGGATGTAGGCTACAGGGAAAAAAAGTCTGTTCAACTCGACATGCTTTTAAACAGCATCTATTGCACACGTATGATTTCTTCGAAAAATCGCAAGGTGCATTCGCTACTGTTAGAGTTTGATGTTCAACATTCCATCGAGGGATTCGCGGACTTTGGCTTCGGTTGCGCTCCCTCCGCCTACGAAAACGTGCTTCACTTTTCCTTCACGATCGATGATTACCGTTTGAGGAATCGCGGAGGCTTGATAGGCTTTCGCAACGGCGCCATCCAAATCGAGAACTACCTCTGGGCTAATCTTGATTCGGTCCAAAAACGACCTAACTGTAGCCGATGACTCTTCTATATTAACGGCGATGACATCGACCTCCGCCCCTTTGTATTCTTGCCCTAACTCGGTAATCTTGGGGAGTGAAGCGACACATGGTCCACACCACGTAGCCCAAAAATCGAGGACAACGATTCGGCCTTTGCGATCGGCGAGTTTGAACTGCGTCCCATCCAATTTGCTTAACTCAAAGGCTGGGGCCTCTTTGTCGATCATGCGGGACTGTGGCGAATTGGATGCATTGCCGCCGTCGGGCTCAGGCGAATCCAAATCGTTTACAAACTTGGGGTCGACCGCGTTCTCCAGCTTCCACTTTTCAAATCTGTTTTGTTTAATGTCGGCTGCAATTGCGTCTCCCAACACCAATTTCGATATCTTACTTAGGTCTACTTGGCATGGACCTAACTGAGGGTGCTGCCCGAACAAAGTGCTCCCCTCAACGCGTTCTGGGATGATGCTGATTCGGGTGCCAGAGATGTCTAAAGCTTGGCAATTCAGGTCGCTGTTAGGTTGGGCGGATTTCACTGCCATCACTTCCGAATCGTTTGCCTCAACGTTCGTCGCTTTGCCGGGAGGAACAATCTCGGGCGCATCAAGTAACCAAATGATCTCAGCAACGGTTTTCATTTGGATTTTTCGATCTTCACCTCGAACTTGCAAGGTAAGGTCATCCAAATCCATGCTTTGCAGTTGTCCGCGGATAGCGTCCCCCTCGCGTGAAACAACTAGATGGGTCGGTGGGTTGTTTCGCTGGGAACGGGGCAACGTCATCAATCGTTTCCGACTCACTTTCTCCATCGTCTCTGTTCCGGTGTAGGCTAATTTGCGTACACCTCGAACCAAACTGGCATCAATTTTCTTTGCGGAAAAAAGCGAAGATTGGAAGTAAAGCTCACCCTCCTGAACGCTTTGGACTTCTGCAGCAAAACAGTCGCCACTCTTGAGAAATAGCGACGGCTCGTCCTTTTCCAAGCTACGACCAAAATCGGCAGTAATCTTTGGCTTCGCTTTGTCCACTTTCCCTTTAAACGCGATCGGCTCAATCGTTCCTGTGACACCGGCTGCTAAGGAGACAGGTAGTATTGCCTTGAACGGCTTCCAATTGAGAGTCCGGAAAGAAGGGATTGCTGGTGGAACCGCATTCGATGCTACGGTAGCGACTATTTGGCCATTGGAGACGACCCAAGGTGAGACGAAACGCATTCGAAGTTGTTCTTCGTTCCCTTCGTTTGCGGTAGGATCCATTTTGGCGGTGCCCCCGCTTTGACCGACCGTCATGATATCTTCAAGTGGTATGCGAACGCTGATTCTGGAATCTTCCAATGCTAAGGATAGGTGATTGGCTTGAATTGAAATCGACCGACCGACAAATCGTTCGCCGGACCACAATTGAGCGGAATAGAGTTTCTTGGTTTCCAATTTCGAGGCGTTATCGACCGTAGATGGAAACTCGATCCGATCCACCTGCGAGAGTGCCACGCGTCCCAACGTTGCTTCCTTCGTTTCGAAACCAAACGTGCCATCGGATTTATCGAATCCGATCGGCTTGCCAAGAAAGGTCTGGCCATTTTGCAAGAGTGTCTCTGGCGATTTTATATTTCCACTCTCTGCAAGGTCTTTGTCCTGGTTGAAAACCACTGGGGACGAAAATACAGAACGATAAATTTTTAATGATCGCAACGACAAGCGCCCAGTTACATTGTTTGTGAAAAGGACCGATTGTCGGCCGGTCAGTCGAAGACTTTTGTTTAAACGCAACTGTGCAATTGCATTCCCATTTTGCATGACGACCAGTCGACCGCGAACCGAATCGCATAGTACTTTCAAATTAAGTGAATTAGAACCGTCCAATGGCAAGGATGCGGTCACGATATCCGCGGTGGTTTCGTCCTCGACTAAAACGGTAACGGAAAGCGTGTTTCGATTCTCCAATTTTCGCGCGTGGATCTCTAGTTTGCGAGGCTCGCCAATTTGAATCAGCCAATTCGGCGTGGTTGACTGCCAAGAAACGCTAACATCAATTGTCGCCAAATCGGGGAAATTTACAGATTGAGAAATGACGGTTCCAGCTGTTTCGGTATCATACGATCCCTGTCCATCAAACCAATTGCCACGCCCTCCTTTTTTCAATGGTGGAGCAACCTGTTTCCAGTCTGCGAGTTTGAGTTCTCCTGCGTCCGATTCCGTATTTGGCGAAGCGCGTAAGATACTGCGAACTGCGTCGAGCGGAATTCGTTGCTTGCCCGCCAACCCGCTATCCATGTCGATGAACGCATCGCTAATATTGGAGATACTTCCCGTAAGCGCCTCTCCATTTTGCAACTCAACGATGAATGGATACGCTGTTTCAACCGCCGGTTTCCGTTGGTTTAGAGGCACTCGCAAAATGCTCTCGACAGCGTCCCAGGGCACAACTAAGTCATTGACGAACGCGGGACATCGCCAAACGAGCGCGCCGCTTGTATCGACGTTCTGACCGAATTCGCCTCGATAAACATCGCCTCCAACCAACTGGAGTTTTCCAAACGGTTTACTCGAGTCGACCCGGATCTCATCAAGAGGCGCTGCAGCCTGGCCGATACGCATGAAAATGAATGTCGATATGAATGCCAGTACTATCTTTAATGGTCGCATGTCAAAACGAATTCGCTGGTCTATCGTTCATAGATGGGTAAGAAACGGAAATTCAAAGCGAGAGCCAACAACGACATCGATGTTGCGACAGCTGGCCCAAAGTTACCTTCAAAATGGCCGTCCGACTTTTGCTTTTGTTTTAGTTCGACAAGTAGGTTTTTGTTCCACTTTTCCCATGCATTGATATCCGCTTGAAAAAGGGCTTGTGCCTTGTAGTAGGCCGTATACTCACCGTAATGATCACCAACTTGATTGACATCGCTCGACTTCAACAAGTTTGCAGTTGCCTTGAATTGTTTAAGATCTTTCCTGCCTGCAATGGAATACACCAAACAGGCAATTGACGTTCTAGCGGCTGAGTCACCCATGCCACCCATGCCACCCGCATAAGCCACTTGGCCATTGTCGGAAGTCATCGACGTGAAGTACTTTATCGCAAGATCGATATTCTTGTCAGGCACTTCGATGCCAGCGTTGCGAGCCGCAAGAAGTGACATCAATACAGCCCCAGCTACCGACGTATCCGAATCGGTGCCGTCGGGCGTATATCGCCAAGCACCGTCCCTATTTTTGTTCTGACTCGTGATAGATGTCCGAACGGCCAACTCAAGCGATTGGCCAATCGTGCGAATCCGTTTCTTGTCTACACCCTCTGGCCAAAAATTCCGTTCATCGACAGCTCCATAAGCTTCGGCCAAAGCAAGCGTAGCAAAGCCATGATGGTACATACTGCCCCCAAAGTAACCCGTGGTGGGACTTTGCTCGCGGATGAGTGCCTGAATCGCTTTTCGAACTGGAAGCGAGTGTTGGCCAAAATTGGGGTCCTCGCCTGATGCCAAGAAAGCCATCAACGCAAGACCGGTGCCTCCTGCGCCACCCCCTTCTCCTCCGGTCGCTTTCCAAGTTCCGTTATCATCTTGGTTGTTCGTTAGCCAACCGAGTCCGCGATCGTAAATTTCCCGAACATCGCGAGAGACTGCTTGTCCCTGTACGGCTGTCCCATCACGTCGAGGCGGCTGCGCAGGGGCCGATTGGGTAATGCTCAATAAGCATCCGAGTGCTACCCATCCTCGAAAAGTCAATCGAATCGAATTCATGCCTAACCGATCAATGTTCATCTAAAAAGATCATCCATAGCGGGTAATACCTGATTCGGATTGATGCGAAACGCATCGGCATTGGGAGTTATTTTTTGCAATGATTGTATCTGGTCCACACGAAGTACTTCGGCGGCAATTGAGGACTTTGCAAGCTCCTTGCAAATACTTACAAAGTTTAATTCGCGTGATTCCTTTCGGTTCAACCATTCGTCAACTTTGGCTCGCTGCTTGGCATTTAGTCCCAGCTTGCGTTGCAAACTTAACAGAACTCTTAGTTTGTCTGTTCTCAATTGATTTGCAATTTTCTTTTCCTCATCTGCCTTGATCCTTTCCGTTTGCTCCTTGGTGAGCTGAGACATCAAGACTTTGTGCCATACCAGATTCTTATCGACTTTCTCCGATTGGATCGTCGACGCAAACTGCCAGACCTTAGACTGCATCTCCTGCAAGGTCTGTGGAGTCATTTTCGTGTCATACCCACTTAACATCGAATTGATTCTAGTTTCTATATGTTGAATATCGACCTCGATCGCTTCATTCAACTTGTTTAATTGGTGATCCGACAGGGAGCAGATGCTATGGACTCGGTCGAGTTCTCTACGAATGCTCTCTCGCTTGGTTTTCTGAAAAGCAGCCTTAGAACCACCGAGGGACCCGTACATATACTCCTCAAGCTGAGCCCGATTCATTCGAGGCAACGCGCCGGGAACTGCGCCCTCATTAGGCAGGTCGTCATCGGCATCGACGTTCGCAACCTCTTGCGCGCAAGAGAAAGACCACCATTGGCAACCGAAGCATAGGAACATAAAAAAGCGAGCTAAAAACCACCTCACGTTTGCAATCGCGGGCAAGTCTTTAAGGTTTCTTGGCATCCACCGCCCCTTCTTCTTCAGCCTTCGCTTTTTCGATAATCTCGTCGATCTGCGAAGGTTTTTTTTCGCTTGACTCTGCCTCGTTTTGTTCCGTACTTACCGCGTCTCCAACTGTGAATCGATCATTCAACGGCTTGGATGGGGAATCCTGCCATGACTTCTGAACCCCGAATCTTTGCTGCTGTGTATCGCGGGTTACCAGGGCCGCCTTCTGCGCTTCGGACAAAAATTCCGATATCCAGGTCGGCCGTATCTCTGGTAACAAAGCGGAATTGTCAAACGTCGCTTCCAACGAACGATAAAATCGATCCTTCCATTTTTCATTGAGTCTCTCTTCGATTTGACTCATCTGCACACCACTCAAATTCAACTTTGCCTCAAGTGTGTCTAGCAGTTTGCTGACGACTGCTTTTTGCCGCCATCTCATTCGATCTAAGAGTTCCTCATCGTATTTCGCAATTTGGTCTGGTGCCGAAATCGATTCCAACCATGTCCTGACGAGTCTCTCGGCAAGTCCGTCTAGATCGATCATTCCATAAACGTTTTCTTGTGTGCGTTTGATAATCGACGCATTCGTCTTGGCCTTCCATTCTGATTCTGCTAGGTCGGCTAAAGATTGCTGTTGCGCTGTCGTCAGGTCGCAACTATCACCAACAATGGTCAATTCATTTTGAATGAGCCCGCGCATCTGCTTAAGCAACATGGGTTTGGTGTTTCCTTGCTGTGCATTTAAGCCAGCGATATCCACCATTTCAACACCCTGAATCAAGACATTGGGGACCAATGCTTCTCTGCGTTGGGCGTGCGAGACACCTGACAAAAAAAGGAAGGCTGCAAGGCTGGCATGAATAAGCCGCCTACCCAAAAGAAATGAGAATGCATTGCAGCACACACAAGCCATTGCTCCAAGCATGCGATGCGAATTGGCAATGCTCATAAAACAATCGGAACTCACGGCAGTGCCTTGCGCTCAAGTCTCTGAAAGTACTCGTCCAATCCTTGACGATATTCTTCTGGAAAAGTCGAACCGGCAGTTCCCGTCGATTGTTGTACGCCATGGTCTTCGCGAATTTCCTTTTCGTTGATTCCAGCTCCAAGCAAAGCGATGGCAGCGTCCTGTGTGTCTCCACCGCCTCCTCCCCCTGGATCGGCGCCACCACCGCCACCGCTCTTGGGGTTGATCCGCTTGCTCTTGAGCAACAGTTCTATCACTTCGGTTTCTGCGGCGATGGCAAGCTTGCTCGTATCGGGTCGATCAAGTATTTCAGCAGCGTCTATCATGGCTCGATCCACTTCATTCATCAAAGCGATCTCTTTCCCGAATTCGTTTTCGGCGTCGGGCAGCTCTTCGATTCTGATTCGAACCGCACAAATTCTTTCTTGCAAACTGATTTGTGTAGTTGCGAGCTCATCGACCAAATCGAGGTATTTTTCGTTATCGGATACTGGCTTAGCTTGCTCAGCGACACGGGTTCGTTCCCTCAAATTAATTTCTTCCTCAAGGATTTTCATGACTTCGAGAATGATTGAGGGTGGCAACGAGCTCTTCGACTTCCCGCCTTTGCATTCACCTTTGCAAGCTGGGTCAACAAGGTCTTCTGCCCATCGATCCATTGTGTCAGACCAATACTCGGCTTCTGCGATCGCGATCCCCTGTGACTCTAAGATACGATTGGACAATACTCGGATTCCACCTAGGACATCATCTTTTTTCATTTCATCTAGCACGCTTTGAAATTTCACCAAAGGCCGTCGTTCGTTGAATGCCTCGAGGTCATCGATAATTAGGCCGACATTGTTCAATGCATTCTCTTCTCGCGTTTTCAGAGTCTTGATCCGAGTTTGTTGTTCGCTTTTAAGTCTTTTTAGACTAGAACCAAACGCATCATCGATTTCACCGGACGTAGCATCCGCGATCTGCATTTGTTCTCGCGATGCAGCTTTGAGCCTTTTTACGAGAGTACTGCCCTCAAGGTTTGCCATGAGATTGTTCAGTTCTTCAGCAACCTTGTCGAATTCCGCTAACAGCTCCTCTTGCTTGCGTACTGCCTCTTCGACTTTGTTCTCCTCATTCGGAGGGCTTTCGTCTTCTTCGCCAGGTTTCTTGGGTTGCGGTTTGCCCATGACGGTGGTTTGAGGCAAACGCAATGGCGGTGGAGCTCCCGCTTTTTTGGCTGTTTGATTTGCGTCTTCTGCTGGAATCGCTGGTTGTTGACTCGATTCACGATCGGCAATTGAGGGATTCTGTGGCTTCGGAGCTTGAGGATCTGTCTTTTGCTCGCCACCGGGATTTGATGCCGAATCTTTACTTTGCCCGACCGTCGGGCCCGTTTTCGCTTGCCCTGAATTCGACTTTACAATCTTCTTTTCGTCTTTCGCTCGCTTCAACAGATCTGCAACAGAAGGCATGCGATTGGCAGCGATGTCTTTTAAAATCTGGTGCATCTCTGCCCATTTCTCCAAATGTCCAACTCCAATCTCGGAGTTCCGAGCCGCTTGTCGAAGCAGTTCTTCGCCTCGCCCGGTCAAGTTCTTGAGTTTGCGACCGTTGGCTTGCTCTGCCGAAGCTTGTTGCTCGATCTTTCTACGTGTATCTTCTTGATTAAGCGCCTCTTCAGATAGATCACGAATCTTTCGATTGGTATCGAGCAGTTGCAATTCGCGATCCCTCACTTCCAAGGATTCTCTCTGCCATCGACTTAGCTGATCAAGCACCCAAATAGCATGGTCGCTTGGAGTTAGGACATATAGCAAGTGTGAGGTCGAATAGACGCGGCCCCGATCTGGCAAGTAGTCTTCTACGAACATTCGCAGCTCTAAGGGCTGGGCTGGAATCTTAAGTGCAGTGGCCTGAAAGGTCGCCATAGCATCCAAGGTTTCCGATGTAGGACTGCCGGCGGTCAGCATTAGCTCCCCTTGCGTGGACTCCGTTCCCTTGAATCCTTCTGCAGTACGCCATTCCATCCCCAAATGCTTCACCCCGAAATCATCGACTGAGCGAACTGTGAATTGAAGCTGCTCGGAATCAAGAAGCACCCGAGATCGTGGAAGACCATCGGAAAATACAGCTGGCGCTTCATCATTGCGAACCGTTATATTGACGGTAAAGGGGGACTTTGCGGAAAGTCCATAAGAGTCTGTCCAATCGAATTCGATTTTTCGAGACTCGTCCATAACTTCTTGCTTCGGCGCGAACGAATGATCCTGCACGGCAATATCGCCGCCATTGAATTTCGCCGACACCAGACTGCGACTAGCCGTTGCGTCAAATCCTACCGATGCTCCTCGCACGACAGAGAGACCGCCGCCTCGAACGTCCTTAGTTAGATGTTGATCGCGTTGCAAGTATTTTGGCAGTTCAACGTTTGCTTGGATGCGTTCGAGTTCCGGACGCAATTTGGGTTCTATCAGCACATGAGGGCTAGCGTCTCCTATCGAAATTGAGACTGTCCCAGCCTCGATTTGAGGTGGGAATTCAAACGCATACTGCCGATCAACCAGTTGCGATTCCAAGCCTGCTTGGTCGCCGATGGTTGCCGTGGCCTTGGCTGGGCTCCACTCGGATCCTGCAGCCAACTTAACTGAAATTGGGAAAGCCTCTCCGTGTGGTACAACCACTTTTTCGGGTAGCGGTTCAATGGCAGCAAAGGTGTAGCGTTGAATGTTCCCAAGAGGAGCGGTAAAACGGGCCCATGCATTAGCGATCGCCAACGGATAGAGTATCCAAAGCCCAGACAGCACAGCGAGCCCAGTAGCAGCCAATGAACCCCAAATTCGGTGCCGGGACGTTGGGATAGCAGCCAGAAGATTGCGTTTGGCCGAATCCTCTGCAACTTGATTCAATGCTGCTTTGCAAAGCTCTGGCGACCTTCTTTGTTCTGAATCACTATTTGAAAGTTCAATCGCTCCTAAGAGTGAGTCGCCGACCGCGGGCATTTTCTTGCTCAGAAGTTTTGCAACAGATTCGGCGGACCGAATTCGAATGACCCACTTTTGAAACCAAAATGGAATCGAGGCGACACCGATCGTCGCCAAAAGCAATACCGCAGCCCGAATCCATGCGGGAGAATCGAAAACCCGATCCAAGGCAAAAACACATAAGACACCAAAAAATATAGAAAACAAAGCGATGCCTGACGCCTCTAGCATTTTAGTCGTCCAAACTCGCTCCCTGAATTCGGATAACTGGCCCACCAATGACTTGGGGATGGCGATACGGTTCTTGGTCTGGGATATGCTCATGGTAAATGGCGATTCCTCTTTGCAACCTTTTTGTAACTTGATCAAAAGTCCGAACGTTAAGTGACAGTGCTGAATGCGATACTGCACATGCCGCCCATGCGGATTGGACCGAACCTATTAAAATCCGATCAAGTACCAGTATAGAGGGTTCGCACCGGTAAACTCAAGAATCGAACGGGTTTCTAGACCTTGGAACTCCGCTTTTCCCGAAAATATTCTCCTTACTATCCTAAAAACAGTTCCAGCGTGACCGGTCGTGTCAAACGCATCGGCGATACAACGAATGTCTCAGCAACAGAGCTTGCCAACACGATATGAGGCTTGCGAAATGGTTGTGGACGTTTGTGACCTTCCAAATTGCCGTTCAACAAGGGTAAACCAAATGGCCAAGTACTATGTTCAAAGTGGTTCGATGCGGGGAATTGTCGATTGCTACGATTCCGAATGTGCTGCTGTTTGGGTTGTAAATCGAGTTATGCAACAGATCGCACCGATAAGTGAAGAGGCTTGTTACGATGAGGATGTAGATGTCGAAGTTGGGATGTTTGCGTTGGAAGACACGATTCGGTTAAGTGAGCGTGGGTTTGATCGAGACGATTGTGAAGTGATCGATACCCATATGGCGTTCGTTCAATGGCACCAGCTGAAACGGGCAATCGAAGCGATCCATGAACAGCTGAACGACAAGTTCGACAGCGAGTAATTCCTTCTTTCGTAAGCGGAAGAGGGTATCCAATGACCGCGGCTGCCATCTGGTTGCCGCAGCTACACAAGCTAGGCAAGCAAAGCCGTCTGAACAGAACCATGCACGTCTGTCAATCGAAAGTCACGGCCTTGGAATCGGTAGGTCAATCGGGTGTGGTCGAAACCCAACAAATGGAGCAGTGTCGCATTTAGGTCATGCACATGGACTGGGTCTTTAACCACGTTGAACCCAAAATCGTCCGTTTCACCATGAGTATATCCACGCTTGAATCCTCCGCCAGCGAACCACATGCTAAAGCAACGATTGTGATGATCTCGACCATCATTGCCTCCTTGAACCATCGGCGTTCTCCCGAACTCACCGCCCCAAATAACCAACGTGTCATCGAGCAAGCCGCGTTCCTTTAGATCTTGAACCAGTGCTGCGCTAGCGCGATCTGTTTCCGCTGCGTTCGCTTTGATGCCTGCAGTCAATCCGCCGTGTTGATCCCAAACCTCATGAAACAACTGCACGAAGCGAACTCCGCGTTGGGCAAGTCGTCTCGCTAGTAGGCAATTTCTGGCGTACGACGATTCATTTTTGTCTTTGATTCCGTAACGATCCAGCGTCTCTTTCGATTCGCTTGATAAATCCATCAATTCCGGCGCACTGGACTGAAGTCGAAACGCCATCTCGTAGCTATGAATTCTTGCTTCGATCTCTGGGTCCCCGACTCCTTCGCTTGCTAACGTATTGAGTCGATTGATGGTGTCGAGGGAAGAACGCTGCGACACTGCATCGATCCCTTTCGGGTTGGAAAGATAGAGAACTGCGTCTCCACCACTTCGCAATGGCGTGCCACCATACAGTGTGGGCAAGAAGCCTGAACCATAATTGCTGGCCCCACCGCTTGTCCCTTTGGCACTGGTCAACACAACGAACCCAGGAAGCTCCTCGCATTCGCTACCCAAGCCATACAATGACCATGAACCAAAACTTGGTCGACCAAAAAGCTGGGACCCAGTATTCATCATGATTTGTGCAGGCGCATGATTGACCGCATCGGTTTGCATCGATCGCACCAGGCATATGTCGTCCGCAATCTTAGCGGTAAAGGGCAATACTTCGCTCAGTTCCATTCCGCATTGACCCTGTTTTTCAAACTTGAACTTCGCTCCCAACAAGGCAGAATTAGGATTGATGAACGCGGCGCGGTACCCCGCAAGCAGTTCTTTGGGCGGCATTTTACCGTCGTTTTTTGCCAACTCTGGCTTGTTGTCAAATAATTCCAGTTGGCTCGGAGCGCCAGCTTGGAACATGTAGATGACTCGCTTGGCCTTTGCAAGGAAGTGGGGCTGTTTAGAAGCCAACGGGTTTGCGTCAAAATCTTTGCCAATCGCCTCCGCTTTATTTTGCCGAAATGATACCGAGGCAATGCCAGCAAGCCCGATGCCGCACTCGCCAAAAAACCAACGGCGTTTGAGAACGGTCGCGGCTGTTCGATCTTCGCAACTATGGGTAGGGTTTGTCATGGAATTAGTTCTTAGTAATGGTTTCGTCGCAGTTTAGCAGTACTCTAGAAACAATAGTCCAGGCAGCAGCATCCTGGGGATTCACTCCATTTGGTAAGTCCGGGAGCTTGGACGCGTCGCCCGTTGCGATTTCGCGCGGGTTAAGCCACCCCTCTGCTAAGCGTTGTCTGTGTTCTTGTAAAAGAGCCGCGATCGCCAACCTCTCACTCTCGATAGGCTTTCGGCCTGTGCACAAAAGGAATGCGAATTCAGTTCGTGTACGATCATTCTCGCCACCTTCGCGAAGTACTCGCAAGGCCATGGCTTGTGCCGCTTCCACGAATACGGTTTCGTTTAGGCCGGTGAGAGCGGCCAAGGGAGTATTGGATCGAACGCGTCTCGCACACGCGAAGTCGCCGTTGGGTGAATCGAAATTCGACAATACGGGGTCTGGCATAGAACGTTTCCGAAAGAGATAAATAGCTCTGCGATACCGATCGACGCCGGTTGCTGCTGTCCAGTAACTTGGGACCACATAGTTGTAGTTCAGAACATTTTGTGGGACCGGCGGTATAACACTTGGCCCACCCATTTTATTGGATAGTAAGCCGGATACGGATAAAGCGATATCGCGAACTACTTCCGCTTCCACACGAAAACGAGGCCCACGTGCTAATAAACGGTTCTTTGGATCCATTGCCAAAAACTCCTTTCGAACATTTGAGCTTTGCTGGTAAGTTTCGCTCATCAGAATTGTTTTGATAAGGTGCTTTTGGCTCCATCCATGCTCCATGAAGTCCACTGCGAGATAGTCCAACAACTCCATATGTTCCGGGATGGGGGTCCGTGTGCCAAAGTCCTCCGAAGTTTCTACGATCCCATCTCCAAAAATGGCTTGCCAAACTCGGTTCACCGCTACCCTGGCTGCAAGTGGAGAACTGCGGTCGACCAGCCATTTTGCAAACGCCAGTCGCGGTGGCTCGTTCGGCTGAGCCGCAAATGGATTTAGGACTTTCGGTACATGTGGCGGTACTAGATGCTTTGGCTGATCCCATTGTCCGCGGTCAAGCAAATGGGTTAGACGCGCATTCAACACATCCCTCTCCCGCAAATGCAGCACAGTCGTTTGATGATTCGGCCATGTATCGAGGAGTGATTCGATGCGGGAATTGAAAATCTCCAGCGCCTTGTTGGACTTCCGCCAACTCGTGAATATGGAATGGCGATCGGACAACGATCGTTCTGAATCGTTGATCGCCATCGACAGAACGGCTTCATGGTCGCATTGTGGAGCTGATGGCTCAAACGACTTGGTAAGGCTCATGCGGCAGCAGCCGACATTGTCTGCCATATGGATTTCAACTTTGAAGCGAGTCCCAATTGGCATCGAAAGAGGCTTTTCAAAGGCCGCTACTGCGACAGAGGATTGGTTTCGCCGACCTTTGCCACGATCCGCACTCCAAAACGTATCCGGCTTATCGTCGAATAGATGTACAACGGGACCATGAGTCACTTTGCCGTCCTTATTTTTAGACTCCACGTTCGAAAAGTCAGCCGTTACGTTTGCAATTTTTAGTTTTTCCCATTCCTTGCTTTCAGGCTTTTGGACCTTTAAGTCGATGGTATGGATTTGCCAAGATCCGTTCGCATTGCGTCCCGGTCCACGCATGGGCAAATCGCCATGCGTCAAAACCTCCAATCGAAATCCAGTGACCCCATCCAGTTCCGGAGAACCGATCATAAATACTTCGGAGCTTGTATGACCTGTCAACAAGATAGAGCCATCCTCTTGAGGGGCCGGATGATTGAGTCCGCTTACGCTGTTGAGGTCATCAAAGGCAATTGTTTTCCAATCCGCTTGGCTGGCAGTTACATTAGATTCAAATCGCTTTTGGTCCGCTTCCCAGTTTGGCATTTCTTTTTTGAGGGCAGATTCCACTTCAGCAATCGATTGCCTAATTTGTTCAAGCGTTTTCCGTTGCTCTGCGTCATAGACAGGTGATTGCGCTTCATAGCAATTGTTTAAGCATGCGAAAATGCCGTAATACTCATCATGACTTATTGGATCAAACTTGTGAGCGTGGCATTGAGCGCACTGAGTGGTCAGTCCGAGTACAGCTTTCCCAACGCAATCCACTCGGTCAAAGATCTCCGTCATTCGGAATTGTTCCGGGACGATTGCCCCTTCTTCGTTGATCATGCTATTGCGTAAGAAACCGGTCGCGACCATTTGTTCTTGCGTTGCATTGGGTAGCAGATCTCCTGCAATTTGTTCGATGATGAATTGATCGTAGGGCATATCGCTGTTCAGGGCATTAATCACCCAGTCACGCCAGGACCATTGTTCTCTTCGCATGTCTTTTTCGTACCCGTTGGTGTCGGCATAGCGAGCGACATCAAGCCAGTGACGAGCCCATTTTTCGCCGAACGATTCGCCTGCGAGCAGTTGGTCGATTCTCGCTTCAATGGATCTGGGAGTAAGCGATGCAACTTCGCCCGCAGTTGGGGGTAGGCCGACAATATCAAGATGCAACCGTCTGGCCAATGTTTCGACAGGCGCAAGTTGATTCGGCGAATGGCCCGAAGCAGCGAGGCGATTCCTCACAAAAGCGTCGATTGGGTTTTTGGTTGAGAGCGGCGGCTCTTTTTTCTTCGGAAGTTCGAACGACCAATGCGATTCGTACTTAGCACCTTCGTCTATCCACGTACGAATAAGCTTCGTTTGTGCATCGTTAAGGGGATTTTTTACGTGCGGTGGCGGCATGATCGAATCGGGATCCGTCGACGTAATCCGCTTGATGATCAAGCTCTCGGATGAATTGCCAGGCATAATCGCCGGTAACCCAGAATCGCCCCCAGCCAACGCAAACGATTCGATATCAATCCGCAGCCCACTTTGTCTTGCCGTTGCATCCGCACCATGACACAGGTTGCAGTGTTCGGAAAAGATAGGCTGTATTTGCCTGCGAAAATCGATCGATTGCTCCCCTGCGTGCGCATGCCCGAGGACATTCAAAGCTAGGTACAGAAACAGCTTAAGGCTACTAATCGAGTGCATCAATTTTCCCATTTGTATTCTAGGCTGGCGGTTTTGGCACACTGATGGGGGGGTGCCGTCGGCATGTGGAAAGTCGAATCCTGCGCAAGATACGTTTATTGGCTCTTGTCGAAAGCACCCGACTGTACCTATGTTAGAGGCTACACAAAAGTGGTTTGCATTCATTTTAATCAGACCAAGTATTCGTTCACTTCTGCTTTATCTATGTCCGAGCCTAGTTCTCGAGTCGAAAAGACCCTTGAAACGTTACGACGCGCTCGGCCCACGGTGCTTCCGTCTCTTTTGTTGTGCGATTTCGCCAATTTAGAGAGGGAAGTTCGATTGTTGGAGGAGGCGGGGGTGGAATGTCTTCATCTGGACGTCATGGACGGGAGTTTTGTTCCGAACATGAGTTATGGGATGCCAATCGTTTCGGCGCTTCGCAAAGTCACGGATTTGTTGCTCGACGTGCATCTGATGATAACGGACCCAGTCACGTACGCACCACAATTTGTGGAGGTGGGCGCGGATTTGATCACGTTTCATATCGAAGCATTGAGAGAGCCGAGCGAACTATTGTCTCGGCTTCGATCGCAAGGCGTTGCTGCCGGATTGGCGATCAACCCGTCAACCGAGATGAGTTGCCTTTTGCCATTTGTTAACCAATGCGATGTTGCATTGGTTATGAGTGTCGAAGCGGGATTTGGAGGCCAAATATTCAATCCGATTGCATTGACTCGACTTTCTGATCTCAGGAAGGGACATGGAGCCGATCTGCTTCTAGAAGTAGACGGCGGCATCAATGAAAAAACCGTGAAGCAATGCACCGCCAGCGGAGCGGATCTACTTGTCGTAGGTTCCGCAATCTTTCGCCATGCAGATTACTGCCAAGCGATGACTCGATTGCGATGTGAAATGCAAGACTGACGCGATGCATCCATCTCTGTCGAATTGGTTCCTCTTTGGAAAAATTGTTTATGTGTAATGTAGTTGTAGTGCGTCCTGGAGCGACGCTTTTTGACGAGCAAGAGCGAATCAAAGGCAGCCTCGACATGCCGCTTTCTGCGTCGGGGGTTGAACAAGTGCTTCGCATTGCAATAGAGATAGCAAAGTTGCCTATATCAACTGTATATTGTGGTCCCTGTGAATCGGCTCAAAGTACCGCGCGTGAAATTGCGGCACAAGTGAAAGCTAAATGGAAGGTTTGTGATTGCTTTCGCAATTTGGATCATGGTTTATGGCAAGGTAAATTGATTGATGAGCTGAAGCGACAACAGCCACGCCTTTTCAAACAGTTGCAAGACAATCCAAGATCCTTTTGCCCACCCGGTGGCGAAACTGTTGCGGAAGCCGAAGCGAGAGTTGAGAAGCTGATTGCCAAGTTGTGCAAGAAGCACTCGAATGAGACGATCGCAGTGGTTATCCCTGAACCGTTGGCCAGTTTAATCGCGGCCAAATTGAAGGAAACGGATCTGGGAGACCTTTGGAAATCCGAGTGCGACGATGGATCTTGGGAAGTCATCGATTCCGAAACGCATGATACAATTGGAGCCCAATTGGTACCATCGGGTCGTTTGGAAACGGAAATTCCTCGCTACGTAACCTCTTAAGAAAGTTGAGTCATGTCCACTGTAGAACTCGCGGAAACGTCGGATTCGATCCCCACCGCTGTTAAACGAGGCGTGCCAGAGGGGTTGTGGATCAAGTGTCCCGGGTGTGGCGATTCGATCTACAGAAAGGAGGTTGAACGCAATTTAAACGTTTGTCCCAAGTGCAAGTATCACATGTATGTATCCGCCCGAGAACGCATCGCACAGCTGCTTGACGACGGAACCTTTGAAATCTGCGACGAGCACATACTTCCTACCGATCCGTTGAACTTTTCTGACAAGAAAAAGTACGCTGAACGATTGGTAGCAGAGCAAATTAGAACGGGGCTTACCGATGCAGCCGTTTGCGGCACAGGAATGATTCGAGCACGACGCGTTGCAATCGCTGTTACCGACTCTGCGTTTATCATGGGCAGCATGGGATCTGTCGTAGGCGAACGACTCACTCGGCTGATCGAAAGGGCCACAAAGCTTTCCTTGCCCTTGATCATCGTTAGCGGATCAGGAGGGGGCGCTCGGATGCACGAGGGGATTCTCTCGCTCATGCAGATGGCAAAGGTCTCAGCTGCGCTAGCTCGTTACCATGCGAACAAAGGTTTGTATGTCAGCGTACTTACAAACCCGACTATGGGTGGCGTCGCTGCAAGCTTCGCAAGTTTGGGCGATTTGGTCTACGCTGAACCCAAGGCGCTCATTGGCTTTGCTGGCCCTCGAACGATCAAGGCAACGCTCAAAATTGAGTTGCCCGAAGGGTTTCAAACGAGCGAATTCCTTTTGGATCATGGTTATATCGATCGTATAGTGGATCGATGGCGCTTAAAAACGGAAATTGCTGCAGCGATTGACTACTGCGGTAAGTTGTAGATGGATTTGCGTCGTTGGACCCGTTCAAATCATTTTTGACTCGAGTTGTATCCATGAGCCATTTTTGCAGTGTCCGCCGCATTGGACAAACAATCGCAACGTTACTTTATGTCCATTTGGTGATTTGTTTTTTCGCGAGCGTAGCAACAGCCGATTGGCCTTCCTTGCTTGGCCCTACCCGCAACGGAATTGCAGACGGTACTAGCCAGTTACCAGCATCCCTGAGCGGACCACCAAAACAGATTTGGAAATTGGACGCAGGCCAAGGATATTCTGGGCCAGCAGTTGCTGGCAACGACTTAGTTTTGTTTGAACGTGTTGGCGACACTGATCGGGTCAGGCTTTTGAATGCGGAGTCCGGCCAAGAAGTTTGGCGGCGTGAACTCAAGGCGAATTATCGCGGAGGGGTAGATTCCGACAAAGGTCCCCGCTCAATGCCTACTATTTTGAATCAATCGGTCTTAGTTTATTCCGCTGCAGGGGACTTAACACTGCTATCACGCAAAGACGGCTCCGTTCAATGGACCAGAGCGCTGAGAAAAGAGTACGAGGCGGATGACGGTTACTTTGGTGCAGGCAGTACACCGCTAGTCGTAGGCGAGCAGGTCATTGTCAATGTCGGTGGAAAAAAGACGGGTGTGGTGTCCGTTTCTCTTCGCGATGGAAAATCGCAATGGACTTCGTTGCCGTCCGAAGCGAGTTACGCTTCCCCGATAATTTTGGCACCTACGCCCGATTCAAAAATAAAAAATCCAATTGTCGTTGTACCAGGGAAGCTAAAGACCTTGGGCCTGGATTTAGGGACAGGCCAAATGCTTTGGTCTTTCCCTTTTGGACAACGCGGACCAACCGTCAATGCAGCAACCCCCATTTTGAATTCCGATGGGAACCTTTTTATTACCTCTAGCTATGGCATTGGTTCGTTGATTGCTCGACCTGCTCAAGCAGACATCCAGATCTTGCACCAAGGGACAGAGATCAGCAGTCAATACTGCACACCGGTGATCATCGCGGGAAAAATCTTCGGCTCAGATGGACGCGAGGATGCGGGTGGAGGTTCGTATAAGTGCTTGAGTGAGAAGGATGGAAAACTTCTTTGGGAGCATCCCGAAATGCCTATTTGCCACACAATCGGAGTCCGTGAAAGGTTGCTAATCGTAGGCATTGGAGGCGAAATATGGGCTATTGATAGCTCGGCAACCAAGTTCCAGCCTCTATGGAGTTCCAAACTTCCAATGGGGCGGTACCGTGCTCTACCGGCATTTTCTGGTGATCGGCTTTACACTCGCACCTCAAATGGGGCGTCGGATTCCTGGTATTGCTTTCAAATTGGTTCTGCAAGTCCCAATTGATTGCGTTAAGGTTGGTTCAAGCACTAGACAAAAATTGGAATTCTTGGCATCATATCTCCCTCTAGTACCTGGGATAATTGTATTTAAACCGCATTCAGGAGTCGTGAAGTGCCAAATATTAAGAGTGCCAAAAAGCGCCATCGCCAGTCCCTCGAGCGCCGAGCACGCAATCGTTCTGCAAAATCGCAGCTCAAAACCGCATTGAAGAAACTTCGCGAAGCGGTAGACGCAAAGAATTTCGACGAAGCGAAGACGCAGTATTCAGCATTTTGCAAAATGCTCGACCAATCTGCTGCAAAAAAGATCATCCATGTAAACAAAGCATCGAGAACAAAGAGCCGACTGAGCAGTTTGATCAAAAAAGCATCTTTGGCCGCTGCATAGGCAGATTCACTTCGGGGTGAGGTTTCTCACCCCTTCACCTACTGAGCTTTGTGATGTGCAACGTTGCATCGCTCCTCTCTAGAGTACGCATCGCTAGCCTTGGCCTGGGCTTTGCAACCACCATTGATGGCAACGAAAAACAGATTCGCGCTTGGAGTTACGGCGAGCTGGAAATCTCTGATGGAAAACTGATCCGTATTCGTCCAAGATGGTGGCCTAAGGTCGGTTCTGAGTGGGAGTCCATTCAGGATAGCTACATTCGAACGTTGCCTGATGACCTCCTTCGCACATACTATGCATTTCCCTGGCGTACGCCCGGTTTCTTAAGCGTTCTCTATGCTTGCAGCGGTCCGAACACGCAATACAAGACCCTCCTACGGGCGGTCTTGGTCATGGATGAAATTGCCCATTTAAGAAATGCCAAAGCGATTGTCTGCCAAACAGTCACAGCACGAGCAAGCGAACGACTAATGAACCGGTGGGGCTATGTTCGACATGCCGCAAGCCTCGGAGACAATCACTACATCAAGCGACTAACTTAAACTCAAGGGGACATGGCGCTGTTGATGCTTGTTCCAGAGGAATCAAATGAACTCTTCGTCGCCGTCGCCATCTGTCCAACTGCGGCTAAGCAAAATCCAACAATCAGAGCTACCATCACAGCGTATTCCACCGCGGTTGGGCCATCATCCTCGAGGAGGAAACTCTTAAGCCTCTTTGCGAAAAAATGATACATCTTCGAGAGTCTCGGAATGTTGATTGGTCGGAAGCCATCTGCCTTGCTCTTAAACTACTACGTCATGTTCGGCCCGCCCTCAGGTCCAAGAACATTGTTTTTCACTCTGCAAATAGACATTCCAAGCCTGCGGGTAGCTAAATCACTCTATTCCGCAAAACCGTTAACCTCTGTTGGGTGGGTTATTTCTGATTTCGAGTGCCCATCGAATTATTCAACGGCCGCTGCACCTCCGCGCCTGTTTTTCGAAGTCATTATCGATGTAGATATCATTTCCCCGCAACCAATGCCAAATGCTGTTCATCAGATAGGCAGGGATGAAGAATGGACCCCACCAAAGATACTGTTTGACATGAATCCACTCATGTTCGAATGTAGCGTCGAAGCTGCTTTTGTCTGCGGCCAAAATGACATGCCCAAAGGTAATTGCGATAGCCCCACCTGAAACAGGGGCTAGTGTCAGTAGACGCTTCATTCCTGGACCGCAAACACCGATTGTTCCGCGTCGCAGGATGAACTCCCGTTTTCCCAAAAACGGCAAACTCCCTAAAGCGAGTCCCAAGAGCGTGTTGGGGAGTGGCCAGAAATACAATAAAAATTGGGAAAGCTGCTTCATGACGCCTACTGGCTAGGGAATGTCTTGTTTGCCCAATCGGTGAGTTGCTCGCGAAAAATTTTGGAGTTATGACGAATATCGGTAGGCAATTTTCCAGGATAGACGACAGCGCGATGAACCTCACAGCTTCGAGGATTATTCTGTAGTTTTTGGAGGATCGATTTCGTTAATTCTGTGTCATTGATTTTCCGTTCGTGCATGTTCTTTGGCCATCGCTCTAGGATGACCATAGGGTCCTGCGAAAACCTATCTCCGGTACCAACAAGTGCCGAACGATAGACTTCCGGATCTGTATTGACGATGGCTTCGATGGTCTCAGTAAACATTACCCGATGATTGGAAATCACTCGATGCGATTTTCGGCCGCAAAACCAAAATCGATCTTGATCGTCGAGGTAGCCGATATCCCCCATGCGGTGCCAGACATTCTCTCCATCCCAAACCTTGTGGATTGCGTTCTGGTCCTCGCGTGTAACATATTGCTTGGAAACGACAGCACCGTGAACCATCAGTTCTCCGATTTGATTTGTCGGCAGGCATTCTACCTCGTGAAGACTTGCGATCGGTTTGTCTTGAATGCCAATGATCTTCCACTGTATCCCGGAAAACCGAGTTCCCACGCAAGTGCCAGCACCTTGTCGAGTTTGAATCGCTGTTTCTTGCAAGACCATTCGTGACTCGATTGAGGCGATTGGTAAGGCTTCGGTCGCACCATAGGGCGTGTACACGCAGCCATCTCCACGCATCGCATTGCGTACTTGCTCCAGTATTCTTGGTGGTACTGGTGCCCCCGCAGAGAGTACGCACTGGAGCGAATCCATTCGACGCCCGGTCTTGGCGCAAAAGCCTCCCACTTTAGTCCAAAGAGCAGGCGACCCAAAGGACTGATTGATTTGCCATTGATCTATTGCATCGAGCAATCGCAAAGGATCGACATCGGCGGGTCGAATCGGATTCATATCCGGCAAAATGGTGGTTGTTCCCATCACCGCATTAAAAAGTCCGAACAGTGGAAAGCAGCTCAAGTCCTTGCCGCCCGGTTGGATTGCGTAGTGGCTGGAAACTTGGTCGATTTGCGCGTTGAAGGTGCCGTGCGTGTAAAGCACCCCCTTGGGCGGCCCAGTACTGCCGGTCGTGAAAATGATTGCAGCGGGATCATCCGCCAACGTATTCGGAATCCGCAGGTCACTAGGTGCGTATTTCTCCAAGTGAGAAACGGTTATGGTTGGAAGGCTCGGCAGCCATCGTCCGGCCGTAACATTCATTTTCGCGTTTGGGAATCGGGGCTTATAAAAACGCAAAATGGCATGCACAATCGGAAGAGCGATAAAGCCATTTGGTTGTGTTGCAGCCAGGCAATCGATCAGGTTTTTGCGGCCCATGCCGGGATCGATTAAGACGAGCGTTGCGCCCGTTTTTAGAACTGCGAAGACCAACGCGATAAAGTCCTCGCCAAAACGAACCAAAAGCCCAATGCGCTTTCCAGGCCCGATCCCCATTGCCTGCAAACCGGCAGCAATCGATGACGAACGCCGCTCCAAATCCAACATCGAGATTGTCTCGTAACGGCGATGATCGCGTTGTCTATGCGAGCCAACTGGAGAAGCGATGGCGATCGCATCAGGGAGAATGGCTGCTTGCAAGCTCAATCTCGATCCGACGTTTGCGTTCATGCTGATTTCTATGTTTTAGATCGAAGAAAATGGGGGAGATACGTCTGCTTTTCGAATGACTTACAGATGTTTACTTGATCACGATATGGACTTCAGGAACAGGCTCTGAATTCAGTTCCAATGCAGTTTCCATAAATTTTGGCGGTCCAAAGCCGCGTTTCGGGTTGTTAGAAAAACCATAACGCTCGGTTGGCATACCAAACGAATTCTTGTCCAATCGCCCATTGCCATTTTGGTCATGATAAGCGCTGACGGCCAAAAGACGCTTGTTTTTATCTTGTTGCGAAACAGTGATTTGAAGTTCAACTTGTAATGATGCACTCAATCCATGGATATTAACCGACTCTTTTGCGATCGCAAATTCAGGATCGTTAAAATGCTCTTGCCCGAGATAAACGGCAATACGGCATACACCCTCGTCATCTATAAAGCCAGAAACATCGATGTTGAGCGACAACGAAAGAACATCTCCACTCGGTGAGAGCGACGCTTCCGTCGACGAATCCATCTTTGGATTCGTCGCTTCCGCTCCTTTTTTTACGGCATGTTGGCAGCCGACGCAAAACCAAAAAACGAGCAAAGCAACTGAACTTCTGCGGCTGTTTCGCCAAAACATTTCACCGACTCGATCAGATAAAAACACGACGGTTGAACACGACCCACTCTACAACCAACAACGCTAATCCCAATAGCAAAAGCCATCGCCACGTTTCTTTTCGAGCCACAACACTCGCCCTGGATGCCGCGACTTTTTCGTATCCCATTTTGATCGTCTGGGCAACGTTGAGGTCACTTTCGCGACTCGAAAAAAGATTGACGCAGAACAACTCAACAGGCGACTCAACACCATCGGCACCATTAGCGAAAACTTGATAGATCCCTAGTGCGTCCGTTTTTGTATACGTATAGCGGCTTTCGTCGCCACGCGTCAGTTCTGTCGCCTGCCCGTCTGGAGCCACGACCCGGAATTCCTTAAATCGATTGGATAGTAATAAGCCGATTGGCCATCCAGGTTGGACCGAAGGTGACGAGGACTCTGTTATGCCCCCCCCTAAGTATTCGATTGCGGAATAAACGAATACTGGAAAGCTGCGTCTGTTTCCCCAATTGGTATTTACGCCGACTCCATCCGATGTCGCTTGGACGATGGAAAAACCGAGAACCGCATCTTGAAATGCGCCACGCGGCGCGACTGCGAAAACAGGCCCTATGTCGCTGGTCATCAAGACCGTTCCGGATTCGCCAGGCTGAATGGTTCGGGCTTCGGCAATATAAACGGCCCCCATTTCCAAATACTGCGAAATGGAATTAGTGCGGTTGACGTCCAAAATAATCGCTGGCCCTTGTAGCTGTCCAAATTTCCAATTGTCTACACTCGCCGAATTGGTCGGTTCAGCGGATTGCGGTGGTTGGCTACCTATAAAGAGCGTGTTGCTGTTGGGCATTTGCACTGGTGCGCACTGATCAAAGATGATGAGATCGTAGCTCGAATCCAACGAAGAGCCTTGATACTTTGGATCGGACAAAAACGCGGGGGATTCTATCTGAACGGAAGCAAGTTGCTGAACTCGTGTGGTCTGCAGGGCTGTTTCCAGAGCATTATTTCCAGGTGTAACCAGCAAGACACTCATCTGTTTATTTGGGCGGACGGCTGCGTATGCAACGTTGTCGACCTGAAGCGCATCCTCGTAGTCCAGGACCAGTTTCAGCTGCCCCTCTTGAGCATCGGTCAATTCAAAGAGGATTCCGGTTTCTTGTCCGGGTTCAACAGTGCCAGCCGAGGCATCGAGAAGTTTACCGTCAAATTCGAGGGATGCAGTGAAGTCCACTTTCTGGTCTCCTCTGTTCGTTATGCGAGCAAACGCTTCCAACTTAGCCGTTTTGTCTTCATTGCGTTGTACGGCAAAACTGAGGATGCCTAAATTGTTTGTTTTTTCTTCGCCAATCGGGATATATTCGATCTTCAGTTTGCCAAGGTCAAGGTCGCCGAGGTCACCGAATGCACCATCGCTAAGTAAATAGACGGTTGCTGGAATTGCGTCCGCCACCATGATATCGCTAAGATTGTCGAAGCTAGAACGGCCCGGATTGGCTAGCCCAGCGGCGGCCCTCAACGCTTCGCTCACATCGGTTCCTCGCGATGTCGGCAGAATCGATTCGACCGCCTTGAACAGTCGATTTCGGTCTTTGGTAAAGCCTTGTCGCACATCGGCGCGATCGGAAAACGCGATGACCATTCCAACATCATCGGAAGAGGTTTCAGCCAGCAATTCACGAACTTTCTTTTTCGCCACCTCCAATCTTGACGGCGAAACGTCCGTTGCTTGCATGCTGGCCGAATTGTCTATGATATAAATTCGGCGCTCGCCGATCCTGTTCTGGCCGCTCCATCCAGGCCGTAGGCAAGCCAAAATTAATAGTGCTAAGAACAGAAGTTGCAAATAGAGAAGCAAGTTCTTTCGCAATCTCTGCCAAATGCTGTTCACATGGACGTCTTCCAGTGTCTTTCGCCAAAGCAGCGTGCTAGGCACCGCTAATTCGCGACGTTTCAATTTCAAGAAGTAGAGGCTGAGCACCGCTGGCGGGACGACCAGCAACAACATCCATTGCAAAGGTCCAAGTGCGCTTATCCAGTTCATCGAACGAGTCCTTTGCTTCGCAGGTATTCGTTGACGAGAACATCAGCTGCCTGATCACTGCGAGCTGGCACATAAGAGATTGAGCGTTTATTGCAATACGATTTAGCCTGTTCAATAAAAGCTGCAAGCGTCTGCTGATATCGATTGAGAAGTCCAGCAGAGATCGAAACTTCGCGTTGATCGCCATCCTCACAGTCCACCAACTTCAAATCGCCTTGCGCGCCGGGGGACAACTCCTCAGGGCTTAGTAAGTGAATGAGGAAAATGTCCATCTCTCGCGCCACTAACATTCGCAAGGCCGACTCGTATCCGGTTTTGCTCATTAAATCTGAAATTACGACCACTATTCCTTTCCCGGTGTTCTTAACACAGAATCGTTTAATCGATTCGGCCATAGTCGTCTCCGATGTCACGCAATGGAGGGCATCCAAATGCCCAAGCAATCGATGCGTTGACGCTTTGCCTCGAATCACATTAGGATTCGAGGACGTTTCGAAACTGGATACCGATACGCGGTCACCGCGACACAAACCGATATAGGCAAGACTCGCCGCAATTTGTTTGGCAACAAAAAACTTGCTCGGCTCGCCAAAATCCATGGACATCGAATCGTCGATTAGGGTGTAGAAATGCAGGTCCTCTTCTTCGAGAAAGATTTTGAGATAGAGTCGATCCATTCTCGCAAAAAGGTTCCAATCGATGAATCGAAGATCATCTCCATTGACGTAGTTCTTGAAGTCCGCGAACTCGACGCTTTGACCCTTTCGTTTGCTACGGCGCTCACCCTTCATTCGGCCGCGAAATATCTTGCGGCTGACGAGTTCCATGCGTTCCAATTTGGCCATCGTTTCAGCGGATAACAAGGCTGAAGACGGTTTTGATGAATTGATCTTAGAACTCTCTGCCATGAGCAACCGACAAGGTGAGGGGCGTGAATAAATGATCTCACAAGTTTACCAAGAAATCCGGCTAGGTGACTTGTTTCAGAGGCCTGATTATTCAAAACTCGACCAGAAGCGTTTGCGAAATAGACCCGTCACCAATTGCGTCCGAGTAGCGTTTCCCCTGGTTATCATTGATTCCAACGCACTGCGAACGGGAAGCTCTTCTTTGGTTTCGACTTCACGAAAAGCAGTGGATCTATTTTACAAACCGTTTCCAGAGTGTAACCGCCAAGAGGACAAGTGATCCAACGGCAAGTCCGACCAGTGTGTTGAGAAGCATGCCAGTCAAGTTCTCCGCCAGCCAGCCAACGACGGGTACTCTGCCGGCAAAGTGTGAAACACTTTCCACATAATGTTGCAAGAATGCAATCTTATGCACAAGGATGCCGCCGCCGACCAGGAACATTGCGATAGTACCGGCAACCGACAGGAATTTCATCAGCCAGGGCGCCGCCCGAAGGATAAAGCGTCCGGTCCTTTGTGCCGCCACGCTTTGCTTGCTCGTCAAATGCAAACCCAGATCGTCTAATTTCACAATGACCGCAACCAAACCATAAACGCCAATGGTCATCAGGACGCCAACGCCAACCAACACCGCGAGCCGTATCGAGAATGTCGATTTTTCCACAATATCTAACGCGATGACTATGATCTCGGCAGACAGAATGAAGTCGGTTCGAATCGCGCCTTGAATTTTTTGAGCTTCCGCCGCTGCCACATCAATTTCATCGGTCGTGAGAATCTCCAAATGTTGTGCTTGATGCGCTTGGTCTTCCTGTTTCGAATGCAGGAACTTGTGCGCAATCTTTTCACAACCTTCAAAACACAGGAACGAGCCACCAACAATCATCAAAGGTGAAATAGCCCACGGCGCCACCACACTAAACCCGATTGCACCTGGTATCAGTATCGCTTTGTTCTTGAGAGACCCTATTGCGACGGACCAAACGATCGGTAATTCCCGATTCGGTTGAACGCCTGATACCTGATGTGCATTCAATGCCAAGTCGTCGCCGAGGACTCCAGCCGTCTTTTCTATCGAGACTTTGGTGAGTGTAGCAACATCGTCCAAGATGGACGCAATGTCATCCAGAAGCAAAAGAAGACCACTTGACATTAACTAAGAATCCTTTGCATGCATTCTCCTAAGCCCCCATCTCCTCTAAATTGCCGCCCCAAACTGAGTTCAGAGTGTACCCTTTTAAAGGTTGCATTGAAACTGCTCTAGTCTTCATCCCCAGGAAAATGATAAATCGATGGTGATCATTGTCATGAAGCGGGCCGACTGTCCAAGACGAAACCAAAACGATTGAGTCCGAAACCAAACAACTGTACGCAGGGATGAAGTGTATGAAGTTCCAATTTGAATTTCCGAGCGTTGTTCCATTTTCGCATCGTTGTGTTGCGTTGATTCTTGGGGCCTTACTGACAGGAATCGGCTCAGTACCAGCTTCGGCCGATGAGATAACAAAGAATCCGTCGCCCATCAAATACGAGCTCAAGCCCGAACATGGGCCTTGGTTGGTTTTTGCTATGTCCTTTGATGGCTATGACGCAAAGACAAATGCGGAACAGCTCGCACTGGAACTGAAGCGAGACTTCAAACTTCAAGCCTACTGCATGGGCAAAAAACTGGACTACACCCAACCTGTACTTGGTGCTGGAATCGATCCCAATGGGAACAATCGCAGGCTGAAGAACCGAGACAAGAAAATTGTTGATGGATATGCTGTCCTCGTTGGCGACTTTGATTCTGTTGACAGTCCAGCAATGATGGATGCGTTAGCGATCATCAAGAAGATTACACCCAAGTCGCTCGCGACCGAAGGGGCCGATCTAAAGGACTTTGATAAAAACAGTACCGTCCCGGTAAGCGTTTGGCGCGAATTCATGAGAAAGAAAAACGGAGGAGCCGAAAAGCTAGGACCGATGTCGAGCGCATTTACAACTCGAAATCCCATGTTGCCGGAGGATTTTTACAAGACACCCGAAGTGGATAAATTCGTCAAGAAGCTCAATGAGGAAAAAGAGCACGCGGAGTTTAACCTGTTGAGCTGCCCAGGAAAGTTTACTGTCCGCGTGGCTGTGTTTAGCGGCGAAGACCGCAGTGTTGGGAGTTGGGGCGGCGCCAATGGACAGCAGGCAAACGCGAACAACGGTGTGTCGCAACTCGAGATCGCTGCCGAAAGGGCCGGATTAGCTGCTAAGGCGTTACGTCGCGCTGGCTACGAAGCGTACCAATTCCATGATCGCACTCAGAGTATCGTAACCATTGGAAGCTTCAATGAACTTGGAAAAGTCGACCAACGCAATCGGTTTGTTTACGATCAGTCCATTCAAGACATCGCAACCCGATTCGGCGCGACGTCCCAAGTAACTCGAACGCAATTCGGCGTCACCCAAACACCTCGAATTCTCTTCGACCTTGTCAGCCAAAAAGTAATCCCAGAGCTGAATGAAGGAGATGAAAAGTCCAGGCTCAAATGGTTTAGCAAATACTCGATTCCTTTCGATGTGCGACCAACACCAATGGCAGTCCCTAAGCCTGCAGCATCTAGCATCTACAGCGGTTCACTTCTTGGCAAGGATCGTCGTTAGTTGCTAGCCTACGTTTGAACCGCATTGAGATCGGAAGTTCGGTAAGCAGGAGATCGTAGAGGCCTGGCACTGGGTCATAACGTCTATCGCCGTGTAAACAAATATTCTCAACAATGTGATTCCATTCGAATCGCTATCCTGCACCAGGAAATTTAGGCAAAGTTTGACGATACGTTGAATTGGAGCAACCTGAAAAAACGATACTAAAAAACGCGGCTGGGGGTATTGCTGCCATGTATCGTTTTAGGAGACTTTTTCATGATCGTCGCTCGAATTCAAGGTGGGCTTGGGAATCAGCTATTCCAATATGCGTTTGGAACTCAATTGGCGTCGCGTCATGGTACCGAACTAGTCCTTGATCTTTCTTCATACACAAGCAAACCAGACCACGGGTACATGCTCGATCGCTTTTCCATCGGTGCTCGCGAACTTCGCGCCGACGAGCGAAAACGAGTACCGAGTAAGTACCGTGATGGCAATCGTTCACTGCTCAGCGTTTTTAAGCTAGGCGGAAATCAATTTCGGCGACTTCGCGAGCGGCCTTTTGGCTTTTCAGAGAAGTACATGTCGGCGAGCGACAATAGCTATTTAGTCGGCTATTGGCAGAGCGATCGATTCTTCCGGGACGTGATCGAAAGCGTCCAAAATCAGTTTCGTCCCGCGGGTCGACTAAGTCATCAAACACAGGAAATTCGCGAACGCATGCTCGATTCGGCAAGCATCGCGATTCACTTCCGGCGCGGCGACTACATCACGACTCAACCGATGGCGGTTCGGAATCTTGGCATGCGCTATTATCAAGACTGCGTGCGAATGCAGTTGGAAAAACGACCTGAAAGTGAAGTCTATGTTTTTTCGAATGATATCGCTTGGTGTCGAGAGAATTTGAAACTTCCATGTCCGATTCACTTTGTTGACCATACCAAAAGCGTCACAGCGCACGAGGATCTGTGGCTGATGACAGCTGCGGATTGCATGGTAATAGCCAACAGTACCTTTAGTTGGTGGGGCGCCTACCTGAGCGAACGCTTAGATCGCACCGTTTACGCTCCAATGAGTTGGTTCCTTCCAGGAACAATGAATGATCAGTATTTGAACTGTGCGAATTGGATTCGAGTGGCTGATTCGGAAACACATAGAAAAGCGGCCTAAATCAAATGCATGTTCACGTCATCGCAACGCGCAATGGCTCGCTCGCCCAATTGTCGATCTTGAAACCCACTTCAACCACTGCTGGTTAAGCGAATTTGCGTTCAGCACCCGAAACCTCATATCCGCCAAATGGGAAGTAATGGACGCGAAGGGGAATGGATGACCACAGAGACAGATGCTCTATTCTTCGGAGTTGCTGCCTCCTGATCCCGTGTCTAATTTCGTCCATTTCTTGCTCGACAGCTTTTTGAGCCCAGCTTCGGTTACCAACCCATTTTCCTTAAAGGTCAGCGTTTGAAGCTTTGGCATAGCCAGCAACTTCTCAATCGCCGCATCAGAAACCGCAGTCGATCGAACAGTCAACTCTTTTAGATTCGGCAGAGTTGCGATGACATCCAGGGTAGCGTCTGTCATCTGTGGAATGCTCCAAATGTCGAGTAGTTCGAGAGCTTGTAGTGCACCAATATTCTTTAGACCGTTATCGCTTATGCCGCTGATTTCATGCAAGTAGAACCGGCGCAGCTTAGGTAACTCCTTTAAGACTTCCATCGCCGAATCGTCGACGGTTGGCAAATCGCGGAGCGTCAACCGTTGTAAATTCAATCCCTTTAAAGCAAGTACCCCTTCGCTGCCAAATCCCTGGCACCGGAAAATCTCAAGCTGCGCCAGTTTTTGAAGCTTTGCTAAATGCGCTCCCGATTGATCGGTAATCGCAAAGTCCTGAATCAGCAAATTTTCGAGCGTTGAATTGCGTGATAAATGTTCCATCCCAAAGTCTGAAACCGCTGTGCTCCTATGCTTGAGTGCTTTGAGTTTTGGCAAATTCGCGACGACTTCGAGAGTCATGTCCCCCGCTTCCATGTTGCCACGAAGATCGAGAACCCGCAGGTCCTGAAGTTTGGCCAAGCGGCGAGTACTAAGCTCGTTAAATCGATTCTGAACCAACGATAATTGCTGTAGTCCTTTCAATTCGGAGATCGCTTTAAGCACTTGGCTCGACATATTTGCATTGGACGACAGGTCTAGCACCGTCAGTTTCGGAAACGACTTTACAATCATGTCGACAGCAGCATCGTCAATAACCGTGTTGGTCAACGCGAGGCTTGTAAGTTCTTTGAGCCCTTGCAATTTCGATACCATTTCATTGTTGAGTGAACGACAATTAAGTATCTGCAGTTTTTGCAAATCGGTTAATCGCCCGAACAGTGCGAGGTCATCGCCCGTCAGAAGCGAGCCGTCCTGGATTGCGATCTCAGTTAGCTTTCCTTCAACAATTGTGAGTTTTGCAGTTGGGCCGAGCGCTTCCATTCGCATCTTTGCAGCGTTCAAGTCTTCGCTTTTTGCGGAGGCAGGAGTTGCGATCGCCTGAGTAGCGTTTACAACTTGAAAAGCATTCGAAACATTAACGCTAACGCATATAACACCGGCTGCCAAAAAAACTTGGCAGGTATCAAGCCACATTCGTCGACAGTTCATCACGTTTATCCTTTAGTCGATAACAACACGCGCAGGAGCGACTCGCTCCATGAGAAAAAGGCAGGGGAGTAGTGAACTACTCCCCTGCCGACTGACTGCTAAACATGATAGCTGATCCAGTGAGATCGACTATCTTTAATCCATTCGATAACCGTCTCGGTACTTTGGCTTGATCAGATCTGCGACACGAGGGGTCTTGAGTGAGGCCAGGTTGGTAACGACCAAGTTCTTGGCATCCCACTCAACCTTTTCACCCCATTCTCCCATTTCACCGTTTGCGCCACCCTTCGCTGCGGCCCATACTGCGAGATTTCCTAGCAGAATGGTCTCGGTCAACGGACCAGCGCGATCGATAAAGTTGGATTTGCATATCTTTGGGTCATTAGCCGATTTGGCGCGGAACAATTCGTACATGTTGTTGGTATCGTTGTCGCCTTTGTTTTCCGCACGTTCGAAATCAACATTCACTTTTTCGACACCCTTCAGCTCGTACTTGCCGCAATAGTCATCAGAACTGTAGAACGCGCCCTTTTCACCAACGATGAGAACGCCACTATCAGCAACCTTGTTGATACCCCATTTTTCGAACACAGCTGCCGGTGGCTTGTTGCCTTTTCGATCGTACCACCAGAATGGAATTGCTGGCCGTTCTTTCGTTTCGGGGAATTCAAATTTGATGATCGAACTTGCTGGGAAGCTATCGAAATCGTGGCCGCTAGTCTTTGCAACTACCGAGATTGGATCTCGCAATCCGCAGGAAGCGAACGGCACAGTCAACTGGTGACAGGCCATATCACCTAGTGCACCTGTCCCGAAATCCCACCAGCCTCGGAATTGGAAGCTATGATACAAGCCGGGCCAATAGTCTCGATCCTCTGCAACGCCAATCCAACTCTTCCAATCCAAGCGCTCGAGTGTACGAAGAATGTCTTTGTGCTTGTCTCCGATAATCTTTGGACCTTCGGTTGCATCCTCTTTCATGGCATCGGCGGCAAACTTAGCCATGTTCATGCGACGGCCGGGCCCTTGCGCCCAGACTGGGCGATTTGACCAAGCATAAACTTCCTTGAGCGTCCCAAGTACCCCCGACTTCAGTTGAGCAATTGCCTCACGTGAAGAATCGAGCGCGGTCCCTTGGTTACCCATCTGCGTGCAAACACCGGTTTCTTGGGCCACTTTGGCCATCAACCTCGCTTCATAAATAGTGCGTGTGAGTGGCTTTTGCGTGTAGCAGCTTGCACCAAGTCGCATTGCGGCTAGCGTAACGGGGCCATGCATGTGATCGGGTGTGCTGACAGTCACGATATCGAGGTTCTTGCCATACTTGGCAAAAAGTTCGCGGAAGTCTGTAAACTTCTCAGCGTTTTTGAACTCCGGTGAATTCGCTTTACCGTCCAACGTGTTTCGATCGACGTCGCAAATTGCGATTACATTTCCAAACTTAGCTGCGTTGTTGGAGTCGCTGCCTCCCTTTCCTCCAACCCCGATACATGCAACGTTTAACTTCTGGTTAGCGGATCGGCTGAGCGAAGTAGTTGCTCCTGCTGAAACAAAATAGCCTGCGGCGCTAACGGCCGAAGTGTTCTGAATAAACTGACGGCGGGTTGGTCTTGACATTGTGTCTTCTCGATATTGGAGGCTGGGAAAATTGGCAAGGTGTGAAGTAATGAACTGATGACGCGTCCAGTACCGCTTCGAATCCTTACTGCACTCGACGATCAATCGGAGAAGGATGGCGACAACTGATTCATTAATTAACCACCACTAAAAGTCGATTGGGCCTGACTGCGCCCCTTTCGCATTAGTGGCACCAGTATACTGGCCAGTGACTCGCTGAGCAACAACCGACACGCTAGGCTGCTTTTCGTTATTCTCAACGCAACCGCGCCAAAGAGTCGATCCGGTTGAATTCTTCGAAGCAGGCCGACCGGTGTTTTGAAAATGGAGTATCAAACCTTTGGAAATGGAGATTGCCGTTTCATTCGATTGTCCGCAAAAGTTGCCGAATGCGTTGTGAATTTTTCCCGCCCAAATAAAAACGTAAGTCGGGCTTTAATTATTTGTTTCAGCGAGCCGAAGACTTTCTATGTGATGGGGAATTCGCCATTGCTTTTTTCATCTTCAACTCAAATAGGTGCACGAATTTGATTCGTCCAAATACCATGTGGAGAGCTTTTTTTTGCGCAATTGGCATTGTCCTCATTATTATGGGGATTGAGTGTTTGTTGATCGATAGTGCAATTCTGGTCGCGGGTGTGATGGATGAACCGATGACTCAATTACAGCAACAATCGGGGGGGCTTTTTTCACCCCCTGTGCAGACGGGATCCGATCGGGTCTTCCGTCCGTCGGAATGGTTTCCTTGGTCGCTGTTGGCAAGCGGAGCGATCGTACTGCTCTATTCCATTTCGTTGCGGAAGACCGGGGTGTAGTCGTTCTATGTCTATAGCATGGAGCAACCGGTCTAGATTGTCGTCGTGTAGGGTGCTTCTTCACCTCGAATTTGAGAAAGCGCATTACCGGCTGCCCGCTGTTCGGCTTCTTTTTTATTCCGCCCCCATGCTGGTGCAAAACGTCGACCGGTGATTTCAGCAGCAATCTGAAAGTGTTTGCTGTGATCGGGCCCACACTCGTCAACCAGTCTATAAACAGGCGTTCCCTTCAGATCTCGCTGAGCCAATTGCTGCAGAAGAGACTTATAATTCCCGCCGCTATGTCCATCTGCCGCCAGCCGGATCTCAGGCTCCATATGGTCCAAAATGAACTTTCCTACCGTTTCGACCCCGCCATCCAGAAAAATAGCTGCCACCACCGATTCGAAGACATCGCTCAATAATGATCGAGGCATCCCGGTTCTTAACATTCCACGACCTACGATAAGACAACTATCAAGTCCGAGCTGTCGTGAGATCTTTGCGCAAACGCGGCGTGAAACGACCACCGACTTAATTTTGGTGAGCTCCCCTTCCAAGTATTCAGGGTAGGATCGGAAAAGTCGCTCGCAAACGATCATGCCCAAGATGGAATCGCCCAAAAACTCCATTCGTTCGTTCGACTCCGCGCGCGTCGAAGCAACGCTCGAATGCGTCAGCGCCGACAATAAGATCGTCGGGTCGCGAAAACGATAGCCTATTATGGATTGGCAACGCTCAACCTTTTCATCCACGCTGAGAGTGTCATCGGGTGGAGTTAGGTCATTCATAGCGCTTTCATGAAGTTCAAAATGCCAGAAAATACTCTTCATTCCGTTATCGCAGGTTGTCCCAACAAAGACTAGCCCATGCAATAATTTCCCGGAAAAGTGCCGAGTTGAAATCAACAGCCTGTCGTATTGTAACCGATTTCGTATCGATGGCATGGAGGCAATGGAAAAGCAAAAAGCCTGGATGGCTTGCCAAGTTACAGTACTGTCGCTGCTCATGATGTTCAATCCAAATGCTATTTGCGTTCCCGTTGCATGCCTTATTGCAGTGATGATGCGGGCATTCTATGGGCTTGTTTCGGACGGAATCCAAAACCTCCGAGCTGCCAAGCATCGTCGGGCTGTCGCGAGCTCAGAAATCGCCGAAATCTCGGAACGACTTCATCAAACTTTTGTTGAGCTATCCGCGAGCAAACGCAAGGCGAGTTGGCGTGAACTGATGATTGTTAAAGTTGTTCAGGAATCGGAAGATGTGAAGTCATTTTACCTCGTGAACGAATCCCTTGAACCTCTTCCCTCTGCATTGCCGGGCCAACACATATTGGTGGAACGGGAAAAACAATTGGATTTCGTGGGAGGGTGTCGATGCTATACGCTTTCGGACAACAACTCTGATGGCCACTGGCGAATTTCGGTAAAAAAATCCTCAAACAATCCAAACAGCATCAGCCGTTGGCTTCATGAAGAAAAGGAGGTTGGCGATACGCTCAAAGTGAAGGGGCCTTCAGGTGCCTTTTACTTTAAGCCGGTAACAGGGCGAGATGTTGTGCTGGCAAGCGCCGGGATTGGGATTACACCTATGTTGCCGATGCTCATCGAATCGATACGCCAAGGTAGCACCAAGGTGAATTTTTTCACGCAGTGTAGAGACTTAGAGCACATGCCGTTTGCGGACTCGCTCCTCGACATCGCAAAAAAACACCCTCAAATAAGAATGAGTTTTTGGGTAAGTCGTTGGCCAAATGGAATTCGCCGTCCGGGTAAAGGAATATTCAACGAAGGGAAATTCCAAGCAAGAGATTTGCTACAACATCCCGGAGCGCTGACCGAATCGGACTTTTTTCTTTGCGGCCCAGAACTGTGGCAAGAGCAGATCAAAACAAATCTACTTGCAGCTGGAGTACCATCCGCCTCAATACGTTACGAGCTTTTTCAACAATCGGAAAAGCCACAGACTGTTGTCAACTTCGCAAACCACAGGGTTCATTTCTTGCAATCTGGCGCAAATGCCAAGTTTGAATCGAGCCACGCTAGTCTTCTGGCGTGTGCTGGAAAAAACAGTGTTCAACTGGAGAGTGGTTGCCGAACGGGTGCATGTGGTAGTTGCGCCGTAAAGTTGCTTAGTGGCAAAGTCCGCTACACACGTGAACCTCAATTCCAAATGCAAACGAGTGAAATACTTCCGTGCGTCTGCGTACCCGACAGCGATCTTGAAGTAGACGCGTAAAATCTGAAAGTCTCATTTTTTGGTTTCTTTTAATCTCCGATTGAACTAGTTTGGAAATCCAGCCGTCATTAAACCAACGTGATTGATTTGGGGAATGGATCATGCAATTTTGCGATTTTAAGCTCGGTTGTTTCTATCACCGCCAGCGAAAATTGTTATTCACCTTGTTTGTGCTTGTCCAACTCAATTTGGATGGACTAACCGCGTTTGCATTACCAACTCAGGCAGCTGATATTGAAATATCTAAGGAAAGTCTAAAAATTCTGTTTGCGGGCGACATTATGTTGGATGGCGGGCCAGGTAACTTTGTTGCTAATGGAAAGGATCCATTTCTGGCGTGTGCTCCCCTATTTGAAGGAGTCGACCTTTGTATTGGCAACTTGGAATGTGTTCTCGGCCGTGGGGGCGAACAGAAATTGAAACCCTACGTGTTTCGCGGTGCAACAGACTCCCCTAAGTTCATCAAGAAGTACTTTCATGCAGTGAGCTTGGCCAACAATCACTCGATGGACTTTGGTCCTGAGGGAATGGTGGAGATGCTGAACGTTTTGAAACGGGAGAAACTCCCGTTTTTTGGTGGGGGCCTGACGCTAAAAGAAGCTACAGCCCCGTTTGTCATTACGATCAAGGGGCACAAAATTGCCATCTTGGGCTTCAACGAATTTCACGCGAAAGAGTACGCTGCGACGGACGTTGTCGCCGGGAACGCACCCCTGTCTGATGATGGAGTCATCGATTCGGTCAAAAATGCACGAGAGAAACTGGGCTGCGATGTGGTTATTCCTTTTCTGCATTGGGGTGAGGAACTCATGCCCGCTCCACGGCCGGACCAAGCAAAATCTTCCAAAAAATGGATCGATGCAGGGGCGACGGCCGTCATTGGAGCACACCCCCATGTGCCCCAGACCATCGAGACATACAGAGGTAAACCCATAATTTACAGCCTTGGAAACTTTGCGTTCGATTACTTCCCCGTTGACCCACCGGAATGGATTGGCTGGGTGGCAGTGATTGAAATAGAACCGACTGGGACTGTTGGGTTAGAAATTAAGACAATCATTCTCGACTTAGCCGGTTGTCCCAAACCCGCTCCGACCGAATAATTTGTGCCAGAATACTCGTTGAAATCGATGCAATCGTTGATTTCGTCACGAAGCCGCGTTTCGTGATTTCTTTAGCCGTGACTGGAATGTGCGATTCGCGTAGATTAGTCTAGAAGCGTTGATTTCCCCTTTGTATGTTCTCTCTTCCAAGTGACGACCGGCATGGCAAACTACGTATCGCTCGATGAAGCCGCAAAGATTCTTGGCATTTCTGCCGACGAGCTTGTTGAGATGCGTTCGCGTGGCGAGATTTTTGGGTATCGAGACGGCAAGTCTTGGAAGTTTAAAACAGAGGAAATACAACGAGTTCAGTCCGAACTTGGAGGAGACGCTTTGGATGAAGAAGCCGGTGGATCATCCATTCTTGTTTCCGAACGGCAGGTTGGTCCTTCGGGCAGCAAGAGCGGTTCGACGATTGGCAAGGCAGGGAACAACGCGGGTACGAGCGATTTGGCACTTGGAAGCGATTTGAATCTCGCTGACGGCAATGAGGCAATGGGCAGCGACGTCGCTTTGGTCCCTGATCCTAAAAGCGGAAGCGGAGTGCGTCTGGTTAATCGCAAGGCCGGAACTCCGGAAGAAAGCAAGAATGCCCTCTCAGACATTAAATTGCAAAGCGATGGGGGGTCGGGGAGCGAAGTCGAGCTTGGAAGCGATTTGAATTTGGGGGCGGACGTGTCACCCGAAAAAAGCGGATTGGACTTGCTCGGTAGCGATTCCAATATTGTTCCAGGATCCGGTAGTAGCGGTAGTCTCGGTTTAGGTGCCGACCTCGAACTTGCCAGCGATGATGAAGACGATTTGGTGTTGGGATCGGATTCTGGAGTTGGTCTGGCTTCCGAAAGCGGCATCAATTTAATGAGCCCTTCCGATAGTGGGCTGTCGTTGGAGGATGAACCACTCGACCTTGCGGGGACCGGAATTTCTGGGCTGGATCTAGGTGGCGAAGTCGCGAGCGGCTCCGGTTCAGGTGTTGGTTCCGCAAGTGGCGTTAGTGGACTTGGAAGCGGAGCTTTGATCGACTTCCAACAAGGCGAAGAGTTTCAACTAACCCCTTCGAGCGGCGGGATCGAAGTCGATGACGATAGTGGATCGCAAGTCATCGAATTGGAGGACTCGACTGAGTTTGGTTCTATTCCTGCTGGTGCTGGCATAGGTGGATTTGATCCGATCGATGAACAGGGTGGATTTGGCGGGGACGGCTTTGGCGACGATGCCGCGTTGGCTGGCGGGGCAATGGCTGCGGGCGCTGCCATGCGAGGCGTTCCTGAAACACCTTATGGAACCTTGGATGTCGTACTGTTGCTCGGTATTTTGCTGCTGATGGGCCTAGGGGGTGTATTGGTTACCGACTTGATGCGGAACATGTGGGCATGGGAAGGCCAAAATGATTACACCTCCGGTCTTACCTCCATGCTGGTCAAGGCTATTGGCGGTAAATAAGAAGATCGGTGACGTTCAAAGTTTGGCGTGCGTCGCGCTCCAGTACGAATCTAGTTGACCGGTTCGACAGTTACCGTCATCAGAAGGCCCGACTCGTATTTGATCTTCATCAGTGCCAACATATGTTCAATTTGTCTTGTTGCCCAAGCATTTTCCGCATTGATTAATCGTATTTCTGCGTCCAGCAAGTCATTTAGTACATTGCTCGGCGAGGGATTATCCCCCATAAAATCTTCAAAGTGTGCTTTGTGTCCATTCACTTCGTCCCGCGTCGAAAGTGTGCTTTCGATCGCAGCCAACGTCATCTCGTAAGTTCCCTCCGCATTGAGGATAGACGTCTGGATATCCGCATATGCTTTTTTGAGCGCATCGGAATAGTCAAAACGCAGTTTCCTAATCTCAGACTCTCGACTTCTCAAATTCGCCTTCGCACCTCTATTTCCAACCGGGTTCTGGTAAGTAATTCCTGCGCCTAATGATGGTCTCCCAGTATCCAACTGATTCACCAACGCTTCCCCCACCTCATTGTTGCCGCGAAGACCTTTGACGTAACTCTCCATTTCGAAATCCAATTGCTTTCGAAGTTCGCTGACTGCAAGCGATTTTTGAACCATGGCTTGCTCTATTCTCTCTTGGACCGCAACGAGATCGCCTCGGTGTTCCAATGCTGAAAGAAGTTCTTCCTGCAATGGGACAATCAATTTCTCGGTCGTAGGCAGCGTCAATGGAATAATTTCGTAGCATGACGACGCCTCCAACTGCGGTGCATTGACCAATCGACGAAGCGATTCCTGCAATGCAAGAATGACTTTCTCAAATTTGACAATTTGAGCTTTTTGGTTGTAGATCGCTGCGTTTGCTCGAGATAATTGCGTCTGTACCAAATCGAGGCCTTGTCGGTTTTGGAGTTGTAACTTGATTTGGCGCAAGCGTTCTTGGCCCTGCTTGGATTGCTCCATCAAATACCTTTGCAAGACCAATTCCCAATAAGCCGAAATAACATCCCAGGCGTGATTTTGAAGGCCCTGGTTCGCCTCGGCGATCGACTCCCTTGTTTTGAGTCCGGCAAGTCGAATCGAGGAGGTGTTGTAATATCGCCCTGACCCACGCAAAAGCGGTTGCGTGTAGTTCAGGCTCAACTTGGTATCCGCTTGGTTGTTGGGCTTGAAGAACAGGGAATTGTTGTCTCGAGCAATGATTAGTTGCGACAACTCCGTTTTACCGCCCAAAGTGTTTCGATCGCGAATTCCGATGGAGTTTTCCCAAAACTGTTCATTGAGGCGTGTGGGACCACCGGTAGTCAATGTGTTGCCGACGGGATCCGATGTGTCCTTGTAATTGGTTTTTGCGATTCGACGCCGATCGAATTCCCCTTTTGCGATGTCGATATCGGTCGCTTGGATTTTGGGGGTAATGAGGATACTTTGCACTCTCGGTGAGTGCTCCATGGACAGCCAGATCAGCTGCTCTAAGTCGAACGCGCGGGCTTTGGTGGGGTCTGTGGTCAGCATTGGATTGGAGCACGACTCTTGCCACCAAGGAGTCCAATTGCCGTTCAAAACGCGTATATCATCCGCCCCCCCATTCGCAACAACAGGCGACGGGTTGATTAGAGTATTCGAAATATTGGATGCAGAGGACAAGTCCGAGCTGGGAGGCGGTTGCGCGGTCGCTCGTGTATCTTGCTTAGACGTGTTTTTCGGTATGTGCTCTGTAACGACTTGCGTCTTTTCCTGCGTGGAAAATCCAATGAGCTTCTCGAACTCTTCGCTTGAAACTCCAATGGAAACGTCGAATTTTGGCAGTTCCTTTGGCACTGCGTAGTCATTGGTTTGATTTTGCGCATTAGAAACGCCGGTGCATACTGACAGCATAATTGCCGTCAACACTCCAGGCGTTTTCCAATCGCGACTAAAAAAAACCACAACTAGCCTCCATGCGCCGCACACAAGCACTCTTCCATGAGTCGCAAATGGGTGTACGAATCTGAAGCTCTATCGAACACATGAGCAGAGGAGGTTTAGCCTATAAAACTTCGAGCCGCACTTGAACGAATCGACGCATGTCTTTGGCACCCTTTCGATTACAAACGAAACCTTTGATGCAGTCGTTACAATCGGCAAAGCTTACCCGCCGAAACAACTTCGCGCTCGAAATCTTGAAGTCTTGACCAGCACTGTAGCTGTTTTAAGCAACAGTAACGTGGCTTGCGCTTTTAAATGCTGGCCACCAAGTTGATTTTTTGCTTTCGTTTCCATTTCAGTTTCGGATCCCCAATTGATGCCTCGGCTCAAGATCACCTATAAAATGGCGATCATCCTTGCGACTATGTCGTTTGGACCGATGCTGGCTGGAGGTATCTCTGGATTGATCTCGTTTGAGAACAATCAAGTGCAAAAAGATCGCCAAGACATCAGCCGACAGTTGGCGGTTGGTTGTTCGACGTATTTGACGAACAAGGATAACAACGGCCTTCAGAAGTCGTGCAGGTCCGCGTTGCTGCAGGTTGCAGATCTCAAGAGCCTAAGCATAATCCGCCAGGATGGCATGGTGTTGTATGCGAGTCCGGACCATAACCGGCACTGGACCTTACAACCCCATGAGCCATCCAATATCAACCAAGTCCGAGTTCCACTAGATCGCGGAAACAAGACGATCGCTGAATTGGAGATTGCTTTTGAACCGATCGCACAGAGCACGATTCCTTCACTGATCAAGTGGGGAGTGGTCCTGCTTGTCGGGTTTATTCTCAACTTCGGAAGCTTTTCATTCTTTCTATCTCGATCGCTAAGCGTACTAGACCCTAAGAGCGCCGTCCCAAAGCGAGTTCGTAATACGCTCGATACCATAGTTGGGGGCGTCGTCATTCTGGATTCCCTAGGAAAAATGCTCCTCGTAAATGACTCCTTTGCCAAAAGCGTCGGTCGTGGAACGGATGATTTACTCGGCGAGAGTTTGAGTCAGTTGCCGTGGCGACGAGAAACCGATGATGACTGGCCATGGGAGTTTGCACTGCGAGAACACTCCCAAAAAACGGCAGTCAAGGTGCACCTGACCGTTGGGCTCGAAAAAGAACTCAGCTTCGTAGTTAACGCGACCCCCGTCTTAGACGGGGATGAACGCGTTTCTGGAGCATTGATTAGTTTCGAGGACATTACGGTCATGGAATCCCAACGCCGGGATCTGCTCCATGCGCTTTCGGAACTCGAGAACTCCAGAGAACAAATCCGACGGCAGAACGAAGTACTACACGAGCTTGCCTCGCGCGACGGTTTGACCGGCGCCCTGAATCGCCGCGCTTTGTTTGAAAGAATCGAGACGAACTGGGAAGATCGGAACGACGGTGATCGCGGTGTTATCACCATCATGATGGACGTCGATCACTTTAAGAAATTGAACGACCAACATGGACACGCTGCGGGTGACGCGGTGCTCAAGCAACTCGTCAAAACGGTAACCAAGCTAATCGGAAACAGTGCGACGCTGGCTCGCTATGGTGGAGAGGAGTTTTGCGTAACCATGGACCGTTCAACGGTTGAAGAAGGGGTTGCCATGGCCGAACGGATCCGTGCCGGCATTCAAGAATATTTAGCAGACCCGTACAAAGTTACAGCGAGTATCGGTGTCTCAAGCAGTATTTACGGTGCTCCAAACCTCCAGGCCTTAATCGAACAATCCGATCGCGCGTTATATGCCGCTAAGCATGGTGGCAGAAACGCCGTACGATGCTGGACTGCTCAGATGGAAGCGGACGCAATTGAGGCGGAGAAAAAGAAGGCTATTAAACTGTCGTCGATAGAAATCGAAGAACATCCAATATCGTACCACTCCGTAGTTACCCTCAATGCAGCCATGTCGCTCCGCGCCCCACAGCTAACCGCGCATGCGCATCGAGTCGCCGAAATGTGTGTTGCACTTGCTCGCGGCTTAATGTCGGTAGGCGATCTCTATACTCTTGAAATCGCAGCATCGCTGCACGATGTCGGCGCGCTTGGATATTCCGATACAAACTCCGTTGCACTGCTTCACTCACTGGATCAACAACATGATTCGTTGGTCGCAAACCATGTTCGTATCGGTTCCGACATTGCGAAAGCGGCCTCTCACTCTCCGCTTCTGCTGGAAATATTGGCTTGCCAGAACTATCCATTTGGCGGCACCCAAGAACCTTGCGGAGAAAATATTCACTTAGGATCTCGCATCCTTGCCATTGTGAACGCATACGATGCAATGACATCCGATTTGGCAACATCACCCTGCAATCATGAGACCGCAATTGAACGACTACGACTCGGTGCGGGAACATTGTACGATCCATCGTTGGTCGAGAAGTTTGCTAATTCGCCAATGGGCTGGCGTCCATCCGGATTCTTTGACACCGAGATGAACAATCAACACGCAATCATGATCGGTTATCAACTTGAACGAGTGATACATAGTTTTGATTCACGCAATCCACTCGCATTGAAGTCAAGACTCTTGACGCTGCATGACATCGCCAAGACGATTGGAATGCCGGCGATCGCTGGAATCATTCAGGAATTGGCCAGCGAAGCAGATCGCAAAGCGGTGGCCGACTGGGAATCATTACTTCCGATGCTTTCGGACCTCATCGATCTTTGCTTGACCATTCAAAGGGCCTATTTGCGGACAGCCAATCGCGGCGTTCAGCACGAAAGCAAAACGGCTTAAAGATGCCTCCAAGCAGAGCCAACAACTCCACGTCTTGGTTGCAGATTGCGGTCTTCGTCTCGATTCCGTTTGTCTATTTGTTCTTTGCGCCCAACTACCAATGGAAGCTGGAAGAAACCGGGACGGCGTACGGCGCCGATTTCCTACAAGAGTGGACTGGAGCTCGCATGATCATCACAGGTCATGTCGCAGATCTTTATGATCTAGAGACCTTCAAAGCATGGCAGTATGACTCATCGGTTCTAGGCTTTGCATGGATCACAGACCAGTACTTTCCTCCAGTATATCCGCCGCCACACTACGTTCTTTTCAGTCCCTTGGCATGTCTTCCCTATCGTTGGGCTGTGGTTGTTTGGCTCGTCGTTTTGGTCGCCGCGGCTTTCTTTTCCACGAGGCTGATAACCGAAATTACAGTCTATTGCTCCAATAATAGCCAAAACGAAACCACGACAACCACACAAGACAAGTCCAGATATTTGTGGCTTGGCTTGGTCTTGTTCCCGATGTTGCTTTTTTCTATTACTCTCGGTCAGAAAAGTGTGATCTGGCTGTTGATTGCCTGCGGCACCTGGCGATTGCTGCAATGCCATCGCGATTACCTTGCTGGGATGGTCTTTGGAATCCTTTCAGTCAAACCGACTTTGTTCTTTCTCGTTCCATTGGTACTTCTTCGAAGAGGTAACTGGCGGTTCTTTGTTGGTGCATCGATTAGTTTTGCGATTATCTGGGGTGGGACTGCTTGCGTCGTACCGGTCGAATCGTGGATGGCCTTTGGGAGAGTGCTAGGTACCGTGGGGACCTATGCCGAGAACGCAGGGTATCGGTTGGACTGGTCCTGCAACCTGCTTACGATAGCCTACAGTGTTCCAACGCACCTCACGATTTGGTGCAAATGGGCTATTTGCGCACCGCTCGCGATCTATTTGCTTTACTGCGTATTCGAAGATCGACATTACGCGATTTGTTCGCCCGAAATGGCGATGATGCTTTTCGGTTCGACCCTATTGATAAGTCCCCACACATACCAATACGATCTTTGCATACTCTTATTGCCCATTCTATGTCTTTCCGCAACGGCAACAAAGCAAGGTATTGCCTACTTCGGACTGCTGACGGTAGGCGTGACAGTCGCAAGCGAAGTCCAAAGCCTTCTGCATCTTCCGGTCGTAACCATTCTCTTGATTGCAATAATTTGCGAGCTCAGATTGAGAGGCGTTTTGCATACTCGGGGTGAAAAGCACTCAGTGGACGGGCTAGCTGTCTCTTGATCGTAGTTGCTTGACTTTCCCAGCGGCTATGATTGGGAAAGGTGCATTAGTAACATGGGCTTCCAGCCTGTGATTCATTGCGATACAGAAGCAGGAAGGCTGTGCCTTGTGGCACACTGTCCCAATTCTTAAACTGGGTGCGGCACTCAATGCAGGTTCCGTGTCTATTATTGCTATACTACCGTGCGGACCGTGTTCACCGCTTGCATGAGTTGGATCGAGCTTCAACATCAGAATGGAAGATTTTCGTGGTGAAACTACCAACAGCAACATTAAGCCGATGGCAATGGACCGTATGCCTTTTGCTTTTGTTCGCGACCATGATCAATTACATGGATCGTCAAGTGCTGGCAAATCTGTCGGTTCGTATCACCAAACAGTTAGCACTGAAGGAAGTGGAGTACGGCAACATCGAGTGGGCGTTTGGGACTGCGTTCGCTTTTGGATCGCTTGTGTTCGGATTTGTTGTAGACCGAGTTTCGGTTCGCTTGCTGTATCCCTCAGTTTTGTTGGCTTGGTCGGCTGTGGGTTTCGCAACAGGGTTTGTGTGGAATTACGAATCGCTTTTGACATGCCGAGTGCTTTTAGGTTTCTTTGAAGCAGGGCATTGGCCCTGCGCAATGATTGTTACGTACACGATTTTAACCAAAGAGGACCGCGCGTTTGGTAACAGTATATTGCAGAGCGGCGCATCGTTGGGAGCGATTATCACTCCGATGATCATCGCCGTCTTTTTCCTGTTCAATCCGGATACGATTTTGAAATCCGGCACGGAAGGAGCATCCTTGATGGTGACGGAGCCTTTGAATTCCGTGGTTCCGTTGGTCAATCAGAACTGGAGACTGCCGTTCCAAATTGTTGGCCTTGTCGGCATTTTCTGGGCGATCGGATGGTGTTATGCGATCCCCCGCGGTTCACTCCAAAGGGAAAAAGGTCCCGAAGGAGCCCAAAAGGATAGTGCGAATTGGTTTGTTGAATTGATAGTGAGTCAGCGATTTTGGGCTTTGGTCGTCATGATTGTATCGATCAATACATCGTGGCAATTAATTCGTGCCTGGCTGCCAAAATTCCTACAACAAGGTCGAGGCTACAGCGAGTCAACTGCACTCTATTTCAACTCGGCGTACTATTTGGCGACCGATGTAGGATGTATAGGAGCTGGTCTAGCTGCCATGTGGCTGACGCGGACCGGTCTTTCAGTGCATTCGGCGCGTTTGCTGACCTATGGGGTTTGCTCCTTTTTGGCCTGTTGCACATGTTTGGCTGCCATCTTGCCGCAAGGATGGGTTCTTTTATTGGTTTTGCTCCTTGTCGGTGCCGGGACGCTTGGTTTGTTCCCTTGCTACTATTCCTTTACCCAAGAGCTTTCGAATATAAACCTTGGGAAGGCAACCGGGATTCTCGCATTTGTAGGCTGGATTGCCTCTTCCCCGGTTCATCGTTTTTTCGGGGCCTATGTTGACAAAACACATTCGTTTGATCTCGGAATTGCGCTGGTAGGCCTTGCTCCCTTGTTGGGACTTTTTGCGATGCTCATGCTTTGGCCACGAGAAAAAACGGGGGCGACTCTCTAGGCTTTATTGGATTTGGAAGTTACATTCCTTCGAGCTAGTTTTGAATCATAGCGGCGATTTCCCGCAACCTCCAATATCCAGATCATGGCCCGCGAACTTTCGACGATTAGAAACATCGGCATTATTGCTCACATCGACGCTGGTAAGACCACGGTAACAGAGCAGATGTTGTACATGAGCGGTACCAAACATCGAGCGGGAGCGGTGGATTCCGGAACGACAGAAACCGATGACGACCCAGAGGAACAGCAACGAGGGATCACCATCTTTGCGGCCTGCGTAACGTTTCGCTGGAAGGACTGTACCGTCAATTTGCTGGATACGCCAGGACACGTAGATTTCACCGCAGAAGTCGAACGCTGTTTGCGTGTGCTGGACGGCGCGGTCGTCGTGTTTAGCGCGCGAGAAGGGGTCGAAGCGCAAAGCGAAACAGTCTGGCGACAAGCGAACAAGTATTCCGTGCCACGTATCGTGTTTATCAATAAACTGGACCGCGAGGGTGCTGATTTCTATCGCGTTTTGGAAGAGATAGGTCCAAGACTTAACGCAGACCCTATCGCTATTCAGATTCCAGTCGGCCAAGGTCCAAGTCACACGAATGATCCTTTCCAAGGCATTATTGACTTGATTGAGCTGAAGCTGCTTCGATTCAACAAAGAAGATCAAGGCAAGACAGTTCTAGTCGAGGAGATTCCCTCGGAGCTTTTGAGCGATGCACTGGACTGGCGAAACGTAATGCTCGAAAAACTCTATCTTCATAGCGGCGAGATGATGGAGTTGGCCATGGAGGAAAAACCGATCCCCAACGAAATGATTCGGCGCGCTTTGCGAGACGCTTGCATTGGATTAAAGCTTCAGCCCGTGCTCTGCGGATCGGCTCTTCATGGCGCGGGCGTGCAGCCACTCCTCGACGGCGTATCTTATTATCTCCCTTGTCCCTTGGATCGCCCCGCGGTTGCAGGAGTTGACCCGAAGAAACGCGACAAAACGCTGATGCGAAAGCCAGACCCCAAGGAGCCGTTTTGCGCCTTGGTTTTCAAGGTACTACCCGCAAAAACAGGTGACATGTTTTGGATACGTGTTTATTCCGGCAAACTGGATTCCAATTCACGCGTCTACAATCCCAATCGCGACAAAAAGGAAAACGTTGCACAACTCTGGCAGATCCACGCTACCAAGCGAGAACGGCAAGGTCAAATCGACGCCTTGGAGTGTGGCGACATAGCGCTCATCATTGGACCTAGGGACTCCATAACTGGGGACACCCTGTGCGATACTCGCGATATGATCGAATTGCCTTCGATCCAGTTCGCGCAGTCCGTGATCTCAATGGCCATCGAACCCGAAAATGCGACCGAGAGAAAGAAACTGGCCGAAGTATTGGAGATGCGCAAGCGGCAGGATCCGACTTTTCATGCCATTGAGAACCCTGAGTCTGGGCAAACACTCATCAGCGGTATGGGTGAGTTGCATTTGGAGGTTATCAAGAATAGCCTCGTCCGCGATTATCATTTGAATGTTAAGTTCTACAGGCCGCGAGTCAGTTACCGCGAGACGGTGAAGAATATTGCAGAGGTCACAGGTGAATGTAATCGACAAGTGGGTTCGCAACAGTTGTTCGCCAGACTGAAGGTGCGATTTGAACCAATGGAGGATGTCTCCGCCAAGGTCATCATACTTGATAGGACCCCCATCGAAAAAATGCTTCCCGAAAATCTGCGACAAGCGGCTTTGGACGAGCTTCGCAATCGTTCCGAAGGTGGTGGTCTTATCGGCTCGTTCCCTTTGACCGGTATGCGCATTAGCATTCTAGGGGGCGATATTGCAGAAGTAGGGTCCGACGAAGTTGCTTTTAAGATCGCGGCCAATGATGCTTTTGATGAAGGGCTAAAAGCCGGTGTGCCCACGCTGCTAGAGCCAGTGATGAAGATGGAAATCACGACACCTCCAGATTACATGGGGGAGATTGTTGGCGACCTGCAACAACGCCGCGGGCTGATTGAGCGATCCGAAGCGCGTGGAGCCACGTCCTCCATCACCGCACTGGCGCCGCTCAAAGAACTTTTTGGCTACTCTAGCGCGATTCGATCACTTAGCCAAGGGCGTGCAGGATGTTCGATGGAGCCCCACGGCTACCAAGCGGCCCCCAAAGAAGATGCGGATGCGTTTGCCCTGTAATGTTTATTTCACTCGATGGTATCGACGGTGCGGGCAAATCGACTCAAATCGATTTGTTGCGAACTCATCTTGAATCCAAAGGAGCGACTGTCAAGTGCTTCCGCGATCCTGGATCAACTGCACTTGGGGAAGCGGTACGTGAGATCCTGCTGCACCGAGAAGACATACCGCTTGCCAATACTGCCGAGATGCTCTTGTATATGGCTGCGCGAGCGCAACTCGTGGCAGAACAACTTCAGCCGGCACTCGCATCCGGTGCTACCGCGATTTGCGACAGGTATTTGTTGGCCAACGTGGTCTATCAGGGGGTGGCGGGCGGACTGAATGTTGATGACCTTTGGTCCGTTGGAAGATGTGCAACAGCTGGGCTGTCGCCGAACGTGACTATCGTTTTAGACATCGATCCGGACGTCGCATTCCAACGCATTCAACGAGGACCTGATCGACTTGAAAAGCGAGGGATCGAGTATTTCAAATTGGTTCGAAGAGGGTTTCTGGAACAACTGCACCAGGTTGGCGGACGCTATTTTGTTGTCGATGCGGAGCAAGATATTTTGAAAATTCACCGTGACATTGCCGCGCTGGTCGATTCGTTGCAGTAGCCTGTTTAATGCTTGCCTCGTTTTCTGCGACGAGGATATCGACCGTGAAGATATCGACGTTACTGAGTAACGAACTCGAAATCTGAGCGTAATCAATCATGACACAGCCGACAAAAGTCAAAGATAGGGGTAGGCAAGCCGCATTGAGTTGCGGCTCCCCTCCCTCCGAACCGGACGAGCGGTTCTCCCGCATACGGCTCTCCGGTCAGCAGGTTCCTATGGATTGAACGAAACGGATAT
>JANMGH010000013.1:0-105289 GCA_031374515.1 Pirellula sp. | reverse complement strand
ATATCCGTTTCGTTCAATCCATAGGAACCTGCTGACCGGAGAGCCGTATGCGGGAGAACCGCTCGTCCGGTTCGGAGGGAGGGGAGCCGCAACTCAATGCGGCTTGCCTACCCCTATCTTTGACTTTTGTCGGCTGTGTCCCATAAGTGGAGTGTCCCCATTTTTCTTTAGTGGAGTGTCCCCATTTTTCTTTGAAAGGTCTTGTATTCTCACGGGTACCTGATTCCATAAGTCAGCAAAATCTTTTGTTTTCAACTTGCGACACCCGAAAATAGGAAGTCCGTTATGAACGTCATCTACAATCGTCAGAAAGCAGTAGCCTACGCTCGGAATTGGGCACTTACAACGAACGCCAAATACGGGCGAATGACGAATGACTGTACGAATTTTGTTTCGCAAGTCATGTTTGAAGGTGGCATGCCGATGGTCGGATCGCACAACGCCTTTGATCGAGGAAACGCAAAACAATGGTGGTTCGGCGGCAGCCTGCTGGTGAACGCGACCCATTCCTGGGGCGGGGCGCAGAACTTCTACGATTATCTAAAACTCAGTGGCCGTGCTCAGCAAGTCGCTAGCATTGACGAATTGACTCCTGGAGATGTCGTGCAGTTCATCAGCGTCGACCGTTCGCACATTTGGCACTCGACGATTGTTACTGGCACGGCCCAAGGCGACATTCTTCTTTCATACCACACGAATGACAATCTCGACAAACCGCTCAACGCAACGGACGTACCGCTAGATTTGTGTATCCTTTGGAAAATAGCCGACTCGTTCGCCATGCGGCCTTGCGAGTCTACGGGTCCGATGCACTGGAAATGAGCCTAGTGCTTCGATGTACGCTTACGATTGGGTAAAACCTAAAAGTCGCCTCCACCACCAGTGTCACCGCTCCAATCTCCGCCCCCCGAGTCTCCCCCAAAATCGCCGCCCGTCCCCGAGTAGTCTGTGTCTTCACCAGAGAAACCCGCTCCACCAGCGCTGCGATTATCTTGATCGGCTCCCCATGCATTTCCATGGCCGCCGGAGAATTGGTCGTAGAGCCACATCCCTGCTGCGGCGCCAAACATGCCACCAAGCAACGAACCGAACATACCCCCTCCACCAAAACCCGGAGCCATTCCTGCTCCTGACGCAGCATTGCGTCCCCCCATGAACGAACGAAGGACTCCTACAATTAACCACAAAGCTCCTAAGCCAACGACGGCGACGACTATCCAACTCCAAAAGCTTGCGCTTTCCGACTGACCGTTTTTTACAGTTGGCGACGCGGATGAAGGAACGTTGTTGGTGCGGCTAGGCGGAACCGCGTGGTTTCCCATTGTCGTCATAACGAAATTCACGCCCGCTAACAAAGCGTCATCATTCTGCTCGTTGCGAAGTTTGCCGAGCATTAAATTGGTCAAGTTGTTGCGATCTTGGATGGTAAAGGCCTTCTTTTGCGTGTCATTACCAACGACTATTTGGAGGTGTGCCGGTTCTTTTGTAAGCAAAATGAAGACCCCATTTACCTTTTGAAGTTTCGCTTCACTGACCGTCCAATGTTCAAACATCCGACTCATGGCTGCTTTATCTCGCAGATCAACTTCCTTTTTGATATCCTCCGGGACCTCCTGAAAAGTCTCGATCACAAGATCCTTCTTGAATTGTTCTTTTATTTCCGCAATTTTGCGCGTCGCTTGATTTTTTGCAGACTCGGAGAAAAAAGCGCCGTTGTCTCGAATCGTTCCACTCTCCGCTTTTATTGCTGTTTCACCAGGCAATGTGAAAAGAACAACACCAAGTGCGAAAATTGTTCTGTTTGTAAACATAGGTTTCTCTGGCTTAAATGTTGGCTTTGCGACAGGAAAAGTACGAATTTACACTCGGTCGAAGATTACGAACACTAAGCTCGCTGCCTTTAAGGCATACACATTCAGACTTCTGAACACTGAGCACATGATGTGCCGTTCGTGCAAATAGCAAGGTTAATTCAAGCGACAGGCTCCCCAAGAGTAGACTGGATTGCAGGTGGATGAGGAATTACTATCGCACAAACTGCGACAGGCTTTTGCATCCTCAAAAATTGACCGAAAGAACATCGGATTCTACGCAAAAACTTGCTCTCGAACCCAACGATCCTGAAGTGCAGCGTAACATTTGGATTACGCAACTGCTTTGATTAAGAAAGCGTATCCGTTTGCTCGCCTACACCGTATAGCGCATGATCACTTCTACACGTTCCAATACTCGCTGGGTTATATGCGGCTTACTGTTTTTTGCCGCTGCTATCAATTATATCGATCGGCAAGTGATCGGAATCCTCAAGTCGACGCTGCAAAAGGAGTTCGTATTTGACGAGCGCGCGTTTGCCGCGATTGTGTTTAGTTTCCAAGCGGCATATGCCATCGGTTTGCTTGTATCCGGGCGAATCATGGATCGCATCGGTGTTCGCGTCGGATTTTCGCTAGCCGTGATCCTCTGGAGCCTCGGTGCGATGGCACATGCAATGGCAAATTGGTTTCCTTGGATTAAGCTACCGACGATCGCAATTGATCCGCCTGCGATTGCAGTGGTGCTGCTCGGTGGCTCGACTGCAGGCTTTGCAATTGCGCGTATTCTGCTAGGACTCGGTGAAGGTGGGAATTTCCCAGCTTCGATTAAGACGGTCGCTGAGTGGTTTCCGAAGAATGAACGTGCGCTGGCTACAGGCATCTTCAATTCGGGTACAAATGTCGGCGCATTGCTCACTCCCATCCTTGTTCCATGGATTACCTTAATATGGGGTTGGCAATGGGCTTTTTTGGCGACCGGCTTACTTGGATTCGTTTGGGTGGCATTTTGGTGGTTTCTCTACGACTCACCTGATAGACACAAATGGGTTTCATCTGGAGAACTTGCTCATATCCAGAGCGATTCAACTGAATCCACTGAGCGTATCGTATGGTCTAGTCTGTTTCCGTACCGACAGCTTTGGGCGTTCGCATGTGGCAAGTTTCTTACTGATCCCATTTGGTGGCTCTATCTTTTTTGGGTTCCAGACTTCTTGCAAAAAAATCATGGACTCGACTTGAAGACGATGGGGTTACCATTGGTGATCATCTATCTTGTCGCAGATATTGGAAGTATCGGCGGCGGATGGCTCTCCTCGCATTTCATCAAAAGAGGCTGGACAACAAATGCCGCTCGCAAGACAGCGATGCTTGCATGTGCATTAGCCGTAATGCCCATTGTCTTCGCCGCTCAAACGACAAACCTCTGGCTTGCTGTTGCCCTAGTTTCGCTCGCAGCGGCAGCGCACCAAGGTTGATCGGCAAATTTGTTCACACTAACATCGGATATGTTTCCCAAAAAAGCGATTGGTTCTGTCGTAGGCATCGGCGGAATGGCGGGCGCTATTGGAGGAATGTTTATCGCACTTATCGTCGGCGAGATCCTTCAAAAAACGGGCAGCTATGTTCCAATCTTCATCATCGCAGGCTCCGCCTACTTGGTAGCGCTGCTTGTTATCCACATTCTCGCACCTCATTTAGAGCCAGCTGAACTATGAAAATGGAAATCTTCGTTCTTGCTTTGGCATCGCTGAATATCCATTGCGTTCGTCGCACCGAAAAAGTACTGGGACCTATACGATCCGAATACCATTCCCAGCCAACCACAGATATATAAAACGATTGATCGCTACCGCGGTTTTGCTTTTAGCGTACTGGTCATTGTCGATGATCTTTTCGTGTTACTACGATGGATCTTGATGGTTCATCCTTGTTTTCTGCTTCTCATCTTTGCAATTTCGAGCGTTTTCCTGCAAACCTCATGGCCGCCGTCACATGGAGTTGGAGTTGGCAAGGCAGGTTTTTCATGTAGTCGCGATGCTACAGCGGCCTGAATACCCCCGACCCCATTCTCTAAACAGGGTGTTTGCTCAATTCGAATTCCAATGGTTCAAGAAAAGGGGGCCTTAAAGAAACTTAAATCCTATTCTGCGAACCGCTCTTGGACCGATATCGTAGTACTAGCTAGCTTGTCGACGAATCGAAAAAAATGTCGAGTGCTGGGGTTCACTGAGGAAACGACCACTCTTTTGGGCTCACCTTTTCGTCTCACCGGTCTAAAAAATTTTCTTGGAGCTTCCGTCATGACCATTTGGAACTTGTTCGAAGGACGCTTTTCCTTAGCATTTCGCCTCCCAAAAGTTGTTGTCACGGGTTGCATTGCGGTCGCAGGTATGGCCCTATTGGCCGCATTCGTCGGAAGTGGCTACTTTTCTCAGGACAGCGAACCAGAATTTTTGGGAAGATTTCGTGGGGGAACTCTTTTGATTGCCGGCGGGGGCGAAATGCCGCCAATCGTCAATCAAAGATTTTGGGAGTTAGCCGGCGGGAAAAACGGGCGACTTGTCATCATTCCTGCATATGAAGCCACTCGAGTTGACAAGAAAAGACTGAAGGCGGAATGGCGAGGCTGGAAATTCGCTTCCATGCGTGTGCTCCAAGCATCGACGCGCGAGATTGCAGATGACCCATGCTTTACTGAACCAATTCGTAACGCAACAGCCGTTTGGTTTAGCGGTGGCGAGCAATCTTGGCTCGCAAATCTCTATGCAGGAACCAAGACTGAGTTCCGGTTGCAAGAACTGCTCGACCGAGGAGGTATCATCGGCGGCACTTCCGCGGGGGCTGCGATCATGACGAAAGTCATGATTGAGGAAGGAAAGACCGAGCCAAAATTGCGTAGAGGGTTAGACCTACTGAAAGACTCAGTAATCGACCAGCACTTCTTTTATCGAAATAGGATGCAAAGGCTAGCCAAGACCCTCAAAACGGAACGCAAGCTTATTGGGTTCGGAGTCGACGAGGGAACTGCCCTTGTCGTGCAAGTAGCCAGCGGGCGAATAGGTGTACTTGGCAAGTCGTATGTAATGGCTTGCATCCCCGAATTGGACTCGGAAACACTCAGACTAGAAGTCTTGAAGCCAGGTACCATGATTGATATGGATGGTTTGAGGGGGCTGGAGGTTCTGGATCAGAAAGAAATCGAACCCACTTGATCGTCCCAAAAGCGTCCTATCTAAAATTATCTTCCAGCAAAGAGATTGCCCTATTTTCCATTGAAGTACTTCGTGTAGCATCCGAGGAAAAAGTAAGGATTCAAGGGATGTCGCAATTTCCTCGCCAGAAAAGGCAAGCACGATCTTATTGGGCCGAGCTTGGTTTCTTGGTTTTGGGGCTGTTTGCTTTGCAGCCAAATCTGCTAAGTAGCCTCGTCTCAGGAACGCACAACAATTCGAGCCCCTACGCGGAGCGAACTAGCTACCCTGGATACCAAAACGTTTCAAATCCAAATAGTCAAAACTGGCAAGCCAATTCGTTGGGATCGATGTATTGGCCGTCCTATCAAAATCCCGCCAACGGGCAGCAGGCCTGGCCGAATTCGGCCATGAGCTCCTCGTACATTCAGCCGATGCAAACAAGCTATCAGCAAAGTAATCCCAGAACTGCAGTATGGGATTACAATTCAAATCAACCAGGTTCCCTTCCAACGAGTTATGGATTTCCGTATCAGAATTCACAGCCTTCGGAGTATACAGCCAGAAACAGCTGGTCCGCACCACCTAGCTACGGCAATCAAACAGCGGGATATTCTGCAGCTGGTACTCAATTCAATGGGCAATTGACAGACTATTCAGAAAACACGAATAGAGGGAGCACTTACTCGTCCAATCCATATGCCGGCTCGTCCAATCCATATGCCGTGTCCTCTTCAAATCCGTTTAGCTCGCTTGTAACTAAACCTCAACCGTATTCGCTTTTCGGTGGTGGTTCGAAGGCGGACAGCTACTTGAGTGAGCGACCCAACTCCACTTCGCAACGATTCGGGTACCCCACGAATTCGTCGAGTTCCAACACTTTCACGCCGTATCGGCCCAGCATGGGTGTCTATCGATAATTGCAGAATGCCCTTCGGCAGCAATGGCTTCGCAGGGTTGCCTATTGCCTAAGAAGTTCAAGCGGCGATTCAGTCATCTTTTTTCGCGCGCATCCACTTCCGGACTTTCAACATCGACGATCGGTTTCTCGCTATACTTGGAGTTCCTTATATTGCCGAGAACTTTCATAAGGGATAAACAATCAGCCAAAGCCCCTGATTCTTTAGGCCGTTATCGATGCGAATCCTATGTGCAGAAAATAGCCCCGTAACCTTTCGAGGCATCTCAGCATTGTTATCAACTGAGGGGTATTCGTCGCTAGTTTGGTTGAGAACGATTTCGGAACTGCGAACCGCGCTGGCTTCGGCGTCATTTGATCTATTGATAACCGAGCTCAGATTTGAGGACGGGGAGTTTCTCGATGTCGCAGATGAGCTATGCGCGACCTACGCTGACATGAGAATATTGGTACATACGCAACAAGACAATCCTACGTATTTGGCTCGCGCTTCGGCGAGCAAACTTTTTGATTACATCCTAAAGAGCATGGATACCTCCTGCCTGTTGCGGGCGATTGCTACGGTACCGACCAACGTCCCTGGAAGCGAATCGCTGTTGGCGATGTCAACCAAGTTCCTGACCGTCCAATCGCACTCGAGCAATCCAAACACCGATCATTTGACGAAGAGGGAGCTTCAGATTCTTACGCACCTTGCGTTGGGGTTGAGCAACAAGGAGATTAGCTTGACACTGGGAATCAGCTTGGAAACGGTGAAAGAACACGTTCAAAATGTCTTGCGAAAGCTAAAAGCGAGCGATCGAACCGAGGCTGCCGTTTGGGCACTTAAGCATGGCGTGCCAACAATTCAATTGCCCAAAAAATAGCTGGCACGCTTCTCCGCTCATGATTGGGGGTGCGTTCATCGTCTCAAAGGCTCTAATGCTTCCAGCCTATGAATCGTATTGAAAACACCCCTGCCAGCAAGTTCAACACCCAATCCAATCCCATTTTCGTCTCGCAATCCTAGGAGGTTTTTGTCGTTTCGAGCGAGCGCACACAAAAAAATCCAAAAAATCAATCACATTCTCAGGGAGATCCAATCGACAATCGACTTTTATTTATATGACTGCAGCAGCCTTGAGATTGCCGATGGATGGCCAGCCAAACAGTACGATTGACTGGGCACAAGCCCTTGAAATGAACCGTCGTTGGTTGTCGACGGTCGTCCATGCGCGTCTCTCGGATCATCAGGCAGCGGAAGACGTTTTACAAGAAATTGCGTTAGCCACAGTTTGTCAAGCGACTAAGCCCACCGACCCAGCAAAGGTTGCACCATGGTTATATCGCGTCGCGCTCAGAAAGGTGATCAACCACCACCGTTCGACTGGACGAAGACGCAAACTGGTTGACGGTGTAATTGCTGCTGGTCGCGCAAGCGATCAGTCGAGTGGAATGGGACCTGGAGAGTGGTTGATGCAAGCAGAGAAGCAAAAAAGCGTAGCCGAAGCCATCAAGCAACTTGATCCACAGGACAGGCTCATTCTTATGCTTAAGTACACTGAAGGTTGGGGATACCAAGAGCTTTCAGAGCATCTCGGTATCACTATCAAGACGGTTGAATATCGACTGCTCAAGGCGAGGAATTCGCTACGGGCAATATTGAACAGTAGGGAGTTCAGCTAAGTAAACATATGATTACACCAGAACAAATTCAGTCAATTGTGGATGGAGAATCCACACACACTTCTAGAGCATTGCTTCTTCGAGAATTGGATTCTCAACCATCAGGTTGGCGAACATTGGCCTTGGCGCTTTTGGAAGAACAACAGTGGTCACAGGAGTTGCTTCGACTATCGGACAGCGAAAACTTGTATTCCAAAGTCGCTGCGAACTCGGACACCGAAGCAAGTCGAGTGCGTCCGGAAGTGGGAACGCTGAAGCTTGAAACGAAAGAAGAACCGGGTCGACGGCAAGTGGTTCCCTGGATGCCGGCGTTAGCTGCAAGTCTTTTGCTTGGTGTTGGAATGTATGGCGGTTCGTGGTTACCCACGATTTCTGGCGGTAGGACGAGTCCAGAGAGCCAATATTCCGGTCTTGAAAATAGAACGACTGTTTCTGAAGCACATGCACCGTTCGTTAGTAATCAAGAGTCAGACATGAAGATGCTGGTTTCGGGGCCAAATCATGTAACTTCGGAAATTCCAGTCTACGATCTGAATGCGTCTGGACACGACTTGTTTGTTGCACGCGAGATGTATGAGATCGCCAAAATCAACCAACGACTGCGACGCGAAGGCTACGAACTCGACGTGAGACCGGAATACTATACCGGGAAACTGAACGACGGTCGAAACCTAATCGTGCCGGTTAAACATGTTGGGGTTAAGCAATACGGGCTGTGAAGTAGCTTGCAAGAGTCATCTTCGCTCCCTTTGTTGTGGCGACCTTGAATTAAGAAATTTTATTTTGAAGTATGCCCTGCGGTTCGGCTTGGAATGAGTTTCGAGAGTACTTCTCAACGCTCATTCACAATCGCGACGAAACGATAACGAATCACAGCGGCAAGAGATGTAGTTATGAGACGCTATTGAACGCTACTATTTATTAAGGAGAAGTAAAATGAAAACTCGATTGGAATGGTTCGTTGTGCCTTGTGTAGCGACCATGTTCGCTGGCAATGCCATAACATTACATGCGCAAGACGCACCAAAAGCAAAACGCCATCTCAACGTTGTAGTTGCGAAAGCAAACGACGATTTCGATGCAAAGAGTATCCGCGATAAAGTCGCCAAGGAACTTGAGAATTCAGGCGTTGCCGAAGCGGTTAAGGCGAGGATTCTCAAGGACGTCGAGGCCGCACTTTCCGAAGTAACGAAAAAGGCGATCAAGGATGCGAAGACCGCTGCTAAACAGGCCGATTCAGCGGTCGAAAAAGCAAAGGAGTCTGTCGAGAATTTGGATACCGTAATCGAGAAAGCGATTCCGAAGTTCTCAAATCAGTTCACGACGCAGTTCTTCCGTGACCCCAAAGGGGAGAGCTATAGGATCGGTATTCAATGCATTCAAATGAGCGATGAAGAAGATGAGAATGCAAGTGAAGAGAAGGCGGGACTTGAGGTCACCGCTGTTTTCGATGACTCCCCTGCGAAAAAAGCTGGCATATCGGCAGGGGATGTGTTGTTGACCGTGGACGCATCGCAAATCACCAAGATTGCAGACCTGACCAACGCGTTGCAAGAAGCGGGAAAGAAGGAAGCGGATGTAACGCTCGAGCTGAAACGAGACGACAAGACAATGAAGTTAAAGGTCAAACCTACCAAAATGAAGTCCGCAGATCTTGAGCTGGAGAACATTCGTATGTCTCTTCCTACCGGCGGTTATGTTGTCGATGATCAAGTCATGAAGTCAATCCAAGATCAAATGAAGAAATTCAATCCGGCCCTTCCCTCCCAGGGTGGTGCACAGGTATATAGTTTCACTCAAGGTTCTAGCGATCTAAAGAAGGATTTAGATGAACTTAAATCCGAGTTGGCCGAAATGAAGAAGATGATTCGCGAAATGGCAAAAACCATGAGCGAGAAAAAGTAGTTCTTGCTTATCTGCGTTTGTCACTGATTGTGCCACGCGTCAAGCGACGCTTGACCAACGATCAAGCAGAAGGCTTTATTAAACGGTATGGCACGCCCAAAAGCAGATGCGATGGGCGTGCAGGGTAGCCTAGAGCTTGCTTCTCAATGCATTGGTTCACTTCAAGGACGGCTCTACTGAGTCGTTTACTATACTGCGTCGTTTGCGAGAGGTTCATCTGCGCTCGGGACATGAATCTTCTTGTTGGCCCAGCCTCTACTTGCAAAAATCACTGCTAACACCAAAAGCAATCCGCCAATAATGCTGCGTGAAATACTTTTGGATACTCCGTTTGCACTTAATTCCGCCCCCCCGCGTGGAGTGGTAAAGAAGAACTCCTTCCCACGCGATGGAAGCGTAATTGCAAGGCTAGACATGTACGCCTCATCAACGCTATTGCCCGTAGCGCGGGATAACGACAGGTTTGTTCCGAATTCTTGCACCAATGAAGTGCCTTCCTGATTCCCCCAATTGGTTGGCGAAGGCGCGTTATTCGCCGTTTGCATTGCATTTCCGGGCGGGCCGAACGATGGCGAGACGCCAAAGTCGTTGCGAACAACGGAAGCTTGGCCCATTCCACTACCACCGGCACTCATACCATCGGAACCAGGCAGTCCTCTTGACTCGCCTGCTTGTCCAGCTGCATATCCACCACCGCCCATACCACCGCCCATACCACCAGTCATCCCACTGTCATTTTCAGTGGCTGGCACCGTTTGCAATTGGTTCGTTTGCTGCAACTTACTTCGGTACCGATCGACAAGACCTTTGCTGTTCTTTGATCCTTGCCCCGCATCAAGACCTGAAATTACGGACTGGCTAGGGGGGGGTACTTTGGATGCAGTAGCGGCGTTGTTCAACGATGTGATGTTTGTGTTTTGTTGAACATTGCCCTGAGCTCGATAGTTCAGCTGCGAGCCCAAGAGTGAATTGAGAGAATCGCGATTATCGCGAACACTTCCCCGCATGGCTTCACTTTCAGCGGAAGACCGTGCGCTCGCCGCCTTGGCTGAATTTACCTCCCGATCGTTTTGCAAAACTTGTTCCTGAAGCTCTGGATTCAGATTTATGGCAAACTTGGAATTGCCGAGTTGCCATTTAACTGCGGATTCAATTTGTTTTATATTCTCCTCCGCACGAACCTTCGAAAACAGCTCGTCGCCTTGTGCAGACAATTGTGACAGACGCCCAATCTGTTTATTTTTGTGCAATAACCAACCTGCTAAGAAACTGGATTCGTCATGCACCTGGCCGAGGGTCCCACTGAACCCGTACCAATACTGATCCTCTGGCAAAAGGAGTTTCACTTGACTGAGTTCCACGTTGATGTTAACGGACTGGATTAGCGGGAAATCCAGTTTTGACGTGAGTCCACGTTTATCAAGTTTGCCGGCGTACTTCACTTCAACACCGTAGTCCAGGTCACCTGTTTGTGTCCGAACCAGCGGTAAGCGAAGTCGACTCGCACCAAGCCGATTTGGCTTCTTGGAAGATTGAATTGGCTTTACGGGTGTGCCTGCGACGATCGCTGTCCATAGCTCTGCACCCGAAGGCAACTCTAACTCAATATATGGCTCACTTGAGTTCTCCACCCTAAACTCCTGCGTCGCACGGTAATTGCCTGCTTCATCCACCGCGATCACGCATTGAGCCAATCCAATTCTCGCGGTAGTTGTCTCTACAAGCGATCGGGATTGTGCTTTGATCGACATAACGGGCTCGTTCGCTGCTAATATCTCGGATGAATTGGAAATAGAGGTTTGCTCTGCGACCCGATACACTTCCGCTGAATCGCCCCCCAGTAACGATTTCAATTTAATCCACTGCGAATCGCCCCTCGCCAACTGAGTGACCCCTTTGAGCGACTCGATCAGGACTTCATCGCGTCCTGAATTTTCAAGGGTCACAAATCGTTGCTCGACCAATCCCGTAGAGATGATGGGGATAGGCACCCTATGGACACCTGAGGGCAACGGGGAGTCCTTTTGAAGAAGGACTCGATACTGCCCAATGATATCCTCCTGCAACTCTAGCTCGAATTTCCAAGGCGCATCCTCCTGCTCGGACAATGGAGAACGTACCTCATTTCGTATCATTTGCCCCAAGATGATTGCGTCTCTCATTTGCGCTGGCAAAATAAATTCAAATCGGTGGAGACCTGCCTCCTTGATATCCCATTGAAGATAGACTGTCTCCTCAAGTGACCGACGCGTGATTTTCATATTGCTGATCGACATCGCAGTGACTTGCGGCTCTCGGGTCTGGAATCGTAGCTTCCCTTTGTAGTTGCCTGATTCCAACCGAATAGTCGCTCGAGGTAGCCCGGAATTCGGCGGCGTCGATAGAGGAGACTGTTGAGGGCCAATTTGCAATGCCCGATTGCCAACCACTTCGCAGCCTTCTAACTGTTCAGGACGAACGGTGACACCAGCATCCGCGTGGACTTGCAATTCTCCTTTTTCCGAAGCAGCGTCCAAAACTCTTATCCTCGGCAAATCAACGCTATATTCACCGCCTGGTAGATCGCCGGTTCGTTTCTGTGTAGCGCTCAGGCCGATAACGACGCTCCCCGTCTGGCCATCTTGAAACAGAATATCCAATGTCCTTGCGCCATCTTTGGGTGCCGAAAGTGTCCATTCCGCTTGGACAAGCAGTTGCGGAGAATCCCATTGCCAGTCCGAAGGTACTTCTAGTTTAAAGCGAAACATCGGACGACTTCCAACCAATATCCTGACGCTTGCGAGGAGGCTTGCATCGTTTCGACTTACACGTAACACCAGATTGGATTGACTCGCTTGTTTGTTCGCGATGTCGCGAACTTTTAGGCTCAATTGGTACTCCATAGAAGCATAGCGATACGCCTGAAATATTTTCAGTGGCACGGGACTGCTAGTTGGGAAGAACGGCGCTTCCTTGCTCACGTCCTCGCGCATCAATCCAGACGATTCCGCAATCTCAACATCGAGAAGCTCGCTACGAAATATGGTCACACTCCCCCTTTGAACCATCGCTTCCGGCACAAGCAATTTTGGCGCCACTGCAATCGATTCCTTGTCTATGCCAAGTCGATTCGAACGCGAAACGGAAATAGACATTCGTTCGGATTCGACCGAAGATTTTAGCAAGGTGACTTTAACAATCTGTTTCTCGTTTTGATAATCGACAGTCCAGCCACGAATGTTTTTCCCTGTCACATGCTCAACACCAAGATCCTTGGGTAACTCGAATTCAAACAGATCTCGCCGGCCTCTCCGAAACTCTAGTTTAACGTCCCAATGTAAATGGAGACCCTGTTCTTCGACCGCGATTATGCAGTCACTCTGGGAACTCAGTCCTTGATCGGCAAGGTTCTCAAAAACCTTTGGACGCCACTGAATCGAAAGCTTACCGTCCGGTGAAATGCTTGTTTCGATCGCTTCGTCGGAACGGGTCGTTTCCCTTGTTTCTGCATCTGGTAGTCCAATGAGTCGCACTTCCGTATTGGTGGTGGGCACAGTAAGCGTCATTGTTCCAGATGGGGCCGAAAGCAATTTGGCATTGATGATTCGCCAACCTCCTTGACGCTGGATGGGAATTTGAAGCTGACCTTCGAACCTATGCGTACGTTGACCTTGGACAACCAATGCCAAGCCGCCACCTCCACTGCTGACCGCAGCCGGTTCGCCATCGAGTTGAGCTGTCATTAAGACAGCTCCCTCCAATGCAAACGGCACAAGGATACTCCGTTCAACATGCGGCGTTATATCGATACGGAACGACAGGGAGATTGCGTCGTCTCGATCGAGTTTCGCGAAGGCGACGAGACCGGAAACCGAATAATCGACAGGGGGTTCACTAGGCTTCTGGCGAGAAGAAGTTGGATCCGCGAGGCTCAGTAACTTATTGTACGTTGCATAAGGGATGAGGATTTTCTCCTCGCTCGCCTTTGACGCAGAAATGTTCGGTTGATAGGGAACCAAAATCGCATCGGCAGGAATCTCAATAGGACCACCTACGTTCTTCACTTGCGTCTTTAGTGCCGCTACTAGCGCCTCAAGACTCTGCACCTCGCGTTCATAACCACCTTGCTTTGCTTGAACAAGTCCGCACGGTCCAAGCGAAAAGCAGAGTGAAAGTAGTAATAGTTTGCTGGCGCCTCGAGTCGTCACCAACTGAAATGACACGCGAACACGTCGAAAAAAAGCAAGCAGGATGCGAATGGCCAATAGTCCAATCGCTGCGTAGAAAGGGCCACTCAAAATTGTCCCCGCCTCTGTCGGCCAGGGACTTGCTAATGATCCGCCAATTGCTATCGCTATGATAACCGATGCCCACCGAATGAATTGAAATAGATTGCTCGACATTTTTGAAATCCCAAGTGCGACAGTAAATGCAGCAAGAGCCAACGCTATCCAGCGAAAGCGAGCATGGTTGCTAACCAACAAATGAATGCTTGGACTATTGCCGAAGCCAGTCAGATTAAACGATCGCCAAGTTGATGGTCCCTCAAATTCGATCGGCAGTGTACGAAGTCCCTCCAATGCTCCTCGATTCAGTGTTTCCACATTTGCTCGTGCCGAAGCGCTCGGCGCAGCTTGAGGCGACGTCGCGACCATTTGTCGATCGCTTATCCCTTCGGTGGAGGGAGACTGACTAAATGCCGCCGATGAACTTGGCTTCTGCGGTCTCGCTTCTTTCGAGTCAGCCGTTGAGAATGGATCCAGGGCATCTTCCATCATCGGCTGATTTCCCAAACGCTCGGGAGGTGTCGGTATCAAACTACTGCTATTGGCCATCGGTGCCGAGTCTAATGAACTTCGAGTCATGTTTCTAGTTGCTAGCTCCCCTGTTTGGGATTGCAATGCCGAAACCGGAACAGTCAGCATCTCCCAAATGTTATGAGGGAATCCCTTTGTGGCGTATTCCCGGGTGAGCACGAGATCGCCTTGGGACTCGGCAACATTTAAGTCAACTGGCATCCACACTTGCCAGTTCATATCCGCAATAGGGATAGCTTCAGACGCACTTGTCGCTGTCTCCATGGTCAATAATACGGGGGATATCAGTTCAACATCGGTCCACATGTGGACGGACGGAATAGGAGTCTGGTAGACAATGCGCAACATTCGGAAATTGGCATCGTGGGGCCGGCTATTACCCGAGATCGCCTGTAGTTCGATTAAGAGTTGTCCATTATTTTTTTGCGGCAACGCTGGCAAGCCGTCAATCATAACCGACCATAGGATAGCATCCACTGGAAGCTTCGCTTGAACAAAGCCGCCAGTTGTTCTAATTCGAAGTTCAGCAACATGGTAACACGCTCCGTGAGCCGATAATGCACTTCGAAGCTGAGCATGCTCGACGATTGTCGTTGGAACGGCTAAAAGTTGTCGACGCACGGCTCTCACTGAAACGGAATCCGCTTTCCCAGTTTCCGAGTATTCAAAAACTCCCAACAGCCTTTTTCCAAGAGAATAACTCGATTCCGTGAGTTCGCCAACATCAGCAACTCGAGGGTGACTGATCACAGTCACCTCCAAAGAGTCATCACCCTCAATCGCTATGACACCTGTTTGATAGACTGTTTTCTTGACTCGCGCTGCAGAAAGCACTAGATCTACTTCCGTTTCAAGGCTCTTACTAAACTCAATCTGCAACTTAACCAAACCCAAAGTACGATTGACTAGCACCACGGACCAAATTCGCTCACCGTTTTCAACTCGACTTGTCGACTCCTTTACCGTGACACCTGCTAAGCCCCGGATAGTTATTTCTTTTGGCGTGCTTTCAGGAAGTGAAAACTCAAAGCTATCCTGCGCCGCTTGTTTTACATCCAAATGCAATTCGAACGCCGATTTAACCCCCTCGGTCTCGATCTGAAAGAAGGAGAATACTTCGGCTGTGAGCTGAGGTGCTTTACGCGTAATCAAAAGCTCGAGTAACCAATCGGTACTTTGAGCCGAAAAGCTTGGACCGCTTCCATCCCCTTGTGCCTTCACGAAGATTCGCTCACTATCGAACAAGGCGATTAGATTCTCGACCTTTCCCACTTTGACGGCAAAGTCACCTTGCAATGCGGCGGACAAAACACTTGGTCCTGCCTCAGTTCCGGAAATCTCAATTTTGGGAAACGAAATCGATTGCTCGTTCCAATCCGCGAGCCATCCTTTTGGTACTGACACACTCTCCAATACAATCCGAGTCGTTGAGGCCGGAGCTAGAGGGCGTGGCAAACGGATACGCGTCCGTGTTGGTTCTGTCATCGATGATGTAGCACCCTTTGTACTTTCACGGTCTAGGACCTCGAATAGCAGCGGTTGGCCATCAACCAGTTTAGCGCTCTGCATTCGCCACATACTCGGTAACGTCACATCTATATTATCCACGCTTTCACTACCAGCCTCGAAATCAACCAGGGCTAGGGTTCTAACACCTGTATCGCTGACCGTTGCCAAGACATTCATCGAAGAACGAGGACTCCCATTTGGCTTCGTAATTTCTCCCGCGAACTCTTGGTTTGCATCTGGCGCGTATAGAGAGAGTATGGCTCGCATTTTGGCATTTGTTGGTTCCCGGCTTCGAAGTTCTTTAGGAATAGCTTTGTCGAATGCTGCTTGATCAATCGGGATCAGGTCTCCGGTTTTTATCGACTGCATGCGCAATCCGGCTTCGAGACTAAGTGAAAGGACGGCCGTCTGGCTTGTTGCATCCAGTACCTTCCAAGCAGGAAATGTCCAAGCGACTGGAACCTCGGTATAGTCCCCTTTGGTCGGCATGCTTGCCACGATATCAATGACAACTTGATCGGCCACCGCCTCGCGTAGTTCGATTTCGAGGATTCGGCTTCCCGATATCTCATGAGCAGATTTGGACGCAATGTTCCAGCGAGAGATCAAAGGCGATGTAAGACTCCGCACATCAAACCCATTTGGGATCGCAATTTGGAATCTATTTTCCGATCCGTTGAGAACATCAATTATTACTCGGATTGTTACTTGGACCTCTGCTTGTGTGATTGCGACCAACAGGAAACTTTTGGCTTCGAGTGCTCGCGTGTCTCGGAGCATCTTGTTGTTCAAGGTCATAACAAAGGCAATTGGGCTTGTTGATTTTGCACCGTCGCTAAGAACTGGAATCAAATCAAATTGTGTTGAGTCGGAACTTGCATCGACGAAACGCGATCGCACATGGGCCCCCGATAGTATTTCGACATTACCGGGCACTTGCAGCCGCCATTTGTTTGAAATCGCTTGCGGCAACACGATCGTCAAGGATTGCTGTGCAGCGGACGCGGAAACCGCCGTGACCATTTTTAGTCGAAGCCGAAAAAGTCCTTTTTCAGCCAAAAAAAGTAAAACGCCAGGCAAGTCTGCATTGGTCGAGGGAGACAAAGGAGCAGGTTTGTCGTCGATAGTCGCTTCTAATAAACCGACATGTTGCAATGGCAAGTGAACCGCATGGAGTCCTGGCTTGAGAACTTCGATCGCGATCTCGCTCTGGATGATTGCTCGGCCCGTTTGCACCGAGATGTCGTGCGTTGCATCAAGCATCACAAAGTGTGTAGGGATCTTGCTTAAATCCGATTGCATAAGCTGTGCCGCCTTGACCTGGGCGGGCGTTACGTTCGCCTTTCGGAGAAGTGCTTCGTATTCTGAACGTGTCATGTACATGCGTTCATTCCTACCTCCCAACAGGATTGGCAAGTCTTCCATAGGAACGCGGATTTCTCGGGAAGGAATAATCGGTATTCCGTCAGAGCCCACGCTTTGGGCAACAACTTTTTGGAAAGGCATAAGGACGCTCGCTAGCGCAATCGAAAGAGCGGCTAGCGCACAGAAGGAATGCTTAAACATTTTCGCTACTCCCATGCTCGTCTGTCTTTGCAGCGGTTGTCAACGGAGAGTCCTGGACTGCAGGGGAGGCCATCGGCGATTCGGAAAGTACTCTTCTTGAAGGCGGTCGCGAAGGGAGCTTAAGAAGCGTCTCGCGAGCGCCCCAAAGCACAAGAACCAGGAGCCCGCCGCACAGCGAAGTCCCGTTCAGAAGTTGGCTAGCCAAAGTCGGTGCGAACGCACCAATAGTAATTGCAAAACCAGCCAAGCATGCAAGTGCCACAACCTTCGCTTGGAGTGATCGGAAAAGGAAAAGCAGGCCGAAGCACAGCAAGCTAACCATGGTGAGAACTACCCACCACTTGTCCTCCATTGCAATCAACTTTAGGGCCCCCGCGGTACCATCTTCGGGACGCAGCGTCGAGTACAAATACATAACGCCATCGGTTTGGAATTCGGTAGCTCGACTCGTGCTAACCCCGTCTCGAACCCAATTCATCAGGTCGTTTGCGCTTTGGTTGCACACAGGTTCCGTTCGCCAACCATTAGCCCCCAACTCAAATTCAATTGTCCAAGGGCCGTTCGATGCAAGCAGTTTTCGCTCTTTTGGTAGGAACACTGCTAAGTAAGCGGTCTGAACTGCGGGTGCATCCGGGAAAACGGGGAGTGTAATCTCGCTATGGTTTCCAGCGATCGTGTATCTCAGTTCGACAAGAATTGGTTTGGTGGGATCATTACCCGCAAGTGGGATAAAGAGTTGATTGGCACCACCTCGCTCAAGCGATGCATTCAACCCGTTGATCAATAGCGGTTGGGAATCGAACTCTACATCCTCCGGTAGATTCAGCGCTAACCGCTGGCTAGCGTTCCGTATACGGTAGCTTGCGTGTACCCCGATCCGATTGCTTCGAGTAACGACTGCACGAACAAAGGCTCGTTCGATATTCGTTTGCTTTACTTGCTCAAATGCGTACCTCGTAGCTGCGATTTGCATACTCCAATCAGATTGGTACTCGAATGCGCGCGCTGCGATCGGGAAAGAGACTCCCGGCATCAAATCGTATCGCGGGTCAATGGGTCGAAGTCCTCTGCTCTCACCGTCGTCTATTTGCAAATCGATCGATTCCTTTCGATTTAGGATAATTTGCCCCCAGGTCTGATCTGCGTTTCGTGGAATCAACCTTGGGATTGGAATCGTAATGCGCTTCCCGATTCCAAGTCCTTCTAACTGTTTTTGCCACCCCAATTGGATAGTGCGCTCTCCGAACCAGGGCATATCCGCCTTTAAGTCCCATGCTACGTAGCCCGCTGCGAGGTCGGTTGGCGATGGGGTAATCGTCGATTCTCGAATCCCAGGTGTCGTAATCCGAATCTCCTTGGCTATCGCTTCTGGAACATCCAGCCTCAATGACACCAGGCTGCTGTATTGGACTTTGGTAAACAATGTCGAGGTGAATTTCAACGTACCTGGCTCTACCTCTGTTTCAAATAACTGGCGAATGCTGACATACGGCTTCTTGCGCTCGACGTCGAGCGAGAGCGAAATTGGCTCCATTGCGTGAGCCAAAACAAGTACCTCCGCTGACAACGCGGATTTCAGGCTAGAAGCGACAGGCCATTTGGCCCGCAGTTCGGAAACGACACCATCGCGCACCCCCGTTTTCACTTTCGGACTCATGCGCAGACTCTCGGGTGCGTAAACAGAGATCATTCCGTCAATCCATTGAACATGGTCTCCAACGGACTTTGGAATGGGAATCGACAAAGTGCTTCCTGTGCCAGTTGGCGACAGCAGATTGGGATCATCGAGTTTGCGGCGAAGCTGGATCATGGTCCCAACTTGGCCCAATGCACGTTTCGACAGGCCGACGATGAGTCGATTCTTGTCGTCATTGGATACTCGAAAAGTATCGATCGAAGCGGCTTCCACCTTGTCGCTACTTCGTCCGGTCACCTTCAACAATTCGAAATCGGCGGGAATCTCAAACTCGAGTTGGAATACACCCGCATTTTCTATTATGTGCGTGGATTTCAATTCGATGGTTAGAGACTGCGGCTCAATGAGAGCTTCCGCCCATTGCTCTACGCGAATGGTCGGCTGAACTTTTTCGAGCTTCAAATTGACCGCGTATGGAACTGTGCTGAAGCGGTAAGCGAACGACCATGCTTCGTTTGCAAACGGCTGCGGCAACTCGGTGGGGTCCATTTGCATCAGTCCCTTGCGATCGGTAGGCTCAGCACGAATACCCTGAACAACTTTGATAGCAATGACCCCTTGTTGACGGCTCGCATTCAAACAGTCTATCGGCAGAACAGGCCTGACATTCTGCAATTTCGTATCGAACGCCGATTCCATTTCCACCACGAGATTTTGCGTTTGTCTCGCTGGTTCAAAAAGCTCAACAATTAGCTTCGGTGCACTTTTTAGTTCCGTAGAATCAGGCTCAATCGACCATTTCCGAACATTCGGATCAAAGACATTAATAACCTTTTGGTCTGGAGGAAGCGATATAACCAACTGAGAAAGCTCTGAGCGGTCGATAGTGTAGACAATCAACGCCGACGTCCTCGCGATCCCTTCATCGATTGTAACGCGATGTTGAACTTGAACGCTTGCTAAGGGTGCCATGCCAGCAGCACCTTCGGACTTGGGTACCCAGCGAATTCGTATGTTAGGTGCCATGCCAACGAACGCGAGGATTTCAGTACCTGCGAATGCTCCTGCGGTATCACCAGCTTTCGAAGCCGAATCCGTGGTAGCCAACATCGGTTCCACCTGAACCTTTACTCCTGAGTCAGGGACACGAATCAACCACCTATTGACCGGGGCTTGAGGGGCCATAATTGACACGCTGTTTTGACCGGGCGTTTTTTCATACGCTTTGGCGTATTCGAGCTCGACTTCAATGCGATAGGGTTTCGATTCCTTGTTTTGGTACAACAAGGAATAGCCAGTCGCCGAATCGTGAACAATCCTCGCTGGCTGCTTATCGACAGTTGCGGCCAAAATTGCCGCGTCGTTCAAACGCAGCGGGATCTTCTGCCAGCCGGTCTGCAGAAGCTCGACAAGGATTGTGGCACGCACCACCAGCACCTCCTTTTCGATCGTAGCCACATTCTCGGCGGACACCAAAACGACATCGACCGGCGTAGCAGAATGAACGGTTTGTTGCTTTGAGGAACGAGCCTCCTGCCAGAGTTTTTGAAATTGGTCATGAGGGAGGAAAACACCACGCCCTTCTCTTTCGAAGACGTCCTTTAGATTGTCATAGGGGATGTAGATCGATTGCTCCCAATTAAGTGGGGAATCCGGCTCCTGCGATTGCTCGGTTTGTTTAGCGAGCCCCTGGCCTAGGAGGACTGTTATCCCAAAAAACACCGCCCATGAGTGGAGCCAATACCGTGAGTAACGGAAGCAAACCCGGTTTTTCAGGCGTCTAAAATCCAACGTGATCATAACGTGCATCCAGAATTCAAAGTACTAGTCTCGATGAGAAGACGGAGGTCCAAACCTCAATCGTACACTCTATAGACGTCGATGGAGACAGAATGGTTTCACTTTTGACGAACAGAATGCGCATTGCAGGCCGATTGCTTGCCTTGGATGGAGAGACTATTTTTGCGCTGAGCTGACTATTTTTGCGCTGAGGTATCGTCAAAATAGAATTGGTACCAATTGCGTTCTCGCATCTTTTCGCCCGTAGGCAATCCTACAGGTTGAAGCTCGGCACACCAAGCATGAAGTTCTTTGTGCAACTTGCTGGCGAGTTCAGTGTGTTGGTCGACTAAGTTTTTATACTCATGCCGGTCACTTTCGAGATCAAATAGATAGCGTTGTCCATCGCCGAGGAAAAGGTATTTCCATTTGCCACGACGAATTGCGGCTTGATCCCAGAATCGAAAATAGAGGGCGCGCGTCGATGGATTTTGAATGTCGTTCATGGCTGGGATCAAATCGAGTCCATCGAACTGCTCGCTGTGCTCTTGTAGATTTCCCCCGGCCAGTTGCAAAACACTGGGAGCGATGTCCAACGTACTGACGGGCCAGTCGTACGTTTTGTTACTGGGAAGTTGACTCGGAAGACTCCAAATCATAGGCACGCGAATCCCTCCTTCGCTCAACATGCCTTTCTCACCGACCCACGGATCATTCAGCGAACCATCCCATCCACCCATGTCGCCATCAATGGGTGCATCGACTTTGGTCATTTTCAGAGGTGCTCCGTTGTCGCTGGTCATGACGATGAGCGTGTTATCGAGTAAGCCATGCTTGTTTAAGTTCTCGACGATTCGCCCAACACCGTCGTCGATGGCGGAAATCATTGCCAATGCGTACTTTCGACGGATCGGCATGCCTGCTGGAAAACGATCAAGATACTTCGTAGTCGCCTCTAGTGGAGTGTGCGGGCCGTAATAGTTCAGCTGCAAATAAAACGGCACCGCATGATTGCGTTCAATAAAATTCAGGGCGGCTTCCGTCTGAACGTCGATGCGGAAATCTTTGTTCTCGACTTGCTTCATCTGCGATAGTACAGGCTGCCAAACTATATTTCTTGCTTCCGAAACATTTGTACCTACGAGCTCGTAGTTGACTCGATAGTTGGTTAACTCCCCCCAAAAATATTCGTCAAAGCCTTGAGCGTGAGGCGAGTATGGACGAATTTTTTCCCAAGGAATGCGCACTTGAGCTCGTGGCTTGTCAGCAACCTCCGGTAGCTCTCGGCGCAGCCAATCGACGCATGTCACGTTCGGCTCAAGATGCCATTTGCCGACAAATCCAGTGCGGTATCCAAGAGGCTGCAAACGTTCGGCGATGGTTACCGCCTCGCTTGCGAGCGGCATGTCGGGAATGGTGTCAATTCCAAACCGCTGCTGGTATCGCCCAGTGATCAATCCAGCTCGCGATGGACTGCACTGAGGCGCAGTCACGTAGCCTGCAGTGCAGCGGACTCCTCGTGCAGCCAATGCGTCGATGTGCGGTGTCTTTACATCCTTTTTTGCACCCTGGCAACCGACATCGCTCCAGCCAAGATCATCGGTGAGAATGACAATCACATTGGGCTGTGCTGCGGGTATGACTGCTTGAGCGATTCGATCGCCGATGACGAAATGACCGAGCTTCAGATCCGAGCTGTCCTTACCAATCGACCACACTGCGCCGGGTCGTGTCTGTTGAATCTTCGTTTGCCCAGGTGCGATCGAACCGTAAGACCTGGGCTCGCCTTCGGGACTCACCCAAAACAGCTCAACCGCTTGATGCTGTTTGTTGATGAAGTGTACAGGAAAGGGATTGCCATCCGTTTTAGATGCAGGGGTTGCCACGCCGCTCCTGGGATGCCAAGTTAACTTGGCCAGTGACTCAACCGTCGGTTCGGGACGTGGAGCGAAATCTCTAGGAGCATCTTTTCGAAATGTTGCCAGTCTGTCCTGCGACTCCGGCGATTTAGCAAGGTTTGTCCACTCGTAAGGATCTTTCTGAATGTCGTATAACTCTTCGCTGCCATCAGCATAATGGATATAGCGATGCGAACGTCCACTGACGGCATAGGTGCCGGGCTGGGCCAGGAAAGTGACCGAATCGTGATTCCAATCCGCTACCATTGGATCAATTAACAATGGCAACAAACTCGGTCCGTCGATCTCTGGCTTGGGCGGAAGTTTGCAGAGATCCGTTAGGGTTGGAAAAAGACTTAGTAAATTCACAGGTGCGTCACAAACAGTCCCAGCTGGAGTGCCCTTCGGCAACGCCTCACTTGCTCCCTTGGGCACGCGCACCATCAAAGGAACTCGCGTAACTGCACGCCATGGAGTGTACTTTTGCCAGTGTTCTTTTTCACCAAGTTGCCAACCGTGATCGGACCAAAGTACCACAATAGTGTTGTTGGCATTCGGACCCAACTCTAGGGCGTCAAGAACTCGACCTAGCATTGCATCGGCAAAATGAATCGAAGCTAAATAGCCTTGAACACCATCCTTCCATTGCCCTTGCTGCCGAATGTGGTCGAAGTACTTATTCCTTGCAGCTTTCTGCCCTATTTCTGGAACGTCGTCCAGATCGTTTTCTCGGTACCCAGGTGGAAGCTGGATTGATTCGACTGGAAAGGGTTCGAAGTACTTTTTAGGTACGAACCATGGTTCATGAGGTCGATAAAGTCCGCATCCAAGAAAAAATGGTTTGTCATGTTTCCTGACGAGTTGCTCACCAATCCACTTGCTGACCGACCAATCTCCGCCAAACTCTTCATCCGTGACATCCAAAGCGGCCCAATCCGTTTCGACGTACTGCCAAGGGCCTCCACGCATCAAACGAACTGGGCGTTTCTCTGGGTAAAAGGTCTCAGGAAATGGGTTCTCGGATTCCGCTTTCGGAAAATACTCGTCCCATGACTTGGCATCGATAAAGTAATGCAACAGTTTGCCCGAGCCAGCGGAGTAATAGCCATGTTGTCGGAAGAAATGCGGCAGGATCGACTCACTGGGCATCACTTCTCGCATTTGCTGACGATTGTCATATAAGCCAGTACGATTCGGCCCACGCCCAGTGAATATCGCAGAACGGGACGGATTGCATGCCGGAGCTGGACAATGTGCATTGGTAAACAAAACACCACTTGCCGCCAAGCGATTGAGATTGGGGGTCATCGACTGCGGATGCCCCCCCATGCAGCCAATCCAATCGTTGAGATCATCCATCGCGATGAAGAGTACGTTGGGCCTTTCGGATCCCCCTGGAGAGTCAGCCGCAGAGGCTCGCAAACCAACAACAAGAATAGCAAACAGAATCAGTCGTATCATAAGGTGTCAGGTACCTTTTTAGTCAATTCAGCAGTTTTGGTCGTCGCCCCCGGACCCTGTTTCCGGCTTTAGACGTACGATAGACTTTTGGAATATCAAGACCTTTGCGAATCAAATCCCCAAACCCAATTAATCACGTGATGTCGCGATATCGGCTCAGGTTTCCCTTCGGAATCTTTGAAATTAGTTCCCGCCACAATCCCAGCAATTGGACTTCAATGCGAGGCGACATGGGCGGAGAAAACGCAGGACTGGCTAATCTCCGTTTTGTTGAATCGAGTATGGATACGCCTCCATCCAATCCTATAAGCAATGTACAGGAAGGCTGGCTCTTAGGAAGCGAAACCTTTTTCAAAAAAATCCCGAAACTGCTTTCTAAACCGCATTACATCGATCAGACACCGAGGGCTCGACGCCTAACGAGCCTTGATGCAAATCTGTTGAATACTACAGTCGCGTCCTACTTCAAGGCAACGCCGGCGAGCTATCAGTCGAATCGGTTCACTGCTCCTGGACGGGATATGGCCGCACACTTGCTCATCGACGCACGACATCGACGCTTCGGAAGCTTGCAACTGTATTTGGACTATCGAAACCTCAGTCAGTAATCTAATTCGTCGCGATCTGAAGTTGCTTTCCGGGTCCAGTTCACAAAAAGAAGCCCTTGAGAAGATCGACGACTTGTTTCGGAAACTGTAAACAGGGTCTGACCCCTACACACTACGCAATCACTTGATCGATACCAACTCAACGATGAAATGCAAAGTGGATTTGGGGGGTATACCTTGAGTGCCTCTCTCTCCGTAGCCCAGTTCATGTGGAATCTCTAGCTCGATCATTCCTCCATTTCCAATAAGCTGCATGCCTTCAGTCCATCCTTTGATGACGCGACTCAAGGGAAACGAGGTGGTTTTGCCCCGACGGTAGGAGCTGTCGAAAATGGACTTGTCGTCCAACCATCCTTTGTAATGCACTTCGACTGAATCGGATTCTTTGGGCTTTTTGTCGTCGCTATTCCGAAGTACACGGTATTTAAGACCGGACTTTGTCGACTTGAATTCGCGCTGTGCTTCGCTGTCGATCTTGCCGGGCGCGACCATCTCCTTATTATCGACAGGCCCCGCTGTAAGCGGCTGTTGGTTATTCTGAACCTTTCCCTCAATGCCTTGAGCCGCATTTCGCACCGCTTGAACTGCACCTTGGGCGCAAAGGGTCTTGGTGGCAATCAAGCCGATAACCAACACTACGCATGTCATTATTTGTTGTTTCACAGTGTTAAACTTTCCTACGACGAAGTAAATGGGCAAACTCATCGACCTGCTTTAACAAATAGTATAGCAGCGGGTGCGTTGGTTCGTTCTAGAGTGTGCGGATTAACAATTTGCCCAACAGGAAGGCTAACTTGTTATCCGTTATTGACTATTTGCGGTGCCGCAGGTATCCTAAATCGTCGACAATTCCTTATTTGAGCCCACCCTACCGGATAAATTCAACGCAGTCCGAATCCACTCGTCTTGCAATCGGATTCTGCCTACGTCCTGCATCGCATCGTACTTCATTGTCAATCAATGATCGATGGAACTCCTGGAGTTGAAATCCTATGTCGTTTGCGTTCCGTTCTTGCATTTTAAGCGTTGCATTCACGTCGTTTTGCATGCTTGAGATGGTAGCTTATTCGTTGATCGCGGCAGATTCTTCGAAATCGGCAACGCCCAGTTTTTCAAAGGATGTTCTCCCAATCCTTCGTGCCAATTGCTTTGGATGTCATCAAGACGCGAAAAACCTAGGGGGTTACTTGATGACCGATTTTGATCGGATGCTTCAAGGGGGCGAGTCAGGATCCGCTGCTATTCTTCCAGGCAAGTCGATTGAAAGCCATTTGATCCAAGAAATTGTCCCAATCGATGGTAAGGCGGCCATGCCTAAGAAAGGCAAACCACTCAGCGATATCGAGATTGATGTAATTCGTCGTTGGATTGACGCTGGGGCCGTAAACGACCGCAAGGACGTTGGCCCTCGCTATTCTCAATTGCGTCCCCCTGAATATGCCCGCGCACCCACAATCAGCAGTATTGACTTTTCAAAGGATGGTTCGCAAATTGCCGTTTCGGGTTTTCACGAGGTCTTGATTCTGAGTGCTGAGTCGGGCAATCTGCAGCAACGGCTGATAGGATTGAGCCCGCGTGTCGAATCGCTCCGTTATTCTCCGGACGGCAAATGGTTAGCGGTAGCGTCAGGCGAACAAGGGGTTTCAGGTGAGTTGCAGATTTGGAATGTAGAAACTAATAATCTTGAACGGAGTCTGCAGTTGGGCAGTGACACACTTTTCGGGGTCAACTGGTCACCTGATTCGAATCTCATTTCGTTTGGTATGACCGACAACACCGTGCGAGCAGTCAACCTCGACGGGGAACAGAAACTCTACCAACGCGCTCACGAAGATTGGCCTCGAGCGACCGTCTTTACACCCGAAGGCAAGCACTTGATTTCAGTTAGCCGAGACATGACGGTCAAACTGATCGAAGTGGAAACCGAGCGATTCATCGACAACATCACTTCCATAACACCCGGCGCATTGCGAGGCGGGGTCCAATCCATAGCGAGCCATCCCACTCGAAACGAAGTTTTGGTGGGTGGCGCCGACGGAACCCCAAAAATCTATCGTGTCTTCCGTCAAACGGCACGTGTCATTGGTGATGATGCCAATTTAATACGACAGATGGAGAACATCCCAGGACGAATCTTCAGTGTGGCTATTAGTCCTAATGGGCAATATCTCGCGGCCGCATCGACACTCGACAATCAGAGCACGATTCGAGTATGGTCGTACGATGTTGAAGCGTCGTTGCCGGGTGAAATTAAGGCAATCCAAGCCAAACGAGTCGCGTCCCTCAAGCCGGATGAAAAGAAGAAGCTAGAAGCGTATGTGATGGAGCAACCCAAGATTGTTGCGACGTGGTCGGTCCCCACATCCGCGGTCTATGCGATCGCGTTGGACTCTAACGGCCGACTTGCCGCAGGTGGCTCCGATGGTAGGCTTCGCCTTTGGAATTGTGCCGATCAATCGGCTGTATTCGATGTCGACGCGACTCCTGTGAAGACCGCTACGATATCCGATTCGACTTCGCTATCGGACAAACGTTTGAAGCGTCTGACAGAGATTGCTAGCGTGCACTCCAACGAACGTGCGTCTGTCGATTTTCTAAAAGAGGTAGATAGTTTCTTGCTTTCACGCGTTACCTCCATCGATGTACAACCTACTTCGATCGCGTTTGATTCGTGGAACGCCTCCACCCAGATCGTCGTTTCGGCGACCATGGAGAATGGCGAAGTTTGCGATGCTACTCGCGTTGCATCCCTAACGGTAACCTCACCGAACGTGTGGCTTTCGAAACGGGGTTGGGTTCAACCGCTGGAAAACGGAACATGCAATATTGATGTCCAAATCGCCGGGTACAAAAAGTCATTGCCTGTCAAAGTCAATATGGAACTAAACAAGCCCATGGATTTTATCCAGGATGTCAACCCAGTACTGTCACGCGTCGGATGCAATTCTGGCACATGCCACGGGGCGCAGGCAGGCAAAGGTGGCTTCAAATTGTCGCTTCGTGGATACGATCCGGTTTACGACGTTCGAGCGCTCGCCGATGACTTGGCAGGTAGACGCATCAACCCTTCCTCCCCAGCCGACAGTCTGATGATGGCAAAACCATTAGGGATCGTCCCGCATGTTGGAGGCAAGTTGTTCGAACCTGGCGACAACCACGCCCTTGTCATTCGCCAATGGATTGCCGAAGGGGCAAAAGTTGATACGACAAAGGCCAAAGTGGCCAAGATCGAACTTTCGCCACTCAATCCAATCGCACCGATGCCGGGCGCTGTTCAGCAACTTCGGGTTGTTGCCACTTATCCCGATGGCAGAACTCGCGATGTGACTCGCGAAGCTTACATCGAAACTGGTAATGGCGAAGTCGCAACCGTACTTGAAGGGGGCCGCATTCAAGCGACTCGAAGAGGAGAAGCCCCTATCTTGGCTCGTTACGAGGGGGCTTATTCAGCGACGACCCTGACGGTCATGGGCGATCGTTCCGGTTTTGATTGGCAGCCATCCAAGATTGAGAACCCGATCGATGCATTGGTTGCATCCAAATGGGAGCGGATGAAGATCCAGCCATCGGATTTGTGTGACGATGCCGATTTCCTGCGTCGTGTTACATTGGATCTTTCAGGATTGCCGCCAACGGCAGAACAAGTGCGTGCATTTCTTGCCGATCCAACACCTATGCAGGACAAACGAGAGAAGCTGATCGATCAACTGATTGCCAGCGACGCTTTTGTGGATCATTGGACCAGTAAGTGGTCCGACCTATTGCAAGTGAATTCGAAATTTCTGGGCAAAGAGGGGGCGACTAAATTTCGAGAATGGATCCGAGAAAGTGTATCGAGCAACAAACCCTACGACAAGTTCGTCCATGAGATTGTGACGGCATCAGGCTCCAATCGCGAAAACCCGGCTGCATCTTATTACAAGATTTTGCGTACTCCAGAAGATACCCTTGAAAACACGACGCATCTTTTTTTGGGGGTTCGGTTCAACTGCAACAAGTGCCACGACCACCCCTTCGAACGATGGACACAGGACCAATATTACGAAACAGCTGCCTATTTTTCGCAAGTATCGCTCAAGAAGGATCAAGAGTTCGGCGACAAGACGATTGGCGGTACCGCGGTTGATGGAGCAAAACCACTATACGAAGAAGTTTCAGACACCGGCTCGACGGAAATGAAGCATCAAAAAACACAACAAATAGTTGCGCCGAAGTTTCCTTTCCAGGCTGAGGCTACGATTGCGGAAGATGCATCGCGTCGAAAACAATTCGGCGTTTGGCTCACAAGTCCGAAAAATCCGTATTTCGCAAGAAGCTACGTGAACCGGATGTGGGGGTACTTGCTTGGCAAAGGGCTCATCGAGCCAATCGATGATATCCGAGCAGGGAACCCTGCAAGTATCCCCGAATTGGTCGCGTACTTGGAAAAGGACTTCGTGGACCATCATTTCGACGTGCGTCATCTTATCCGCACCATCTGCCGTTCCAAGATTTATCAGCTCTCGATGAAAACAAACAAATGGAATGAGGATGACGAACGGAATTACTCGCATGCGTTACCCCGTCGACTCCCTGCAGAGGTTCTGTACGATGCAATTCACCAAGTTACGGGTTCGCAGTCGAAGTTGCCTGGCATGGCACCAGGTGCTCGAGCGGCGTCTCTGTCCGATGCGGAGTCTGGGTTGAAGGACGGTTTTTTGACCAATCTAGGTCGGCCTCCGCGCGAGAGCGCATGCGAATGCGAGCGGTCAAGCGAGCTTCGATTGGGCTCGGTAATGGCATTGGTGAGCGGTCCCACCCTTGGGTCTGCAATCTCCGATCAAACGAACTCAATCGGCCAACTGGTCAAGCAGTTTTCGAATGATTCAGAATTGATAGAAGAGCTTTTCTTGCGAGTTCTTAATAGACCTCCGACTTCGGGAGAAATTGCTGCAGCGACGACGGTAACTGGGCTTATTGCACGCGACCACGAAGCGTTAGCCAAATCGCTTGCCGATCGAGAGGCCTGGTGGCTGGAGGAAAAACCAAAAAGACTAGCACAACAAGCAAAGGACCTTGCTGACGCACAGAGTCAATTGGCAATACGTATCGAACGGATCCAGCCCGAGAGAGATGCTGCAGAAAAGAGCCGAGTCGAGCGAAGCGTTATGGCCAAAGCGGCAGTTGATGCTTTCGATGCGGCTGTGCCCGAGAAACTGGAGGAATTCTTGACCAAGTCGAAGAAGGGCCTGATATGGAGAACTCTCATGCCAAATAAATTGGAGGCGTCCAACAAAGCTTCCTTGATGGCGCAAAGCGATCGATCCGTGATCGCACGCGGGTCGGCCGACAAAGGTCTTTACACCGTCAATACACCTTCGGATCCCTCTGAATTCAACACTATCCGACTCGAGGCACTTACTGCGTCAGAACTAAAATCGGCAGGACCGGGGCTGTCCGCTAATGGGAATTTCGTAGTGACCGAATTGGAGGTCTTTGTGGGAATGGCTGACAAGCCTAAGGAGATGCGAAAGCTGAAGCTGACGAAAGGCATAACGGACTTTGACCAACCAGGTTTCTCAGCGGCCGCGGTCGTCGACAACAAGCTGAAGGATCAAGGGGGTTGGGCCATCAACGGCGCAGAAGGAGTTGAGCATTGGGCTGTGTTTGCAACGGATGAACCCGTCAAATTGCAGGCAGGAGAAGTGTTGCAATGGCGTATCCATCAGTTCCACGATGGTGCCGACCATCGATTGGGTCGTTTTCGGTTGAGCGTTGGGAATCGCGAAGGTGAATTAGCATTGGGCTTGCCAGAGTCTCTAACGGCTCTATCGCTCACTGCCAAAACGGAATGGACAGAGTTGGCCACAAAGGATTCGCTGGCCTATTTCCGCGTTTCGTCTGCCGAACTCAAAAAGCTCAAGGAAACGCTCAATAAAGAAAACAAGCCGCTCCCGGAAGACCAACTTGTCAGCCAGCTAAAGAAACGGATTGAGCGACTTACTCAGCCACTCCTCGACGACAACAAATTGGTTAGATTGCGAGAGGATGTTAGAGAGAGTGAATCCCAGCGTGTTCATTCCCGTTTAACTGCTGCCGAAGATATTGCTTGGGCACTCATTAACAGTCCGGCATTTTTGTTCAACCATTAGAATAGCTTTCACACTTGATCCAGACGGACTCGATTGCCGAACCGTAGGATACTTAAACAAAGAGGAGATTAGGCTATGTTTCGATTGATTGGTAGTGCAGGGAAAGACCTTTGTGACCCGCACCTCAATGTCTCGCGCCGCGATGTTTTGCGAGTGGGTGGATCCGGCCTCTTTGGATTGAGTTTGGCAAATCTACTCAAGCTTCAATCGGTTCAGGCTAGCGAGGGAACGAAGGTTCCAGGCTGGAACAAGGCCAAGCGGATGATCATGGTTTATCTCCAAGGTGGACCAAGCCATTTGGATCTTTGGGACCCAAAAGAGAATGTCCCGGATAAAGTCAAAAGTATCTTCAGTAATATCTCAACGAAGATTCCAGGCATTCAATTCACGGGAAATTTGCCTCGTCTCAGCACGATTAATGACCGATTCACAATGATTCGATCAATGAGCTACACGCCCAACGGCTTATTCAACCATACCGCAGCCATCTATCAAATGATGACAGGATACACGACGGACAAGGTGAGTCCGTCCGGGCAGTTGGAGCCGCCGACTCCAAAGGACTTTCCCAATTTTGGTTCGAACATTGTCAGACTGCGACCCGCTGACGAACCCATGTTGCCCTTTGTCACTTTGCCTAGGCCGCTTCAAGAATCCAATGTGGTTGGCAAAGGCGGATACGCCGGCTTTCTCGGAAAAGCCTACGATCCGTACACGCTTTTCCCAGATGGGGATGACATGGACGCAAGCAAAATGGACCGCATCAACGTAAGCGATTTGCAGTTGCGTCCCGAAGTCTTTGCCGTTCGATTGCAACGTCGCGCCGCTTTGCGTGACCTCATCAACGCGCAGATGCCTATCATTAATGCTGCCGTGGAGAATCAACAACTCGACGAGTATTTCTCACAAGCGTTATCGCTAGTAGTCTCAGGCAAAGCTCGCGAAGCATTCGATTTGAACCAAGAGGGCGATGTACTTCGTGATGCATATGGCCGAAATGCGTTCGGGCAAAGCTGCCTGCTTGCACGACGGCTTGTCGAGGCCGGAACACGAGTTGTCGAAGTGATTTGGCCGAAAGTGGCCAATAGCGACAATCATTCGTGGGATCATCACGTCGACTTATCAAAGAGAATGAAGAATCAATCGGCGCCGATGCTAGATGCCGGCTTGACCACACTGATCGAGGACCTGGATCAACGCGGAATGCTTGAGGATACTCTGGTGGTTGCTGTAGGTGAGTTCGGTAGATCGCCGGAACGCGGTGTGAGCACCAGCGGCAACGGCAACACCGACGATGGCCGCGATCACTGGCCTTATTGTTACACCGCAGTGATGGCTGGTGCAGGTACGAAGCGAGGCTATGTTCATGGCAAAAGCGATAAAACGGCAAGCGCTCCGATTGAGTCGCCGCTGCATCCTGCTCAGTTGCTAGCATCAATCTATCATGCGTTTGGCATCGATCCGGAAACGATTGTCTACAACCATCTCAATCAACCGAGAGAGCTGGTAAAAGCGCTCGCGGTGCCTGAACTGTTTGCGTAACTTCGACTTCACGGATTGGATGGGCTGAAGCGTCATTTTTTGGCGTTGCGAATGCAATAGAGTCGTTCGTCGGCACGGATCAATAACCGGTCGCCTGCGATGGAAGGAGTGGACATGCAGATTTCACCGTCCGCTAGTTTATTGGTATGCAAAACCTCGAATTGCTTGCCTGCACGGATCACAAAACACTCGCCATCTTCGTTCATACAGAACACTTTTCCATCGTAGCTCCACGGCGATGCTGTGAAGCCAGTGCCACGCGACACACGTTGACGTTCGTAGTAGGCCTCACCTGTTTTGGCATTAAAACTACTTGCTATGCCACCATCGTATAAAACGAACAAACTCCCGTCGTTGACCAACGTACTTGGATTGTAGGGTGCAATATTATTATTAGACCAAACGATGAAGTCATTGCTGGTTGTTCCTTTTGCCAATGTTAAATCACCTTTGGCTCCCGGTTTGATCGCGTACAGGTGCTTGTTATTCTGATCCATCACGTATCCGGAACTGACGTAAAGCAATCCATCTGCAACATAAGGGGTGGCAATGGTAATGCTCGACATGCCCTTGAGCGACCATAGTTCTTCACCTTTCAAATTATAGCTGCGAACTGCGCGTGTTCCTGCGGTTACAATTTCCGTTCTAGCGGCATGCGTCCAAATAAATGGGGTTGACCAGTTGCTCTTTTCGTCGCGAGCCACGGCCCAAATCTTCTCGCCGGTCAACTTGTTCAACGCAACGAGTGAGGACTTCGCATCATTGTCGTTCTGATAGTAGAGAACATCGCCATGAAGCGTGGGTGACGAAGAAGTACCCCATCCGTTTCTCATCGCATGCGCCGGGATCTCTTGGCTCCAAACCATGTTTCCACGCATGTCGAAGCAAAAGATTCCAACATTCCCAAACGTTACGTAGACATGCTTGCCATCGGTAACAGGTGTCTCCGACGCGTAGCTGTTTTTGAGATGGATCGGTGCGGTTGGTGTTCCTGTACGAACTGTTTTTTCCCATTTCACTTTTCCGCTCGCCAATTCCAAGCAAAGTACTTTCCACTGATGCGTTGTTTTCGGAATGTCCAGCCTGTCACCGCCAAAGTAGAGCCCTTTCTTGAGCGGTTCGGTCACACCGGAGTTCACGACTGATGAAAGAAAAATACTATCTCCCCACACGACCGGTGCCCCCCAACCGCGTCCCGCTATTTCCAACTTCCATTCGACGTTCTCTGTTTCCGACCAGCGGTCCGGCAAACCGATGTTTCGAGAGACTCCTGTTGAATCTGCTCCGCGAAACTGAGGCCAGTTTTTAGCAGTCGAATCGTCGGCCCTCAAAGCGACTGCAAACGAGTCGATGACAAAGCTACTCGCGAGTCCAAAACAACATGCTAATAGTTTTCGACACATCGTGGTTACCTCGAAATTGTGTACAACCGCTACGCGGTCTAGAATGGATTGGTATAGCTATCAGACTTCATATCATAGCGATTCGCTAAGAAAAAACGGACTCGATCGGAGAACCGCTCGCAATGGGCAGCGGTCTACCTTGCGTATCGCGAACTTCTTTATTGGGTTCGATTCCAAGCGCCCAGAAAAGTGTTGCCGCAATGTCTTCCGGGCCGACTGGCGAGGCAGCTGGATAGGCACCGCGTTCGTCGCTTTTCCCGAAGATGGCTCCCCCTCGCGTACCACCACCTGCCATCATCACTGTGTAGCAGTGTGGCCAATGGCCACGTCCTTTACCATCGCGATCACCTATTTGAGGGCCTCGTCCAAACTCACCCATCCACAACACTAGAGTTTCATCCAGCAATCCACGCGATTCCAGATCCTCGATCAGGGTTGGGATTGTACAGTCGGTCATTGGCAGCAACCGTTCGCGGAGGTCCTTGAAATTCTCTTGGTGCGTATCCCACCCTTCGCTTCCTTTACCCCCAATTCCACGAGAGAAGTACACATTGACAAAGCGCGCCCCCGCCTCCACGAGTCTTCTAGCAAGCAAGCAAGATTGGCCATAAGTGGTCCTGCCGTACCGATCTCGCAATGAATCTTCTTCTTTCGCCAGATCAAAGGCCTTTTTTAAGTTGGGTGACGAGAGGATCGACAAAGACTGCCTTTGAAATTCATCCAAACCTTTCGCTTCGCTCGACCTATCTGCCAATTGCAGTTGTTCGTCAATCACGCGCAAGAGTTCTCGTCGTTGCCCAAGCCGTTCCAGTGAAATCGTGTTAGGCAGTTCCAGCTCGGGTAGTCCAAAGTCTTTGGAATTGGGGTCCGAATCAAAAAAGAACGGGTCGTAGCGTTTTCCTAAGAAACTTGCATGCTGGCCAGGCGAAATTGCGCCATCTCGCAACACGTGCGGGTAGGCGATGAATGGTGGGACGCCGTCGGTACCTGACAGAAATTTCGCGGCCGACGACCCGTACGCTGGATACAATTCCATCGTATCGCGAAGCCGAATATCGTCGGTTGGTGGCCTCCTCCCGGTCAACGAATAGTAACACGCCGAATTGTGATTCTTCATGTCGTGATGGACCGATCGAATTTGTGCCCACTTGTTTAACTGCTTTCCCCAGCGTGGCAAGTACTCACAAACCGGGACACCCGGGATCGACGAATCGATGGGAGTGAACTCGCCCCGTATTCCGCTCGGCGCTTGCGGTTTCATGTCAAACGTATCGATGTGACTCGGTCCACCATACTGATGCAAGAAAATGACGTTCTTGGCGCGAGCTACGTGGGGGAGAGTGGACGCATTTGCCTGAATCGCTTTGCTTAGCGAAAGCCCAGTAAGTCCTATTCCGCCAAGACTGAGCAATGCGCGGCGGCTAATGTTACCTTGTTCATTAGAATCAACAAACTTCGGCATAGTTTCGTCCTTCCTCACGTATACGCAACGGATGTTTCGATGATTCATCGTGCAGGGATGAGGTCATCGAATCATCACAAACTCTTTGCTGTTGATAACCGCCCATAATATATCTTCTAAAACCCTGCGGGGATTCTCATCCCGAGCGAGTAGCTCTTTAAAGGCTTCCCACTCGCTCTGATGCGGTGTGCGCGACAGTGCGCTCATAAAGATTTCTTCGATAGCAACCTTTGGATCCGAATTTTCCGCAAGCAATTGGCTAATGATATTCCGTTCCGACATTATTTTGTTTTGCACTTCGGGACCATTGGCGAGCGATAGTGATTGCACCAAAGAAACTTGATTGGATCGCTCGCATTCGCAGATGAGCAATCGGTTTGGCTTTCCGAATGTCTTTAAAAATCCTGGCCCCTTTGGGATTCCAGGCATCGCCATCGCTTGATGCGCGACGATTTCTGGGGTGTTGGCCGCCGGGAAGTCCGATGCGATGCAAGTTACCGAGCTGATGGCATCGATTAAGGACTCCGCGTTCATCCTTCGAATCTGGTATTCGGCAAAAAGTGGTGTTCCATTGATAGTGGATTCATCGAGTGTGTCTTCGCGTTGTCTGGTGCCTTGCCCTGCAAATGTGTTGCTTGTCAGAATTAAGCGTGTCAAATCACGCAATGAATAACCACTTCTACGAAACTCCTTTGCTAGGAAATCAAGAAGCTCCGGGTTACTAGGCGGATTGGATTCTCGGAAATCATCTGGTGGATCTACAATTCCCAATCCAAAGTACTGGAACCAAATTCGATTCGCCATGTTTCTATCAAACATTTCATTATCATGCGTCAACCAAGCTGCGACCTCAGCTAGCGGCGTCGCGCTATCGGGGACTGGAGTTGCGTCGCTTGAGGATTCAGCTGATTTACGAAGCGGACTTGGATGGACCTTTTTCGAGAGTCCAGGGTGGTATATTTCTGCATTCCGGGCTTCCAGCGAAATGATTTCATCGCCGGTGATTTCATGCGAATCCAATTTATCTTTAGGGTTATTATCGATTTGCTTGCGGCTGATCGTGGAGAAATAAGCGGATAATCCGTAATAGTCATCTTGTCGCCACGAATCGAATGGATGGTTATGGCATTTTGCACACTGAATTCGAACGCCCAGAAACACTTGACCGATCGATTCGGCTGCTGTCATTGGATCTCGGTGAGTGCGATGAAACGATGCGGGAGGATTGTCATACGTGCTACCAATGGATCGAACCAATTCCGCTGCCCATTCGTTCCAAGGACGATCCTGAGCGATTTGTTCCGTCAGCCAATTATGAAAAACAGCGGTACCCTTGCTGCTCATCACCTTGTCTTCATTTCGCAACAAATCGCTCCACCGAAGTGCCCACATTAGATCGAAGCTATGGTCCGCTAACAGGCGATCGACCAATCGCCCTTTTTTATCTACCGCATTGCTGCCCAAGAACTCGCGAGCTTCTTCACTCGTCGGCAATCGCCCGGCCGCAACCAAATGGATGCGACGCAAGAAAGTCGCATCATCCACGACTGATACCATCGGTATTCTCATTTGATCTAGACGATTACCAACGAGAACGTCGATCGGATTGTTCGCTTCCGGTGTCGAAATTGGCGTAGACGGTACATTGCCTAGAAACGTAAACCTGGCTGCCGACCTGCCATTCAAATACGCAGCGCTTATAGATAGGTCAACCGCTTTGTTCACTTGAATAAGACCGTCGTCTGTGAGGGTTGCGCCATCGGGAATGCTTGGCTCCAATCGGGACCATCGCGTAACATCGCGGGTGGTACCGTCTGCAAAATGAGCGACGACCAAAAGACGAGCGGTCCTTTGTGATTCATTTGATTGCGAGCTATTTGTTTTTGAGTTATCCAATGGTGAGCAATCTATGCGTGCAACATCCGGAAGAACCTGCAATCGAATGAGTGCGGGGGACTCTGAGTAGTCAGCACCCTGTTCGATCCATTGTTTGACATGTCGGTAGGACTCCGAGTCCATTCCAAAACGCCGACCGCCTTGATGAGCGAGGGCACCTGTTGCTTTCAAAAGTAGTAGACTGTCTTTTGCCGCGATAGGATCGATTCTTCGCCCGCCGTATTCGTTGACCAGGCGATCGAAGTCGAATGCGAGATCGTCACCTCGAAGACTTAGACGCAGGCCTGCTTTTCCGTGCAGACTGCCATGGCACGTCCCCAAATTGCAGCCCGATTTGCCGATGATCGCAGAGATGTCACGAGTGAACGTAACTCGAGACTCATCCATTGCCGTGATAGGAATGGTCTGGTGGAGTTCACCAAGCGACACCGTAATCGTCGTTTTGCCAACTTCGCGAAACAAGATCTGACTCTTGTTTGACACTTCGACCAATTCTGGATCCTGTATCGAGATCTTGATGCTCGCGGAGGCAGCCATATCTTTCAGAGATCCATCTCGATTGCGGATGTAGATGAGCAACTGGCTGGGATGATTGGGCGAAACGTGGATAAATTCAGGGTAGACCTTTAACTGTTCCCCCGAATCGAGCAAGTCAAACGCAAAGCAAAGGTGGCATTGCGCGACACTCAGCCAGAGTACCAGGGAGAGAATTTTAGATTTCGATGGTATCATGGACTAGCATTGGCCAAGCGTCCTAACAACTATCGATCGGACGATTTCAGCACTTTGGGAAAAAACGCTACAGGTGTGGATGCTTGTTTGTGGATTGCAACGTCCTTTAATTTAACATAGACGCATGATATTGTAATCCTAGCATTCCAAGATTCGAATCACTTAGCGACTTAGGACGAAAGCCCTTGCGGATAATCTTCATATTCTGTTCGTTCGCTATTGCCACCGCTTTTGCTCCCAATGAATGTTATTCAGACGAGTCGATATCAGACTCACCGCTTTTTCGAGAGCGGATCGTTGTATTGCTTTTTGAACGGTGTTTTGGTTGTCATGGTGGTGCGGTGAAAGAAGGGGGTTACTCTGTTTCCGACACGGAAGCATTGTTCAAGGCTGGCGATTCTGGTGTCCCTCCTATCAATGTACATGAGCCCCAGTCAAGCGAGATAATCGCTCGGATGACATCACATGACTCGAGCATTCGAATGCCGCTCGACTCTGAGCCGCTTCATTCATCTGACGTCAACGACATTCGAACTTGGATTGCTTCGGGAGCCAAGGTCGGTGAGAAGAACCCCGCGTCAACACTTTTAGAGCTTTATGGCAAGGCGAGACAGAGCGCAATAGCGCCGGACCATTATCCTAGCCCAATCCCGATCTCTACTCTACTTTTAAGTCCGGACGGTCGAGCAATTTTGGTGGCAGGATATGGAGAAGTGTTGATATGGAATGTAGACACCGGAGCTATGGTAGACCGCATGCCTACGCGAGGTAGATTCCTATCGGATTTAGTTTGGGCGCCCGGCGGACGACTTGTGGTCGCATCAGGTGTGCCGGGTCAGTTTGGAGTCTTGGAGTCGTTTGACTTCACATCGCGATTACGATTGGCAGCGTTTGGATTCAGCACCGACGTTTGTTCTAGCTTAGCCGCAAGTCCTTACCGAAACGAAATTGCTGCTGGTTTCGCCAATGGAAGTGTGGCCATTTTTTCGCTTGTGAATTACAAGCCTCGCGTTGTTTCTGTGGCCCACGCAGCCGCGGTCACGTCGGTCGATTGGTCGAGTAGGAATGATAGACTTTTTTCCAGTTCTTTAGATCGTTCCGCAAAGAGTTTTGAGACAGTGGATGGGCAATTGCTTTTTGCATACTCGGATCATGAACGATCGGTAGGAGGGGTGGTCGACACACAATACGGGGCTGTCACCCTCGATGAAACGGGCGCACTTAAGGTATGGTCCGAGGGGGAGGAAACTCGCCCTATGACCAAGCAAGAAGGTTTTGCTCAAATCGTGCGTCGAATTAGGATCGCGAACGGAGTCCTTCTCCTAGCCGAAAAAGATCGAATCCGGAGGGTTGTCATTGAGCAAGACGAAGTGGACGATGATAAGCCAAAGGACAAAGAAAAAGTCGAAACGGAAAAGGCAAAGAAGAAGAAACGGACGCGATTCAAGGAATTGGAACCGTTGCAATCGATACCGAATCAACGAATTCTGTCTTTTACTTCCAACGGGAATAATCTCGTCGCCGCTGGTCTTGAAAACGGAATCGTGGTTTTGTGGCGAATGGATCAATCGACGGCGCTTTGGAAAAAGTTACTTTCCCAGCCATAACGAGACTTGTTGGGTCGGACCATTGGCCCGGTAGGATGCACGGCCCGCACAACGAAACTCGTCCGGTTTAGTAACCTCAATCCTGGAAATCATCGGTTTAAGTAACCCTCCCGTTGGGAAGGTCGAGCGAGTCGAGGGTAAAGCGTTGCGTTTGTGCGAATCAGTTCGCGCTTTCCGGCGGGAGGCCGACTTCTCCTGAGTGCCTTTTGATGAAAAACCAGCTGAGCAAATCGTACGATCTTGACACAGCCGACAAAAGTCAAAGTAGCAGGCACCTTCCATGTGCCGTCCGCCTGAAAACCCAGCCAATATACGCAAGCATACGGCACGGCGGAGCGTGCCTGCTACTTTTGTCGGCTGTGTCGATCTCGCAGACCGGGGGCGGCACTCGGTTTCTCTTGATGACCAAGTGTCTTTTTCGGGGTTTATCAACGCTCAAGGCACCTTAAGCGTTGATAATGGCGCACTAACGCACTATAACTGAAGTTACTGTGCGCTTCGGTAGAAGCACGAGAAGTAGCCGAAGTATTATCTTTTTCTTGTTATGAGGTATCAGTCGATGCAAGTTTTTAGAAGGCGTCGTGGCTTCACCTTGGTGGAGCTGTTGGTTGTCATTGCAATTATTGGGATTTTGGTTGGATTGCTTTTGCCGGCTGTTCAAGCCGCTCGAGAGGCTGCACGGCGGATGCAATGCAGCAACAACATCAAGCAGATTACGCTTGCTGTGCTGAATTATGAGTCTGCCTTTAATAGGCTCCCGTCATTGCAACTTGGAACCGGAGCTGTTGCTCCTGTTGCTCCACATGGTGCTGCCCAGCGATTTTCGATGTCAGGGCATTACGCTTTGTTGCCATTTATTGAGCAACAGAGTCTGTACCAGAATATGACCACGAACAATCTTGAGCCATGGAATGGGAACGCATTGTATCGAACTCGGGCTCCCCACTTGAATTGCCCTAGCGCGAACGGTTTTGCGGAACCGACAAATGCGGATCGAGAACGCGGAATTTCCAGTTATGGATTCTGTGCGGGCGATAACTACGCAGCCTCCCAGGTAATTCAGGGTTCAACCCAAGAACGAGATAGCACCGCGCTATCTGCTCTGAAGTTAGAAATTCGCACACGAGGAGTTTTCGGACGCAACTGGCCAAAAATGGGTGAGGTCACAGACGGAACTAGCAATTCGATCGCAATTGCGGAATTCCACCGACCCAATTCGGTTAACTCCATTGGAATGGTTGTACTGCAGGCTGGAGACCCCCTCACCACTGTTCCGCTCAGTTGTCGTGCCCAGTGGAATGGGAGGACTTGGGTTACCCAGTCCAACGTTTACACTGGCGACACAGCTCGAGGTTATCGATCCTGGGACGGCAGGAACTTTTTGAGCAACGTGACAACCATATTGCCTCCGAACTCACCATCCTGCATGGTTTGGCCAGGACTAAGCAATCCTCACTGGATGCCAGGTATTTATAGCGCTGGTAGTTTGCACACTGGGGGTGCTCAAGTTTCGATGCTTGACGGTTCCGTTCGCTTCGTAGCTCAATCGATTGATACGGGCAACCTTGGTGCAGTAGCTCCTACACCTACAGGCGGCGGATTAAGTCCCTATGGTGTTTGGGGAGCACTGGGTTCTGCAAGAGGCGGCGAAGTCAGCAGCCAGACAGAATAGATTCCTAAATAATAGTTCGTGTATTGGGGCTGAAGCGTTGCTTCAGCCCCATTTCGTATGCATCTAATCAAACTGTTCTAAGGAGTTTATTTTGAGATTGTTTTCTTTTATTATGGTGTTGGGTTTTGCGACTCTATTGGGTTGCAATACTGGCCCAGAGCGTCCCCCAACTGTCCCATGTGAGGGTATTGTTACGTTGGACGGTACTCCAGTGAGCGAAGCTGCGGTTATCTTCATTGCCGAAACAGGCACCTATAACGCATCCGGAGTAACGGACAAAGATGGAAAGTTCAAATTGAAGGCGTTTGACGAAAAGCCAGGCGCGGTCCCTGGTCCGTACAAAGTTGAGATCACCAAGACCATAGTGAAACAAGCCAACACGAAATCCGGTGAGGCAGGTGCGACAGTAGAGTACGGTCTTCCCATTAAGTACGCAAGCATGGGAACGTCTGGACTTGCTTTCAAGCTTACCGACAAAGGGGATACTGACATCAAATTTGCTCTGAAGTCGAAGTAACTTAGTTCATCGTACCTGAGTTTCTATGTTCCGACGTGCCACACGCCCATCCTACGGCCGTGGCACGTCCGCAACTTGGCGTGCCCCTGCGTCATGCTAGCTGGGTTGATTGAAACGACGTGGTTCGTTTGGCGCTTTAACCGCACTGCCTTGACTCGCAATTCTTGTCACACGAGACAATCTGAAATAGCTCGAAGCTTTTGCCTGGAATGTCAACTCGCCTAAGCGTTTCAATACAGCCAAGCAGAGTGCCGTCGATGATCAAACGCTTGCTCCTCAGCCTCCCATGGCTTTGCGATTTCGCGCCATGGGAGGCCGGCCTCGATTTGAATTCGTTCCCGGTCGGATCCGAAGAGCAAATCGATAGCGATCGGCTTGCTGACAAACTCATAAACCTCGTTGCGCCAGGTGAAAAGATCGCCAGACATTTCCCTCATTGCGCAAAGCAATGCCAAGCTTGTTCGCACAGATTGAAAACTCGAGCGGTCGGTTACGTGCAGTTGCACGCCGCCGCAGTCTTTGCCCGCATGTTTCTGAAACGTCGGACGAAACCACGCGGGTCGAAAGGTAACACCAGGCAAATTCTCCGCGTTCATTTTACGAGCCAGCTTGCCCCCATCCAACCAAGGTGCACCGCAAATTTCAAATGGCCGTGTCGTACCTCTGCCTTCGCTGAGGTTCGTCCCCTCGATCAAACATTGGCCTGGATAGACAATTGCGGTGTCGAGGGTCGGCATATTGGGAGAGGGCAATACCCAAGGCAGGCCCGTGGCGTCGAAATAGTCTCGACGCCTCCAACCCTCGCATGCAAGTACACGCAATTCGCCAGGTCCTAGTTTTAGCTCCTGTTGGTATAGCATTGCCAATTCACCAACCGTCAATCCATGCCGAATTGCCAAGTCATGAGCACCGACAAAACTTTCGAAACCGGCCCGCAACGCAGGTCCCTCGACCGCGACGCCTGCCAATGGGTTCGGGCGATCAAGCACGATGACAAGTATGCCTAGGGGTAGCGCCACCTCCAAACAGTAGCGCATTGTCGCTTGGAAAGTATAGTAGCGGCTCCCAACATCTTGAAGATCGACAACGAGGAGATCGATCCCTTTCAACTGTTCTGCAGTCGGACGGAGGCTCTGAACGGTCGTGCCATAGAGACTGTACACCGCAGCGGGCACCGCTTTGGCTTCATTGCCCGCGACACTAATAAGGTCTTGCGCTTGTCCGTGTAGACCATGTTCGGGTCCAAAAATCGCAACAAGTTTGACACCCTCGGCTGCCGCTATCAAATCCACTGCGCCGCGGAGCTGTGAATCAACGGCGGCTGGATGCGTCACTAGCCCCACTCGTTTGCCACGAAGAGGTGCGAACTTTTGAGCGACTAAGATATCGAGTCCGGTTTGAACTTGGGGCATTAAAGTTGGTCCTGTTGAAACTATCCAGCTCACTAGAATTGGCATTATTGTAGCAAAGACCGGAATCCAGGTATCGCAAAGGTGCATGCCCGCTGCCTCTGACTCAAGTAAGCCCCGCTCGTTATCCGCGTTGCTACACTGCTACCCCCTGCTGAACTATTTAGTGCGAATCGTACTGTGTCCCTCATTAATACTTAGGGCATAAATGGTTTTACCCCTAGCGAAAGTCGCCAAGACGTCGTCGAGACACTCGGCAATTTATACTCGACTACACTCTTGTCGCATTCCGATACGGCAAAATCAATTCGGGAAAGAATCGCTAGCGTCCGCTGCCCGTTCATCGCCGTAGAATTTTTTCCCTCAGACCATTGACGCCCCTAGCCAAATGCTGTACTATGTACCCAGTACACCGGTACTGCATCGCGGGACTAGGAGTTATTCATTATGTTTTTTTCGATTAATGAGAGTAATGGCGTAGCGATCTACGAACAGATTGTTCGGCAAGTCACGTTCGCAATCGCCGAGGAGACGTTCAAGGTTGGGCAGATGTTGCCCAGCGTCCGAGCATTGAGTGTCCAGCTCGCGATCAATCCCAATACGGTGGCACGTGCTTATCAGGAACTCCAGGTCGACGGGGTTCTGGAGTCTCTGCGCGGACGTGGATTGGTTGTCTGCGCTGGCGCCATCAAGCGTTGCAAGGAAATCCGACGGTCGGTGATCGCCGAGAGCCTCAAGGAGGCGTTAACTCAAGCCCTTCATGGCGGGCTTGAAGCCGATGAGATTCGAGAGATTGTGCACAAGCAATTGAATAAGTTAGACGGCAATGTCGCGACGGTTAGTTCTTCAGGAAATGGGGGAGATGATGTCCGATAGTATTTCAGTGCGTGGTTTGGAAATGCGATTCCCGGGTTGCGAAGCGCTTCGGGGTATCGATTTGACAGTTCCAAGCGGTTCGGTTTTCGCTTTGCTCGGCGAGAATGGGGCGGGCAAAACAACACTCATTCGCATTTTGACCGGATTTCAAAATCCTAGTGAGGGAAACTGTACCGTATGCGGCTTCGATCCGGGTAAAGACGCTATCGAGATACGGCGGCGCATCGGATACGTTTCGGACCAGCCCGCTCTTTACGAATGGATGCGTGTCGACGAAATCGGTTGGTTTACCGCTTCGTTTTACCCAGAAGGTTTCTTGGAGCGATATAGCGATTCGATCGGGCACTTTGAAGTACCCCGAAATCGCAAAATCAAGCACTTGAGCAAAGGCCAGCGAGCCAAAGTGGCGTTGGCTCTGGCTCTTGCCCACGATCCTGAGTTGCTCATTCTCGATGAACCGACTTCTGGCTTAGACCCGCACGTTCGCCGCGAGTTCATGGAAAGCATGGTCGATCGAGCTGTCACCGGTCGGACGGTTCTTATCTCCAGTCACCAAATCTCGGAAGTGGAACGGGTCGCAGACAGGGTCGCGATCCTCCATCAGGGAAAAGTGAGATTGATGGACTCGATGACCCATCTCAAGGACACGGTTTCCGAAGTGACGATCAGCCTAGCGGATCCCCTAATCGCTTTGCCGCGTTTGATTGGCAGCGTTGAAGTGTTTAGTGAGCAGTCGTCCGGCAGGCAACGGCGCATGGTGGTTCGCGGCTTTGATCATGAGTGCAAGGAACTCCTTGAGGCGCGACCGGGTGTGCTCAGTGTGAGAAGTCGGCCTGCATCACTCGAAGAGGTCTTCATTGCCTGTACGCGTGGAAGCGTGCCCGCTGCAACCGACGAAGATCGCTTTGGGCCTGTTGGAAGTGGCTCGGACGGACTGCAATCAAGCGTGAGCGGAGGAAGCCATGGATCGTAGCCTGGTACTGCGCCGACTGTGCTGGAAGGAATATCGGCAGCTTTGGCCTTTGATGGTGATGCTGGCGGTGATGGCATCGGTGTTCCAGTGCTTCTTGTTACTAGATGGCCCAAATAGAAATCGAACATTACCAATCTACTTCTTTTTCGGTTTCCCTAGCTTGTTCGCTGCCGGAGTGGGGGCATTGCTGGTTGGCCAGGAAAAAGAAAGTCGCACGCTGTACTGGATGGCTTCGTTGCCGATACGTGGAAAGGACATCATCGGGATCAAATTCCTGGCAGGATTTGTTGGATTGTTCGCGGTCTGGACAATTAGCTTTTTTATGCTGCTGGTGACGGGGGGGCTCTCAAATGACTATGGTCCAATCTCGCTTTGGGACATTGACTTGCCAAATGGCATACTCTATTCCATCTTCTTGTTGGTATTGGGCTTTGCCACCGCTTGGAGCTTTCAATCGACTTTTGTTGGTCTCCTGGTTCTAACTGGCGTAGCGCTTGCATATACCTTCTCCACAAGCATCTTTTTCAAATCAGACACTGTCAATACGATCCTATTACTAACCACGAGTGCCATTGCTCTTTGCGTTGGCTGGGTCTATGCGCTTCGGTCACTCTCACCAACCGCATCGCCAGTGTTTAGGTTGGGAGCAATCCCGAAAAATTCTTCCTTTGATCGATCGATTGCCGATCAACGGGCTATCCAGACTCCGTGGTCTGCATTGCTTTGGCAGTTTGGCGTTCAGAATCGTGCGATATTGTTAGGGATATCGGCGATGTTTCTTGTCTCGCTCTTGGTGTGCTGGTTGGCAATCCGCGAGAGCACGCTAAGGCAATGGCAAGGAAATGGCTACGATTGGAATTTCCTCCCCGGCCCGGCTGTATTTATGGGGTTCATCGCTATCAGTTGGCTAGGCGTGGTTTCCTTTCAAGGGGACAACCTCCATCACCGCATTCGGTTCTTAGCGGATCGCGGTATCGCGCCTAGAACAGTCTGGATGACAAGACAATTCATCCCCTTTTCTATGCTGATTTTGGCAACCCTGACTTTAGCAATTGCCGCTGCGATTGCATTGATTCAGGCAAGCGAGATGCGCCACTTGACGTCGAATGGGCTCCTTGTGGCTACCGCAATCGGTTGCATGTGGACCATATATTCTGTGACGCAATGGATGAGTCAAGTCCTTCGCAGCCCCATCATCGCAGCCATCCTAGCACCCTTATTTGGACTGTTGCCGTTCGCTTTAGGCAGCTACGCATGGGAAGTTTTCGATACTCCATTTTGGATACTGGCTGTCGTCACCATCGTCCCGATGATTGCTACTTATCGTATGACGCAGCGTTGGATGGATGGACAGATGACCAAGCGTTTTTGGTTGGAACATTCGGGTTGGCTCGCGTTGTACGTTTTGTTTCCAGTAATTCCGTTTCTTGTAGTGTTTGCCACTTACCCATCGATGCCAGCTAGCGAATGGGCTGCTTTTGGAGATCAGGTCCAAAAAGTGTTGAGCAATAGACGCTCTCCCATCGAAGTCGAGCTACTTGCGCCTCATCAAAATACAAGTCAGGAAGAACTTTCATTTGAGTCGGCCGCATCAGAAATGGGGATGGGCGACTACAACGATGTTGAGATCATCGAGAAGCAGTTACCGATGGGCCCTTCATTCGTTGAAGAGCGTACTCTTCAATGGGACTACATCGAACGGCAACTGAGAGGGTTAGACGATTCGTCTCCAATTTCCAGTTCCTACAACGCAATGAAGCGTTTAATGGGTGATGCAATGTTGGCTCGGGTTCGGATGGAAGACGAGGGTCATACTGCGGAAACTCTTAGACGTTATCAACGAGATGCGAGCATGATCATTCGTATCATTCGAGGTGTTCGACTTATGCCGGATTTGAAATCGCAGCAGTTGGCGGACCAATACGAAACATGGTTGGTAAAAGAAGTTCTGAAGGAGGGGGCAAGAGACCGTTTTGGGGCAGAAGTTTGGTCCAGCGCAGTCGCTCAGCTGAGCGACAAATCAAGTCGACGGAAAGCAAGGCTTCGGGCACTCGCCTACGACTTTCATTTCTCAAGCAATGGAGTAAATAGGCGTTTTCCTACACAGCATTCCGTTGGGGGGTTCGCGATACCGACTGGCAAAAGCGGCACGCGTTTGATCTCAAGTCGCCATGTGTCGAACGTCGTTTGGCATATGAAACAGTTGCTCGATGCAAAAGATGATTCGGCATTGAAGCAAGCGTATGAAGCGGTTGCTCGCGATTGGGATACTTCCGAATCGCGACTCGGGCAGACTGCTACGACGTTTTCCAACCATCAAGCCCATGATGTTCCTTGCTCACTTTGGCACGGTGAGTGGGAGAAACAAGCGGATGCATTGAAGTAGGTCGCGCTTGCTGGGTGCGACACGTACTTCATACCAATTTGACTTTGTGGTAGCGAAACTCCTCAGTGGTTGCGGAAAGTGTAAATCGCCGAAAGTCTTGACGACTTTCGCTACGGGCAGAACCAGACCAACTCGATAAATTGAGATGGACTGCCTACTTAATGGACCTACTTGATCGGAAAAACCAATATGAAACGTCGAGTGAAATGGATCGGACTGGTCAGCCTAGTACCCATGGGGGTGCTCATCATTTTCATGGCGTTCGTCGTCTACCGAGAAATCGTCGCGTCGTCCGAAGTCAAGCGAAGGCTCGACGCAATCACGCAGGCGGGCGATCCAATCGACAATGTGTCGATGGCAGAATTCTTCGAAAGGAACACGCACAAAGCGGGGACTGATGCATGGAGCGAAGTCCTCGACTTGAGCCAAGCTAGCAGCAACTTAACGGTTTCAAGTGACCTGCCTAGCGTGGGGACCGGCAAGTTTCCCCACGATCTACATCCGGGGAGCGATTGGACAGATGAGTCACGCGTCTCGGAATACTTGAACGAAGTCCGCCCTATTCTAAAAAGAATTCATCTCGCAAGCGAGTTTCCAAAGCCTGTCTGGTTGCCTCTTCACTTTGATGGGTACTTAACATTGTTGCAGCCCATACAAGAGTCTAGGCAATTGGTACGCATCCTAGAATTAGATATGGTCTATGCACTTTACCACAAAGAGCCGGAGCGTGCGTTGAAGGATATCGTCGCGATGCGTTCGGTTGCGGACACATTCGACTGGCCATGGTTTTTCGTCGCACAATACGTTTCGCTGTCGATCCATGGATTTCAATGGCAGAGTATCAATCGATCCCTTGATTGGGATGTTTGGAACGAAGAGCAACTAGCGACGTTATCGGGTCAGGTTTCCACACCCTTTGACACCGCCAAAGCTTGGAAGGCTGGATTTGCAGGTCAAGTAGCCATGTTCAATGCCTCGGTCGAAAACATTGCCAAAGTACTGCCAAGCGAAATGCAGGACAATCCACTTTGGAAACTCCCAATCATGCCAAGCACACGATTGGAATTGCTGCAGGCTCACGAAGTTTTACAACGTTGTATCGATCAAGGAGAAGATCGACTTGTCGAGCGGTCTGAAGCAACAATCAAGGCGCAAACGGATCGTAACAGAATCAGCTTGACCAGTGTGTACCTGGGCGTGTTTATGCCTGCCGATGCGATGGTTGCGAAGACCTTCGATCGCCAAGAGACTTCTCGTCGTTTGACGTTAACTTCGCTTGCCGTGAAGCGATTTCAGCTCAAAAACAAACGCTGGCCGAAAAGCTTGAGTGAGCTGTCCGACATTGGGTTGGTCGACAAAGATTGGTCCACCACAAAACGAGCGCCGTTCGGCTATGCCGTTGATGGAGACAAGGCGTTTGTGTGGTCCTACGAACCGTTCAAGGGAACCGTCGTATCCAATACACGCCCTAATATCGATTCGGATGGAGAGTTTGATACCACGTCTTTCGTAGTATCCATTCGCTAAATGGGTTTGATATCGGTTCAAACCAAACTTACTACCTTAGTTCCTGCCAAGTAATCGTGCAAACAACGTCGAGAATCAGAGAAGATGAATAACGCGTCGATCAACGAGAAGAATGGTATAAAGGATAATGCGTAACGGAGCCAGTTGCGCAGTACAACAGCTTGAAGAAAGCCTGGGAGTGTTCCGCTTTCCGTTACGATTCGGATCATTAACAGTTTCTTTCCGATTGTTTGTCCAGAGGTCGCGAGAAGTATCCATTGACTGACTACGTACAGGATTGGGAGTATTCCCATCACTAGGAAGCTTGCGAGACAGATTTCTTCGACAGGACGATGTTTGCTGAATGGGCTTTCCACAATTCCTAGTTTTGCCATCCAGTGCACCAGTACAAATCCCAGTATCATGGATCCCACCAAGAACACGCCATCCAACACATTGGCAACGAGCCTTGCGATGAGGGATGCTGTCGGATAACCTCGAAAGTTTATTTGATGCAACGGGACAAACGACTCGCGTCTGGCAATTTCGATTAGTTCTTGATCGCTAAACTGGCGATCCGATGGGGTTGCATTTGTTTTTGTTACCGTTTTTTGTGTATTGAGTTCTGGCAATTCTTCGAGAAGTGCCAGAGCACGTGCAATCCTATCCGGAGTCGCTTCGGGGACAGTGAGTTCTTGACCGCAATTGCGGCATGGAACTTCGGTTCCAACCGCTTCACTTTGCGCGCAGTTGCTGTTCCAACAACGATTGCAGCGAAACTCGACATAAACAGGGGCGATGGTTGACATATGATTTGGCGAGGATACATATTAAACGCCACCGCAATTCCGTTTACCAAAACGGGGCGGGCACTGAACGCTAGGTCGTTGAACTCACCGCTGCCACAAACCCGATCTATTTCGCGCGAGGAAAAGGTTCGGACCGGAGAGAGAATCCGAATATAGAGATTTTGACGGCATTTGCATGGAATCAGGAACTCCGACTGCGTTCAAAATGGATGTTAAATTTAAGGTTAAAAACGTTAGAGGATTCTGTTGCAACCCCATCTTCGAACGCGTGGGAATGCAATCGTCAATGTATGGCACAGCTGTTTTCGCCACGCAGTGGTGGTATAACACGATCCCCCCCACTTCAGCCCACCGAAGCAACAAGAGTAGGATTCCAATGACGAATAATGTAAGCAGTTCATTTGCGCGGATTGGATTTGCATTCGCGCTGACGTTTGGACAAGCGACAGCTGCCGAGCCGCAGATAGTCTCCGAACTCGTTTTCCCATTAAATGCCAAGCACAATCACGCACCTGGGATCGTCGAATGTCCGAATGGGGATCTGTTTGCTACGTGGTACCGCGGAGCCGGTGAACGCCAAGCCGACGATGTAGCTGTTTACGCATCGTGGAAAAAACAGGGGGCGACAGCATGGTCCGAGCCGTTTGTCCTTGCGGATACTCCAGGTTTTCCCGACTGCAACACCGCTTTGTTCGTAGATCGCGACCGCCAACTTTGGTTGTTTTACCCAACGATTCTTGCCAACAGTTGGGAGTCATGTCTCACCAACTTCAAAGTGGCAAAACAATTCGCTGCACCGGAGCCGCCACGATGGATGCGAGAGGGGATGATTTTGCTCAAACCCGATGACTTCGCCGAAGAAGCTCGCACGAAACTAGATTTGGAATTAGCACCGTTTAAGGACAAGTTGCAACCAAGACAAGTTGAGGGAATCCGTGTTGCTCGTGAACGGCTTGGTGAAAAACTGTACCAGAGGCTTGGTTGGCAACCGCGATGTAAGCCGATACAGTTGCCCAGTGGGCGTATTTTGTTGCCACTTTATACGGATACATTTTCCATTTCGATCATGGCGATTACGGATGACGCTGGACTGACTTGGCATGCCAGCAAGCCGCTATTCGGTTTTGGCAATATCCAGCCTACCGTGCTTCGGCGAAATGATGGGACCCTGGTCGCATACATGCGAGAAAATGGGCAAAGAGAAAAAGTGAGAGTTTCCGAGTCGACCGACAACGGAGAAACATGGGGGGCGGTTGGCGTCAGTGCATTGGCGAATCCCGGATCTGGAGTCGATGGGATACGGTTGGCAAGTGGCAAGTGGCTATTGGTGTACAACGATACTACCAAGGGGAGGAACCGATTGGCTGTCTCCCTTTCGCTCGACGAGGGCCGTACTTGGTCGAATACGCAGCATCTCGAGGATCAGGTGAGCGGGTCGTTTCATTATCCCGCTGTAACGCAGGGAGCCGATGGAACCATCCATGCAATCTACAGCTACTTCGTCGAAGGGGGCAAGAGCATGAAGCACGCCGCGTTTTCGGAGGAATGGGTCCTAGGTAGCTCGCGTTAACCAAGAGTCCGTACAATTTCCCTGCGATATATGGCTCAATCATTTTGCATTGGCAGAATGAGGCATGGTCCCTGCATGCACGTTGATCCCGAATTCTTTACAATAGTGGTGGAAGCCGCTGCGTGAACTTCGAACCTTAGATAGCAGGAATAAAATGCAACTCAATCGAAGAAAATTTGGATATTTGGCCGGCCTGGGAGTCGCTGCTTCTCAAATGTCGCTCGGGCAATCGGTTTCAGTGGAACGAAAGCGAATTGCCTTTCTGGGAACTGAGGTGCGTCAGCATTCGCATGCACAGCATTTCTTAGATCGGCATGCGATGGGATATACTTTTGCTGGCAAGTGGCAGGATCCGCGTTTTGACATTGCCTCGGTTTTTATCGATCAATTCCCTGAAGCTGATTTGGGCAAGCAACGGATCGAAAAGTATAAGCTCAAATCGTATCCGACGATCGAAGAAGCATTGACACTAGGCACGTCGAAGCTTGCAGTAGATGGGGTCGTCATCATTGCGGAACACGGTGAGTATCCAACCAACGAAAAGGGGCAAAAGCGATATCCTCGTTACGAATGGTTTAAGAAAGTAGTTCGAGTGTTCGAAGAAACGGGGCGAAGCGTACCTGTGTTCAATGACAAGCATTTGTCGACCGTTTGGTCGGAATGCAAGGAAATGGTCGATGACTCCATTCGATTGAAGTTTCCGTTGTTAGCTGGCTCATCATTGCCCGTAACTTGGCGCATGCCCGCAACGGAATTAGCGATGGACACACCGCTAAAGGAAAGTGTGTGTGTTTGTTATGGTGGTGTAGACAGCTATGATTTTCATGGTTTGGAAACAGCGCAATGCATGTCCGAACGGCGTCTTGGCGGCGAGTCAGGGGTTAGGCAAGTACTTGCTGTCAAAGGGGAGCGTTTTTGGCAAGAGATGGAGCGTGCCAATCGCAAGGACACTCAAAGGCTGTTCGTTGCAGCGTTAACACGCAGCCACAATCTGCCGGTCGAAGGCGGGTTTCCAACGGCGCCTGTTACGTACAACTGGGCAAAACAGGTGATGAAAGAGTCCGTCACAGCCTACTTTATAGAACATAACGACGGTTTTCGAACCGGGATGTTTCTTTGTCCAATCCGCGACTTCAATTATGCGGGGCTCAGGGCAGACAATGGCGCCATAGTTTCCTGCCAGATGTATTTACCAATGCCAACGCATGGATCTACGACGGCAGATTTTTTCAATCCATTGGCGCGACAGATCGAGGATGTCGTTTTAACAGGACGCACTCCGTACCCAGTCGAACGAACATTGTTGACATCGGGACTGGTCATTGCAGCGGTCGATTCCTTGTTTCAGAAACAGATTCCAATCGAGACCCCGCACCTTGCAGTGAAATACAAAGCGATTGCGGAGTCGGCCTTTTGGCGTGAGTAATTTGGTGGAGATGCAATTTGCTTGGCCATTTGAACGTCTTTTAGGCGAGCGGCAACTGTGGAAAAACCAGGAGGGATATGCGGGAGAGGCTCCTGACGAACCAAAGCCAAGCTCGGCCGGAGCCGCGCTCTCTCATTTGAACCCTTGTCAGGTAGTTTTCATTCTGCCAACACGCCTTAGTGGGCATAGCCGACAAAAGTAGCAGGCACGTTCCGCCGTGCCGTATGCTTGCGTATATTGGCTGGGTTTTCAGGCGGACGGCACATGGAATGTGCCTGCTACTTTGACTTTTGTCGGCTGTGTCTTAGTGGGCCTTAAACATATTATCGGAGTTGCCGCGCAACAAGAGTCGCCAAAATTAACCGTTTCTTAACAATCACCTGCTAGTGATTTCTTGGCTTTCTGGAACAATTGCGCCGTTCAATGCTGCTAATTCTTAGGAGTCTTCCGTGAAGTCGCTGTATACATTTGAAACCAATACTTTGGGATCCATCGTCGTATTGCTTGTTTTGAGTTTTCTAGCCGGCCAATGCTGTGCGGAGGACAAAGTCGATCCGAAGTTGCCAAAATATAAGTCTGTTGCTGGGCTGTCTGGCCAGATCAAATCGGTGGGGTCCGATTCGATGAACAGTTTGATGACACAATGGACCGAGAAATTCAAGGAATACTACAAAGGGGTTCGAACCGAAGTGGAGGGGCAAGGTTCGTCAAAAGCGATGCCCGCGTTAATTGAGGGAGCTGCGAGTTTCGGTCCAATGAGCCGAGACGCAAAGGCGAATGAGATTGCGGATTTCGAAAAGAAGTTCGGTTACAAGCCGGTTCTGTTGCCGACAGCGATTGATCTTCTTGCCGTTTATGTCAATCGAGACAATCCACTCGAGAGTCTTAGCATGGAGCAGGTGGATGCGATATTTTCGAGCACACGCAAACTAGGTGGAGATTCGATTGATAAGTGGGGGCAACTTGGACGAACTGGTGATTATGCGAATGAGCCTATTGCGTTGTTTGGACGCAATGCCGCATCCGGAACGTACGGTTTCTTTAAAGAGAAAGCGATGGGAAATGGAGACTTTCGCGATCGCGTCAACGAGCAACCGGGGAGTACAGCCGTCATTGCATCTGTGGGTGAAAATCGATTTGCCATGGGCTACAGTGGCATCGGTTATCGAACCGAAGCCGTCAAGCCGTTGGCTTTGTCACCGAAGAAGGGCGAACAAGCCATCGAGCCAACCGAAGAAAACGCATACAACGGAAAGTATCCGTTGGGACGGTATCTTTTCCTGGCGGTGAATTACAAACCGACAAGCAAACTAGAGCCATTGCGCAGGGAATTCATCAAGTTCATTTTCAGCAAGGAAGGCCAAGAGATAGCTGTCAAGGATGGTTATTTCCCGGTAGATGCGAAGACCGCCGAAAAGGCGTTGAAGTTAGTTGGCATCGCCCCTTGATCGCCATGGAACATCATGTCTGCGCCGCCGATGACTCCTACCGAGTGACAAGGTTCGCGTGAACGATTCGCTAAGTCAAACACAGCGCTACCGCAGGGACCGAAACTCCTCGTGGTGGGTGCGCGTTTCGGATCGAGTTGCAAAGCAGGTCATTACGATTGGCGGTGTCGGAACCATTTTGGTGGTAATGTTGGTCGTCATTGTGCTTCTGGCAAATGTTCTTCCTCTATTTCAAAGCAATGCAGTCGTATTCCAAAGCAGCCTTTCCTTGTCAGCGGATAGCCCTCGAAATGAGGAGAAGCCTGTTGCATGTGGCGTGGACGAGTATTTCGAGTTGGCTTGGGTGCTTCATCGCGGCGACTATTTAACGGTTCATAGTATTGCTACCGGCAACGAACTTGGTTCCTTTTTTGCGCAGAACGATTCTTCGAGTCCAGTATCGGAGTTACCCTTAGGAGAAATCGTTTGTTGCGTTGTTGCCGACAATGATTCGAGTATGCTCGCAGGGTACGCAAATGGTTCGGTCCGCCCAATCACCCTGAGAATACAGGTTGAGTTTGTTTCGGCCGCAGATGTTCCTGAAGAGCTTTCGTTGACTCAAGAAAAGGGGGCAGTTGCTCTGGATGGAGTGCTATATCGTCTAATGCCTAGTGGATTGATTCGCAAGCAGCATATTGGCGATGTGAACTTTCATCCTCCTATTGCTGTTTCGACGTCGCCGATCACCTGCGTGGATTGGCGGAACCCTCAGACTGGATCCAGTTTTGATGAATCGCAGTCCTGGACATGGGGTGCGACGGACGGCAATACAATCGCAATGGGAGTTATTGAGAACAAAGTAAATAGTTTCTCAGGAGCAATCTCCCAGGAATCTAACAGTTGGTCGCATATTCCATCCGAGTCAGATCGATCGGCCAAATGTTTAGGACTTATGATAGGCTCAAGGTCGGAGCAGATACAAACGCTCGACTCGAAGGGGAGTGTCGTCGTTTGGACCCCATCGGTTGACAAGCAACTTACCTCTGGATTGCAATACAAATCGCTTGCTGGAAGTGAAAGCCGGCCCATATCTTCGGTTCCGCTTTTAGGCCGCTCGACGCTCATGATCGGGAGTGAATCGGGGCATATCGAATGTGTCGCAACGACGGCGACCCAAAGGGGCCAAGAATTGCGATCTATTCATCGATTCGCGGGCGAGCATGGTGCCGTGGTCGATCTTGCAGCTGCACCAGAAAGCCGTATTGTGGCCGCCCAGTTTCAGGACGGCCAGGGAGCTCTATATTATGTGCCGACGAATCGTCAGTTGGTGTCCTGGCGAACCTATACCGCAAGCGATTCGGAAGTGGGTCCACATGTCTTCTTTTCCGCCAATGCTGCCTGTGTTGGTCTTTTGAGTGAAACCCGGATCGAATTGTGGAAGCTAAACATTCCGTTTCCTGAGGCATCGCTCAGTTCTTTTTTTGGCCGTATATGGTATGAGGGTTATGAGTCGCCACAGCACATTTGGCAAAGCAGCACAGGGACCATTGAAGGCGAATACAAATTTGGCTTTTGGCCTCTGATTTTTGGGACGCTTAAGGCAACGTTTTTTTCGATGCTGATTGGCGCACCGATCGCTCTAATGGCTGCGATATTCGGAAGTGAGTTCATGAGCAGTCGATGGCGGGCTCGCGTAAAGCCGGTTATTGAATTGATGGCAAGTGTTCCAAGTGTTGTATTGGGGTTCATCGGAGCGCTCGTGCTTGCACCGATACTGCGAGACAATTTGATGTCGGTCCTTTTGTCAGTTGCGGTGGTTCTCTTTCTTTTCTTGATGCTTTCTCACATGTGGTTGATCATTCCAGGCCCTATCGCGATACGAATGCGTCATTATCGATTGCCGATACTGTTTGCTTTGATCCCGCTAGGGATGTTGATCTCCTTTGCAACGGCTAGTACGTTGGAAGCAGTGTTATTTCAAGGGAATTTGGTCCAATGGTTGTCGAACAAGGATGGCACCGGATGGGCAGGGTGGTTTTGTCTAGCTTTGCTCCCCGTTTCGTTGCTGGTCGCGTGGATCTGTAGTGGTCCATTGAGTCCGTTTGTGCAGTCGATAGCACGACGCATGAATCCCATTGCGTTTTCTTTGATCAATTTGGGGCTATTTGGTTTGGCAACGATGATGGTTTTAGCTGTTTCCGCTACCTTTGCATGGATGCTATCTTCCTTTGGAGTGGATCCGCGCGGTACGGTACTTGGAGCGTACCAGGAGCGAAACGCGTTACTGGTAGGCGGAATTCTAGGGTTCGCTATCATCCCGTTGATTTACACGATCTCCGAAGATGCATTGCAATCTGTACCGCAGCATTTGCGTAGCGCATCACTAGGCTGCGGCGCGACGACTTGGCAGACGACCATTCGTGTAGTTGTGCCGACCGCGATGAGCGGGCTTTTTAGCGCACTGATGATCGGGTTTGGTCGCGCGGTTGGCGAGACCATGGTCGTTCTGATGGCGGCTGGTAATACGCCCGTAATGGATATCAACCCGATGAATGGGTATCGGACCCTGTCTGCGACACTCGCGACTGAGTTACCGGAGGCTGCCAAGGGAGCCACTCACTTCCATGCTCTATTTTTAGCTGCGTTTCTCTTGTTTTGTTTCACGCTAGTCGCGAACTCCATCGCGGAAGTTGTCCGTTTGCGTTTTCGAAAAAGAGCCTATCAACTTTGAAAGCACACTATCGGGCGAAATCAACCGGTCAGAGCCTCATCGCGCAGGGTGAGCCGATGATATGGCTTACAGGGGGTATGTTTGCGATAGCGTGCAGTATGATCGTTGCACTGCTCGCGTTGATCCTTTACAAGGGGCTTGCGACGCATTGGCAGCGATCGTTTGGTGTTTATCCGTTGCTCAACGGAGAGTTTGAGGCAGGCGAACTACAATTTCGTCAACCTTTTAACTTAACCCGCCAGTCCCTTGATCGATTGGACGAAAAGAGCCGCGCGAAAGCGGAGCAGTACTTAGACGGAAAGGACCAGTTCGATTCATCGCAACTGTATCTTCGGACCGGTAATTATGACATTAGCAACCGGCACTTTGCATTCGTTCCAGAGGTCACGGTAAATACTAGAAAAGAGGACTTCCACCTCGACAACTCGTACAAACCGAGCGATATCTGGCTTCTCGAACGACGCGAATGGGGTGTCTTGTACGGCTTTCCTTGTCGGCTAGAACAAACCTTTGCGCCCGAGTCTGATGCTGAATTTGCCAGTCTCAAAGTACTCATTGACAATTTCGATGTGTTGCAACCATCAGGTACCAAGTCGGATCAAAATAGTTCTCCACACTTGGAGTTGAAATCGGTACTTAGCCAGTCGCTTGGAATGGTCGGTGGAGAGCTCAAGGCGAGTTGGGAAAAGAGTTTAGTTGGGAGCAAGGCTTCAAACGCCACGATGCATGAGACTATGGACCCGTTGTCTTTAGCGAAAGCTGTCGAGCATTCTCATCGTAAGCAATCGAAATTGATCGCACAAATCGAGAGTGCCAAACAACAACTTGGACGATTGGACCGTCAATTGTCAGACTCACGAATCGTTGTGAGAAAAGCGGAACTGAAGGATGGCTCCGATTTGCGTTCAATCGCAGATGACGCGACTCAATTGTCGACTGCGAGATCCACGTCCAACGCCATGTGGCTGGACGTTAGTAAGTCGATTCAAAATTGGCGAGAGAGGCTTGGTGGACGGGTCGAGACATTGAAGAAGCTGGACGATCTGGAAATCAATGCCAAGAATCTTGCGAATGAAGAGGTTGTGGCGATTGGTGAGTCAATGGCCGAGATTTCATTGCAACTGAGTGGACTACCTGCGGCATCGAAGTACGCGATTGAGCAAGCGATCGAAGTTGCTGATACCGTTTCACGAGTTCAGTATGTCCTCAATCTTCAAATCGCTCGCTTGGAAGTCCAATTGCAATCCGAAAAGTTGCTACTGCAAGTTCCAGCATTGGATTGGCTTGGCGAGTTGCCTTTGCAAAAAGAACTGAAGACGGAATCCGATCGCCGCTTTCCGATCGTTTCGACTGCAATTGGCATCGAAACGGAATTGGCGGTCCTTGTTGGTCTACAGGATGGTCTTGATGCACAACAAATACCTGTCGTACGTACGGAGTTGAGCCAAACTCAGTCGTTGTTGGCATTGGATACCCCCCAGGGTAGGAGACGATTCTGGGTTGTAGATGATTTTGACAAGCGGTCGACGCGCGTCGCGATGTTGCGAGAAAAGTCGGTGTTGATTTCCGACATCGTTCGCTCGGTCCAACCCAACCAACTTGGTTGGCTAGGTAAATTGCGGCTTTACGCGATACGGTGGTTTGAGTTTCTATTTGGCCAGCCTCGAGAGGGCGGGATAGAAGGTGGATTCTTCCCTGCGATTTGGGGGACCATAGTTATGACATTGATCATGTCGATTGCGGTTATGCCGTTTGGAGTGATTGCCGCGCTTTACATGCGAGAGTACGCGAAAAGCGGGTGGGTGTTGAGCATCATCAGGATTAGCATCAACAATTTGGCAGGTGTACCGAGCATTGTTTATGGTGTTTTCGGACTTTCATTCTTTTGCTACACCATCGGTGGGTACATTGATGGTGGTCCTGTCAAAGCGGGCTTCACACCCTGGCCGTCAAGCGTTTGGTTCGTCGCGTTGGCTTGCACAGCTTTGCTTGGGACAGTAGCGTTCTTATTGGCGACGCTTGCCTCAGGCTCTCCGGCGCAGATGTCTCGATTTCGAAAACGTTTGGCGAGTTTTGGTGGGTTTTTCTGGCTACTGAGTTTAATCGGGATCATTTGTCTACTAGTAAAAAGCCCCTTCTTTGAGGGGTTCTATCAGGCTTCTCTACCCAATCCGACCTTTGGCAAGGGATGTTTACTTTGGGCCTCATGCACTCTTGCACTGTTGACCTTGCCCGTCGTGATCGTGGCAACGGAGGAAGCGCTCTCGGCTGTGCCAAATTCGATTCGCGAAGGCTCATATGCCTGTGGTGCAGGTAAATGGCAAACTCTGCAGCGCATCGTTTTGCCGTATGCACGACCCGGCATTATCACCGGGTTCATTTTGGCAATGGCGCGTGGAGCAGGTGAAGTTGCGCCGATGATGTTGGTTGGGGCAATTCCTTTAGTCACGGAATTGCCACTCGATTTCGATTTCCCTTTTTTCCATGGCTCTCGTTCGTTTATGCACCTTGGTTTTCAGATTTATTCGCTTGGCTTTCAAAGCCAGAACAGTGAGGCGGCAAAACCGATGGTGTTTACGGCCACACTGTTGTTGTTGACAATAGTCACGTTGCTTAATGTGACCGCGATCTGGCTTCGAGCAAGACTTCGCAAGAGATTTCAAGGTAGCCAGTTCTAGAGATACATCGATTGGATTTATGGACAGATTAAAAGCGATTGCGGATGGCCAAGCGATTGAGTCGGTTATCCACGAAGAAGTGTTGCAAGAAGATCCTGTCTTGAAGATTGTTAATTTTAACCTTTTCTACGGACGCAAGCAGGCTATCCACAATGTGACGATGCCAATCGCTCGAGGGAAGGTCACTGCTTTGATCGGTCCAAGTGGTTGTGGCAAATCCACACTGCTCCGCAGTGTCAATCGAATGAACGATCTGATTGATACCGTTCGAATCGAGGGAGACATGCTTCTAAGTGGCGAGTCCATATTTGCCCCAGGTGTCGATGTCATTCAGTTGCGCAAGAGGATGGGGATGGTGTTTCAAAAACCCAATCCGTTTCCTATGAGCATTTTTGAAAACGTGGTTTATCCATTGCGAATTGACGGCGAACGGAACAAGCAGCGATTGATGCAAATTTGTGAGCAGTCGTTGCGAGGGGCTGCGTTGTGGGAAGAAGTCAAAGATCGGCTAAACGAAAGCGGGCTTGGACTTTCTGGCGGCCAGCAACAGCGATTGTGTATTGCCCGTGCGATTGCAAGTGATCCAGAGGTTTTACTCTTGGACGAGCCATGCTCCGCACTCGATCCACTGGCTACGGGCAAGGTTGAGGATTTGATTGAGCGTCTAAAGGGTGACTATTCCATCTTGATCGTGACGCACAATATGCAACAAGCGTCGCGCATCAGTGACTTTACGGCATTCATGTACTTGGGCAGACTGGTCGAGCTTGGCTTGACATCCAGTATTTTCACAAATCCCAAGCTCAAGGAAACCGAAGACTACATTACGGGTCGATTCGGATAGTCTACTTGGACAGTACGTCCGATCGACCGCAGTCGACCAAACAACGTCCAGCTAACGCAGATCGTCCGATCAGCATGCGACACTCAAGAGTTTCACGATTGCTCAAAGTGACTTCGATGGGCCATTGGAAGCCAGCAATGTAAAGTGTGGTTTCAATCACAGGTCGCGATTCGACATGGCCGTTGGAAGAACGAATGTTACGATATTCGATGAGCCTAGCGTTGCAGTGGTAAGGCGTTTCTTCGTGGTCATGGTCTGCGATGACGAAAAATCGAACCCAGGCGTTTTGGCCTCGTTTGAATTCTTCGATTCTCTCGGCATGTAAGGACGACATGGTTGCGCCCGAATCGAACTTGGCGTGAAGCCTATCTACCCCAAACTCAGGCAACGCGATCCACTCGCGCCACCCAACGAGAAGTAAATCATCGCAATCCTGCGCTAATGTAGCTGGGTTGCGGCGATTTAGATGGTTCAATGCGTGCAGCATCAGTTTAGGAAACTTCGGTGGGAATTGGATTGCCGATCTCTCTCAGCAATTCCATTGTAAACAGTCCAGAGCTATGACCATCGGAAAAATTGATGTTGTACGCATAATTTCCAACGGGTCGCATTTGGGTCACCACTAACGGGACTGTTTCTGCAGCAGAAAGCACTTGCAGCAGTCCTTTTGGCTTGGCGGTTTCCGCACGTTTCTTTTCTCTGCAGGTCGCGCAAGGGCACGCATTGCGCAACAAACCGAAGGGATAGTTTAGAGCAATACCATCGCTCCAAGTGATTTCTACCGAACGATTTTCCGTGAGTCTCAAAGCCGTTGGCTGTAAATCCATAGTGATCAATCAAACTTGCGTTGCGATGATTTATCGATCGAAGGAAAATCCGCTGGTACCTTCGAATCGATAACAGAACCGGTGGCTGCCCAGTCTGTTCCGCGAAGCAAGACCGTGATGAACCCAACACATTCCATGGAATAGGTCGCGTGCCCCATCGGCGTATGAAAGACACGCCCTTTGCCATAGTCAATTGTCATTACCATGGGTTCATGCCGATCCGTTCCACCTTTGTCTTTGGCCGAAAAAGAGGTGGCTAGGATCTTCATGTTTTGGGCTGGGCCTCGAAGTCGGTCGTAAAGTTCATCTTTGGTATGAAGCCACACCTTGGGTAAACCTTTTGTAATCGGGTGTTCGGTATCCCGAATAATGACCGAAAATTCGTGTTGGGATCCGTGGCTACCGCCACTGCCCGGCGAGTTGTCGACGACCATTTTTTCTTGCGCATCAAGGTACACGTAGGGCCCGCTTTTCTCGTTTCGATTGCCCCAGCCACCTAAGCCGATCATTTTGTTGTACTCTTCCCAATTTCCAAAGCTATTGTCAGCAGCGTGAAGAATAACAAGACCGCCACCTTCCGCGACGTACTTTTGAAAGGCAGCATTGGTTGCATCCGGCCAAGGGGCAGCGCCGTGACCGAAATTGTTGATCACAACTTTGTATTTTGAGAAGTCTGGTTTGAAATCGGGGTCGGGTACACCGTTCTTTTTGGATTCTCGAACAATGCCGTCATTGAGTGGGTACTTTGCAAGAAGATCATCCCCATTGCATGTAAACTTGGTTCTTGCAATATCCACTTGGTATCGCTTTGTATCCTCAAGATATTTCTTGATCATCATCGTGGTCTTTGGCCAATCTCCATGGTTGTTTTGACCATCGATGATCAGTGCGCGAATTGGGTCCGGTGATTGTGCATTGCAAATACCAGCGATCAAACATAACAAATAACACGTTAAGCCGAGGGTTCGAAGCATGATGACTTGATCCAGGTGGGACAACAGTGGTTTGGGAAGTCCTAGGACGAGCGGTCCAGGTTCAGTCCACTATTGTCGTTCCATGTGTCAATATTGTCTATCGGTCATTTGCTTGTACGCTTCGATGCGTCGAGACCGCTGAGGCAACGTTTTCTTTCCGCCGTAAATTCCCACCAGACCTTAGGCGGGCCGCCGTTGGCGAACGCAACAATTGACAGAAACACATCGATCACACAGGGATCCTGTTTGGTTTTTGTTAACTTGCACAGACGCTTGTGCATTTCAAACGGATCCATTCCCACCAATTCGTCAGGTTTCCGAATTCCGAGCAGATGTAAATCTTTGACCGTTGCGGGTCCAACGTTTGGCAAATCCAAAAGACATTCGACCTTCGCGCGATTTACTTTGGCAGGGTTCATTAGCGGCGATCACCTTTGATGCTTGTCGCAAGGTAGCGTGTCGATTCCTCTTCGAGCAAGTCCGTCTCGCTTCCTTTGCTTTTCACCTCGACACGGAATCGGTGGACACCTGGCTTGGATGCTTCGGCGTGTATTCTCAGCACTAATTTGTCGTTTGCGGCGATGCTGGGAATTGAGTTAAAGATCGCTTGCCCGGGAACGATGCGCCCAGTGTGTCCGTCTACCCGTGTTGGCTCGATCCCATCGGAGAACTGAGCGATCACTTCGACATCGTTTGCCGATTTCTTCCCGCGATTGGCTATTACGACTTCGTAGACCACCGGTTGACCCACTGGCGCCGGGGCAACGGGGTCAACGACGGTCAAGTGCAAGTCGGCAATCGCATCGATGTTTGTTTTGAATTCGGCTTTGACTTCGCTAGAGGAACTGCAGGTTCCTGCGAAGTAAAGTTGGTTGATGCCGTGTTTGGACATGCTTAATCGGAAGGGAATACTGATTTTCTCATGGGAGTCGATTTTGAGAATATCCCATTTGATATTATCCCCATTTCGTGTCGCGCCTGCGGGCATGGCTATCGTATCCGTGCCTGGAGGCAGTTTGACAACGCAAGTAGTTCCTAGTGCCGAAATGGAGCCGACGTTGGTCAGTTCCAGTTCGTAGTCGATCAAGCTCCCTTGGTAAAACTCAGCAGGGCCGAACCAAGTAGCGACGAGATCGGATTGTCTTACTTGTACATCGATTGCACTTCGAGCATTTACCTTGGAGACCTCACTCGACGCCGATGCAACGATTGGGAGTGCACCCGATTGTTGAAACGTAAGCTCTACCTCAACGATTCGTTCGCTTCCTGCGCTGATGTCTCCGATGTCGGATTGGTTGCTTCCATAGGGTTCCGCAGACATTGCGACCGAAACGCTTTTGACCTCAGCGTTTCCAGTGTTTCGCACACGAATACGATAGAGTTGAGGCTTTCCGAATGTGACTTCAGATGGACCTTCGAGGGCGATTGCAAGTTGGGGTTGCTGAACCTCGATTTGCATTTCCGCGTTTTGAGGTAGAACTGTCCACTCGACCCCAAGAGCGAAATGTTCAGCCTTCAGCGTTTTGATGCTGACAACTGCTGTTTTGTAGCTTCCTGCTGCTATCTGTCCCAGTTCCCAAATAATCGTATTCCCCTCGTTGTCATTTTCTGGGAGTGCAACTCCTTCGGTGACCGCGATATCCGAAATAGACACATGTGGAGGGACAGCGATTCGGACGATCAATCCATTCAAAGTTTCTGCCCCTTCGTTCTTAGCGATCACTTCGAACCTACTGGCGTCGTTGACCAGAATTGAATTCTGTCCGTTTACTGTGACGCGCACGCCCGGCAGGCTCATTTCGCGGCGGAGGGCTGCGGGCGTGGCAACGACCTCTTCCTTGGCAACTTTGCCTTTGTCCCTTGCTTCGATCGCGGAATCCCTGGCGTCTCGCTTACTCGAGCTCGCAGGGGGCAATGTCCTTGGGATATCGCTACTTTGCGGTTGAGTACGATTCTCACCGCTCGCTTTTGTATCCAAGTCTCTAGTGGCCGATGCGGCCAAGTGGTTGTTGGAATGCTCGGATTCAAAACCAAGATCGATCAGGCCCTTTGGAGCTGTAGCGCTTCGGCTAACCGATGCAATTTTCAACGGTGCATCTACCTTTGAATCGCTTGATTTTTGTGTTCGTGGGTCATCTCGCGAATCTTGGGCAACGGTATTGGAAACCGTCTTTTGGTGCTTTTCTAAATCTGATGCGGTCTTATCCGATGTGGTTTTGCGCGAAGTGGAATTGGATTCGATTATGATTTCAGGTGTTAGGCTTTTCGTGCCCGCAACCACCGGCTTGGAGTGTGACTTGGTCCCTGTGGTTTTCGAGTTCGAAGGAGCTGCATTTGTCGATCGCATACTTTCGGGGGTTACAATGGGAGCTGGCTTCGACGAGTAAATACGATTTGCAGTCGGTGGCGTATCTTGAGTGAGCTGCTGAACATGCAGGTCAATGGTATCCCTGTCGCGTCGTTCTTGCGCACGCACCGGATTCCGAAAAGGCTCGCGAGAGGCTCGAGATTGAATCGAGCTGGGAGGTGCCGCTTCTTGAACCTCCGAACCGTCCTCGGATTCGGTAGACACACGAAATGGACGCGAGAACGATTTCAAAGGTAAAAGAAAGCCGGATCGGGCCGGTTTCCCTGTTGTTGGAATTGCTGGAACTTTGGGTTTAGGTTTATTGGTCTCGGAGGATTTGACATTCGATTTTCCGAACAATTTCTCAAAGACGCTTGGTTGGTTCTTTGAGACCGGATCTTGCAGCGAATCTTCTTGGCCAAATGTTGGTATGGAAAAACAGCAAGTTGAAATGAATGCTAATGCCCAAGCCAATTCGTTTTTGACAATGGTTGTTCGAAGCATACGGAAACCCTAACGAAAAGCGACCCCTACGAAAATCTCTATCGAAGTCATCGGAATTTCGACTGGGCAGGATTGAGGGGATTGGAGGATTTTGCCGTTTTTTCCAATTCTGCCGGTGTTCGATTCCGCCAATATTGCTGCGAGTTCGAGTTGCATTCCGCAGGGCAGGAATTTTTTTCCTAGATAACTTCTTCAAATTACCGGTCAAAAAGCTAAATCCGCTCCTTGCTATCTATAAAAAACGATATTGGTTCGGAAAATGCGTGTGTAGTTGGCAGAGTCCGGCAAGAGGGGTAGCATGAAGATGGATAATCGTTGAATTGATCTGATTTTTTAATGGCGTAAGCCTTGGGTCAGAAATACGATTAGGGATATCTTCAGGAGCTCCATATCCTGACTTGTCGTCCAATTTCCAAAGTCAATTTTCGTAGTCGGTAGATTTATGTATTTCGTCCGCACCATTATTCGAGCCAAATCGGAGCGAATCATTATGTCTAGTAATGCTATTCTTAAGATGCCGAAGCGTCTTTTCTCGGCGTCTTTGTCGACCGTGTTTGGGTTGGGGCTGGTGGTTGGGGCTGGCTTTCCGGCGAAAGCTGCGGACGAAGCCCAAAGCCGCTTGGTGACCTATCAGGACCAAGGAAAGACGCTTTTCGCTTTGAGCTTGAAGCCGACGGTGGAGTTTGCGGCGAAGGATTCGCCTCGTGTTGCGGTGGTTGTAGACACATCGGCATCGCAAAACGGTGACTTTCGAGCCGATTCTATTGATATCGCACAATCGATCGTAGATGCAATGCCATCGAAAGCGTTGGTAAGTCTACTTGCTTGTGATGTTGAAACTATCGTGTTGTCTCCAGCATCTGTTCCGCAAAGCCAATCTTTGGCCGATGGATTTACGAAGCTTGAGAAGCGAATTCCTTTGGGAACCACCGACCTTGCAGCTGCATTCCGAACGGCAGTCAAGGAACTGGGAAGCCAGCCGGATTCCAGCATCGTTTATATCGGTGATGGGATACATCTATGCAATCTGTTGAACACAGCGGAGTTCGACTCGCTAATCAGTGAAATGCGTGAATTGCGCACTGCAATCAGCTCTATAGCGATTGGTCCGAAGACCGACTGCGAATTGCTGTCGACGATTTCCAATCACACAGGTGGCAAGGTTTTTGTTCGGCAAGGAATTACGGATGCAACTTGTCAACAGATTGGCGAAGTGTTAGCAAAAGTTGCGATTCAACCTGTTTTCTGGCCAACGAAATCCAACTGGCCGACAGGAGTATCGCAATACTTTCCAACTCAATTCCCACCGATGCGATTGGATCGCGATTCGATTCTCGTAGGTCATCTCGACTCCGAATCCGTTTCAGGAAAATTGCAGTTAGAGGGAGTGATCGGTGGAAAGACTAGCGCGATGCGTTGGGAACTTAAGAGTGAGCCGTCGAATCCCGATTTCGCATTTCTAGCGCAAGTGGTTGCTAAAGCAGCACCGAACGCTGGTTTATTGTTGCCAACACCAGGGTCTGAAGCGTTGCAAGAACTCGGACTGGTACTGGCAAATACATCGGACCAATTGGTCAAGGACGCTAGATTTGCGTTGAATTCAGGTGATGTAAAGGCGGCCATCAGCATAGCCAAAGAGGCGATTCGACGCTCTCCAAACAACTTAGCTGCACAGAATATTTTGGACGCAGCGGAACAACCTCAGAAACCAGCAAAGCCGGTAAAGAGTCCAAGCCAACCGGTCGGTTCGCCTCGGATAGTCAAGTTTATTTCGGCTCCGCTTGCTCAAGATCCGTTTCAGGATCCTCCGGCGGTAACCGAAGTGCCACCAGCGTCACTAAGTAATCCCTTTGGTGACAATCCAGTATCCCCAAAGCCAACTTTTGATGGATTCGGTGATGCCTACAATGAGCTATCCAACGCAAGTGATTTGCTTGCCGAAGATGAGGGGCTACGACGCGCCAAGGCTCAGCAATTGGAATCGCAAGTCAAGAATGAATTGAGTCAAGCTCGCAGGAGCCAGGATCCGTCGGCATCCAAGATTGCGTTGAAATCGCTTTTGGATCAAGTGCGACGCACCCCAGAACTGGATCCTGCTGGCCGAGCCAGACTTGATGCTCAGGTTGCTTCGGCGATCCAAGCGGCTGCTCGGGCTGAAGTGACTTTGAAGGAACAGATTTCACGTACGGAAGCAGTGCAAGCGAGTCAGTCTGCTTCCAAGCGATTGCTTGCTGAAACGGAACGTCGCAATGCAACGGTTCAGCAATTGGTCGAGCGATACAATTCGTTGATGGCTCAGCAGATGTTCTCTCAAGCCAACAACGAGATTGCGCCTCAGATTACAGCGATCGATCGCGATTCGATCGTCGATCGCGTAACGAATATCGAATCCAATATGGCTGCAAACCATCAATTGATTATGGATGTAGTCAACAAACGAAACCGCGCATTTGTGGATTCCCTTTACTTGAACGAATTAGCTTTGGTCCCCTTCGTCGACGATCCACCCGTGGTTTACCCACCAGCGGATGTTTGGCAAGCGTTGAGCGCACGTCGGTTGGAAAGGTATGGATCGATCGATTTATCGGGCGGGAAAGAATCTGAGCGAAAGATTTATCGCGCTTTGAGTGAGCCAGGTGAAGTAAACTTCAATGCGACACCGCTTTCTGGAGTGGTGAAGTATTTCAGGGGACTTCATGACATCCCGATCGTTCTCGATGAAAAGGCGTTAGAAGAAGAGAGTATTACACCGGACGAGGCAATCACTTTGGACCTTCCGCCCGTCTCCTTCCGATCTGCACTTAAGCTGATCTTGGATCCATTGCAACTGACTTATGTCATCGAGGATGAAGTCATGCGTATCACGAGCAAGAAGACCTCTGCGAATGTCGTTCGTGTCTATCCTGTAGGCGATCTCGTTGTCCCAATCATTCAAATGGGTGGTGGCATGATGGGTGGCATGGGCGGCGGCATGGGTGGTATGGGCGGCGGCATGGGTGGTATGGGCGGCGGCATGGGTGGTATGGGCGGCGGCATGGGTGGTATGGGCGGCGGCATGGGTGGCATGGGAGGCATGATGGATGTCATCGACCAACCTACGAAGTCTGTTGCCGAAAAGTCACCAGCCGAACTTGTCGAGCAGCTCGTAGCGAGCGAAGGTGGTGAGCGACTCGTGGCTGAAGCCGAACTCAATACTTGGGTTGTTGGCAAAATGTCGCAAGCAAAACGAGCAGCTGCGACGAATAAAGATGCAGAGGTCAAAAAGCACTTTCAAGAAGTGATCGATACGGTTGGCGATGCAATGCGTAAAACTTTGCCAGCCGGTTGGATGTACCAAGCCCTAAGCACGGCAATGGAAGGATGCGAGTATCCTGGAACGGAGATACGTAGAGTCCTGCTGTCCAGCATCGACTTCGGCGGAAACGTGGACGCCTCGATCAAGATCGGTAAGTACCTTGCAGGGCAAGGGATGAAGAAGGAGGCGTTGAGCGTCTTCCACGATGCGTACCGCTCCAACCCAATGCTCAAGGAGCCGCTGGAACTGGGGCTTGAAATCGCCCTTGAGATTGGCGATCAAGAAGGGGTGCGTTGGTGCTGTACAGGTATTTTGGGTCAAGCATGGACCGATGATCACGTGCCCATGATTCAAAAGGCGGATCTCGCAGCGGGAGCCGCGTATGTGCGACTCAACAATGCCAAGGAAACGATGAAAGCCTATGCATTCGCTAAAGAAGTCAAGCAAGCGAGAATGAGAGATTTGGTTGTTCGCGTTGTTTGGACTGGTGATGCAGATATCGATGTTGCCGTGGAAGAACCAACAGGTTCTGTCTGTGATAAAAATAGTTCCCGCACATTGAATGGCGGGCTACTGTTGACCGATGGATCTTCCCTCGACAAACCTAGCAAGGACGGTTTTTCGGAAACGTATGTCTGCGCAAGCGGCTATGCTGGTCAGTATCGGATTCTGATCCGAAAAGTTTGGGGAGAAGTTGCCGGTGGAAAAGTGACCGTTAATTTGCTCACCGATTACGGTACGCCGGAAGAAAAAGTGGTTCAACTCCAAGTGCCCATCAAACAGGACGCGGTTGTTTTGGCAGAGGTCAAAACCGGACATCGTAAGGACCCTATCGTGGACGCACAATTGGCAAAAGTTCAGCAACGCATGGCGGAAGCTGGAGCGGTCCTGGCGCAAGTCAATCCAGCAAAGAATGACGGGGAGGGATCGAGTTCGAGTGCAGCCTATCAGCGTCTTTTGTCGCAATATGGCCGTCAAAATGGTGTTGCTGGCAACGGACAATTGGGTCCATTCATCCGACCTGGAGTTGTTGGCTATCGCCCTATCATCACATTCATTCCTCAAGGAGCATCGCTGTTCGCAACTGGAGTCATCTCTGGTGACAGGCGGTACGTGCGAATTACACCAAGTCCGCAATTTAGCGATATCATTGCGGTCGATACTTTTAACACGTTCACGGGTCAAACCGGAGGCGGCGGTGGTGGAGGTGGTCTTGGCGGCGGCGGCGCTGCTGGCGGCGGTGGAGCCGGTGGCGGATTTGGCGGCGGCGGCGCTTTCTAAGCAGCCAGCGACTTTTGAGAATTCAACCAAAAAAACAGCGAGCAAAGAACTCGCTGTTTTTTTTCGTTAACTAAAGAGATTGAGCAAACCACCGGGCAATCCGGTTTTATTCAAAACAACCGCAGACTTGAACTGCCGGATTATTCCGTTTCTTTGCTATTCCAACTCAAATTCACCTGCGTCTTTCGCCAGAAAGAAATCTGGGATACTGCCCAACAAGTCATCGCGATTTCGCAGGTCCGTTTCATTTAACCATAGCACTTCCGCAACTTCCTCTGGAGCGGGGCGTGGATGGCAGGTCTGTTCGCGAACGCAAATGAGCCATTCCAATTTAGTGCCCCATCGCGTCGTCGATGTCCAGAGATGCCTTGATACATCAATAGTCAAGTTAAGCTCTTCCATCATTTCTCGTCGAATAGCGGCCTCAAAGTCTTCGTCTCCTTCGATGCCGCCGCCAGGAAAACAGATAAGCCCGGGAGCTCTGACGAACTCCGATCGACGAATCACAAGGAATTTTGATTGCTCAATGACCACGGCAACAACGGCGTGTCTTCCACGATCCGAACGGTTCATAATCGACATGCACTTTTATTCGCTATTTGATTGGCGAAAACGAAGTCGGCTTTAGAAACAGACTCTTGACTCCATCTTTGACGGTTAGCGATCCGCCAGCGGCTGCCTCGGAGGCTTTGTACGCTTTGGTCCACTCTGGGTCAGCAATGAAATTTCCGAAAGAGACCTTTGCGGACTCAGGTGAAGCATGAGTAATGAAATAGACCAAAGTGTTGCCCGCAGCTGGCAAGTTCTCGTCCACTTGCGCCGATCCCTGGCCGATAGGCGAGACTGCGTCTAATAGCTTTTTGCAAGTGAGTGCTTCGCCATCCAAACACGAGCAATACAGAAAGTTATTCATTCCGTGCTTCGCAAAAAGTCCGAGTGTATGATTCTTGAAACGAGCATTGAGAGCGGGCAGATTGCCCTTGGTTGCAACGTAGGTTCTTAATTCAAAAACGCGTTTGCCGACTTCTTTTACTTCCAATGCTGGACTGTAATCGTTTGGAGTCAAAAAAACGCGATCGAACGATTTGACGGGTTTTTTACCGTCTATCATGGATTTTTGAATCGCTTCTTTCCAAGCTGGGTCGTTCTGAAATGCCGTCATTGAAGTATCGCAGGAAGCTTTGTCTTTGAGGCTCAACAACATGAACACCCGTTCGTCTTTCGCATCCACGTTTGTCCAGGCGCCAACAAGTGTCAGGTTGTGCCTTGCCATTGCCGGTAAAGCCCCTTCTGAAATCAGCTTAAGCACATCGGATTGACGCCCTGGTTCTGAAATATACGATCGCAATTCAAATAGCTTCGCGGAGGAGTCAGGCGTTTGTGCCCGAGCAGTGAATCCGATGGAGACAAAGAGAGCCACACTCAAAAAAAGGTCTTTTACCGACATAGCGATGACGTTTCCTGTAAAGGCTTTGAAAGGGACCTAGCAATTCTGTCTTGCTAGAGTTTCGTAATGGTCAGGGTAGTAGCAAGGTTGAAAACGAGCGCCTTACTAGCATCTTGGTTCGACTTCGGGCGATAGTATACCAAGCGAGGAACGGTCATGCATCACTTGATGCATTCCTAGACATCTCGGGCTGTGTGAATCAATCGAGTCACGTTACAATTCCGTCACTTAAGAGCCCCCCGCCAGGAAATAGATCGCTAGTCCAATTCAATGCCCAAGCCACTCGACGAGCACTTTCAGCAACTTCGCGTTTGGTTGGAAATGGAATCGGACGCTGAACGAAAAAGAGTGATCGAAAGAAGGAAGATTCGATCGCAAAAGAACGCCGAGGCACGCGGCGATTCTCTTTTAGATCTTGTCATTTCGGATCATAGAATGGGCCTGGGCGGTCGGTTTCTCGTCACCTTCGTGAAACGCAATCGCACACTCAATTTGCCTTGGAATCGGTTTCGCATCGGTTCACCCATTATTGCCTCCGAAGAGTTGACTGAGGGAGATTGCGGCTACGGAATCGTGTGCGGAAGAGAGGTTGGCTCGATCGAAGTTGCATTTGATGATTGGCCCGAGGGTGACCGTTTTCGTCTAGACCTGTCGACGGATGAAATCACACGCAGTAGACAACTTACGGCCATGAATGCCATTCAGAACGCAAAGTCTAGGGTTGCACAACTTAGAGACATTCTTCTTGGGGAGCGCGAACCAAGGTTTGATCCCCCGTCCTTATTGGAAATCGAACCTAGATTTAACGAGTCGCAAAAGCAAGCGATTCAATTCGCAATGTCAGCTCGAGATATTGCCATTATTCATGGTCCACCAGGAACAGGCAAAACAACGACAGTCGTGGAATTGATTCGACAGGCGGTCATGCGAGGCTCTAAGGTGCTCGCGTGTGCGCCGAGCAATACGGGCGTGGACAATCTGCTTGAGAAGCTAATTGCGAATCGCATTCAAGTCGTAAGGATTGGGCACCCTGCCCGAGTTCAGGAAGAGTTGCAAGCATTCACTTTGGATGCTCTCGTTGAAGCAGACCCGGCGATGAAAGTTGTTGGCGAAATGATGCGAGAAGCGGAGAAAATCGCTAGGAAGGCCAGTAAGTACACTAGAGCCAAGCCGTTGCCTGGCGAGAAGAGCGATTTACGGCAAGAGTCGCGGCGATTGAGAGACGACGCCCGTGTCTATGAGCGACAGATCATTGCAAATGTCCTGGATCGCGCGGACGTGATTTGTGCAACAACGAACTTCGATCCCGACATACTTGGTGGGCGCGACTTTGAACTTGCCGTCGTCGACGAAGCTTGTCAAAGCACCGAGCCAGGTTGCTGGCCTGTGGTCCTGAGGGCGGATCGAATTGTCTTGGCTGGTGACCATTGCCAACTTCCGCCTACCATCATCTCTTCGGAAGCTGCTGCGAATGGATTTGCAATCAGCTTGATGGAGCGACTAGTCAACCTGTACGGTGAAACAATCACCAAACAGCTGATCGTTCAATATCGAATGCATGAAGACATCATGAAGTACTCGTCCAAGTGTTTCTATGGAGGTAGCCTCTTGGCGGACGATACCGTGAGCGGTCACCTATTGACCGACTTGGTTGACCCGCCGCACTCGCAATTGTTGATTTCTCCAGTTACGTTTGTTGACACTGCAGGTGCTAGTTGGGAAGAAGAGCAAGAAATAGACGGCGAAAGCAGATTCAATACGGAAGAAGCCAAGTGGATCATTCAACAAGTTCGAGAGCTTTGCGCATCGGGAATCGAGCCCAAGGACGTGGCGATCATTGCTCCCTACGCAGCTCAGGTGCGGCGTCTGCGGCAAGACTGCCCGTTCAAAGCAGTTGAGATCGATACCGTTGATGGATTCCAAGGGCGCGAAAAAGAAGCCATTTTAATCTCCTTGGTTCGATCCAACTCAATTTCTGAGATTGGCTTTCTTTCGGATACTCGACGCATGAACGTTGCCCTGACGAGAGCCAAGCGAAAGCTGATCGTTATCGGCGATAGTGCGACATTGGCCACGAACGAATTCTATGCAAATATGATCAGTTTTTTTGAATCGATAGGTGCCTATCGAACCATATGGGAGTGGGATCCCGCTTTGGAAAACTAAAAGCTAGTGCTTCTTCAATCCTTTGACCTTGTGCAGCGAAACTTGTAATGAGTTTTGACACGCACTGCAAAACGCCGAAAGTCTTGACGACTTTTGCTACAGGCCAACCCATTCCAACGCACATTTTTAGCGTTGAAGACGCACTAAGTTTAGCGTTGAAGACGCATTAGCAATTATCCAACTTTGCTGTCCGACATCGCCGATTCTTTCGCCTCTGGCAAGACAGGTGCCCAGGCAGCTGCGCAAAGTCTTCGCTCAAGCGCTTCGTGTTCCATGATGATTTCATAGAGCTTTTTGAGCTGGTGCCAAATCCCAAGCGTTTCGCCGGATAGTGTTCCGCAATACTCGTGGTCATCCAATTGCTCGCTCAATGCAACACACATCAGCACGATCCCCAAATGTTGATCCATCGCTTTCGAGATATTTCGATCTTGGTTTTGGCCTGGACCAGCCACAAAGCCAAAAGTTTCTTCTAGTCGAAACTGCGCTGCTAGTTCCTCGCGAAGGCGACGCAAAAGCGGGCCTGCTTCCTGTTCGATCCAATCGCCGCAGAATGGCCCATGCGTATACGATCCAAGTAGGTTTACGTCTTCCCACAATGGGCTATTGCATTCCTTGAGCTCGTTCAAGAACGCACTATTCACAACTCGAGCGAATCCGTTTGAAGTCATCAGAACACCAACTCTGTAAGTGGCCAGCATTGTTCATGAAACGGGTTCGCATTGCTGCGATCCTCGCTTAACGCCTGAATTGTTTAGGGTATCTTGCGTCAGGATGATGGGCGAATCTCAAAACCCGCAAGTGCTAAGCATCGTCAAAATGCGAAACAAATACTGTTTATCGACACGCTCTCTAGCTTCGTTGATCAAGGTAACAAATCCGCAACCAACTCGCAACTATTTTTCTGCGGGGCTGTTGAGTTTCATTGTGGATCATTTACAGACGCGACTAATTCGACACAGTCGACAAAAGTCAAAGTAGCAGGCACATTCCATTTGCCGTCCGCCTGAAAACCCAGCCAATATACGCAAGCATACGGCACGGCGGAGCGTGCCTGCTACTTTTGTCGGCTGTGTCTAATTCATCGCCATAGACTTCATCCGAGAATCGCTTGTTGGAGGTCATCCATTAGATCCTGAGGATCTTCTAGCCCAACGGAAATGCGAATTAATGAATCGGTAATCCCAAATTTCGCTTTCGCTTGAGCATCGTAGCTCGCATGTGACATCGAAGCAGGTTGTTCTATTAGAGACTCCACGGCCCCCAGGCTAACAGCCAATCCAAAAAGCTTCGTCGATTGACAGACTTGCTTTGTTTTTTCAAAGTCGCCATCGATCTCAAACGAGATCATCGCACCAAACTGATCGCCCAAATATTGTCGGGCGCGAAGGTGGTTCGAATGACTTGCCAATCCAGGATAGAGCACACGCGTTACGCGAGGGTGTGATTCAAGCCAATGTGCGATGGTCATTGCGGACCTGCATTGCTCTCGCATTCGAAGCTCCAGCGTTTTGATTCCGCGCTGCAATAGAAACGACTCAAGTGCTCCTAAGACTCCCCCAGTCGCGTTTTGAATATAGTAAAGCTCTTTGTGCAAGGCTAGATCGCGCGATGCCAAGACGCCGGACAGGCAATCGCTATGCCCACCGAGGTACTTCGTAGCCGAGTGCATGACGATATCGGCGCCAAATTCCAGCGGACGCAAAATCGATGGAGGCGCAAATGTACTATCTACGCCCAGCAGTGCACCCTCTCGATGAGCGATATCAGCAATCAAGCGAATATCGGGGATGGTCATCAGCGGATTGCCGATGCTCTCAATCCAAACCATCTTGGTATTGGGGCGCATTGCATTTTGAATTTGACTGGCGTCGTCCGCAGGCGCCAACGTGACCTCAATGCCGCTTCGGTTGCAGATTTTATGAAGAAGTCTAAAAGTACCGCCATAGATGTCGCACCCCGCAACAATATGGTCTCCGCTTTTGTGCAGCATTGTTGCGCAATGAGTGGCAGCCATACCTGACGAGAATGCCAATGCTCCGGCCGCCCCCTCAAGATCTGCCAGCGTGCGTTCCACGGCTGCACGCGTAGGGGAGCCGCTCCGAGAATAGTCGAATTGTCCCCAAACACCGGCCCCAGGCTGAATGAAGGTCGTCGCTAAATGTATTGGGGTTACGACTGCGCCCGTAGCGGGGTCGGGTTCATTGCCGACATGGATCGATCGCGTTCGAAATTTCATGCATCAAGCGCCTGCTGAAGGTCTGCAATCAAATCGACTGGATCCTCAATCCCGCAGGCCATGCGGATCATGTTATCAGCGATTCCGAATCGCTTTCTTTCCTCAGGCGAGTAGTCAAAATAGCTCATCACATAAGGCTGTTCAATTAGCGATTCGACCCCACCCAAGCTCGGCGCGATCTTAGGAATACTGCAGGCATCAATGACCGCGGCGGTTTGCTTCCAGTCTGCGTCACGTACCAAAAAGGTGATTAGACCTCCAAAACCTTTCATAGTCCTCTTTGCGATCTCATAACTGGGGTGCGAGGGAAGTCCAGGATAGTAAACTTTTTCAATTCTCGGATGAGCATCGAGGAACTCGGCAACACGTTGGCCGTTTTCGTTGTGACGTTCCATTCTGAGGGCAAAGGTCTTTAGTCCCCGTTCCAATAAATACATGTTGTGAGGCGAATTGATCCCTCCAAGAATTCCTCGCAGCTTCCGTACCTCTTGGAGCTTTTCTTTCGAGCCACAAATGACACCGGCGAGCAGATCATTGTGTCCCCCCATGTATTTCGTTGCCGAATGCCAAACATAGTCAACGCCGTACTCTATCGGGCGGATGTTGTAAGGGGTCGCCAACGTCGCATCGATCAGCGTCTCAACGTGATGAGTTTTGCCCAATGCAACAAATTGCTCCAAATCGATAACGCTCAAATGAGGATTTGTCGGCGATTCGCTAATGAGCAGTTTCGTCCGACTATTGATGGCGGCTGACATCGCTTCAAAGTCGCCCGTTCTGACTTGATGCGTGATAATCCCGAAGCGCGACAAATGTTTTGAACAAAATTCGCGACTGCGATGATAGCACTGATCAAAAATGACGATTTCATCTCCTGAGCTCATCTTCGCTAACAAAAGTCCAACGATAGCGGCCATTCCACTGGAGTAAATGATCGCTTCGTCAGCCGAATCCAAGGCTGCCAGTTTCCTCTCGACTACTTTCTCATTCGGGTTCCCGTATCGACCGTATTCTTCGCGATCTTGCTTTTGCTCTATGTAGTCGATGATGCTCTGTGTCGACTCAAAGGTAAACGTACTGCTACAGCAAATCGAATCGGTGATAGCATCGTTTGGTTTCCGTCTCGCTTCTCCGGCATGAACACTTGTCGTACTAATCCCAGCTCGATGAGCTGGCGACAAGGAGCCGGCGTTCAAATTGGATGGCGTTGCGTTCGAGTGCTTATTCACAATGGTTGCGTTTTCCATGTGCTTCTAGAATCAAAAGGCTTGAATGATGCATGAACTTCAGATTTGCGACTGGTAGCAGCCTGCTTACCCCAAATGGGTCGGTTTCCCCGACTGCAGTGGTTGGCAGTGGTCGCTGAAGTTAGAAAGCATCATATTGAGGAAACCGCATTTTTGGTCTCGAAGATGCTCTGGAACATCAGTGGCTATTTAGCAGTTAGGCTGCAAGCGGCCGCAAATCCCTGAACCCTGGACATTCTACACGGTTTGCAGTTCTCCATCAAGGAGTTTTTCTTAAGGCACCATCCGCCAAGATTCTACAACGTGGTAAAATGGCACTTGCGTCAAGAATCTCGCTTCTGGTTTTTCGAGAACGGTCCCTTTGAAAAGGAAGTTATTCGATATTCCGCGCGAAATGGTTAGTATTCGTTTGGCTGAATCTCATTCGATGGATATTTTGTTGCCAAGGACCCGTCCCATTTCCGTGACCAAGTGGCCAACGCTCTACATCGTGTGGCTTACGTGGATGTCATTGATTTCAAATGGATTGAGTCAAAACACAGCAGTCAATGCGATGCAAGACTCGATCGCGACGTTGGTGTCTAGATTGGATAGTCCCGAGTTCGCCATCCGGGAATCCGCCATGGAGGAACTCTCTAGAGTGGACGAAAAAAACCTCGCAGAACTCGAAGTCGCTCTCAAGGGGCTAAAGCCCCAAGAACTGGAGGTGAGAGTTCGATTGAGCAGCATCATCACGCGTATCAAAAGCGATCGGACGCAAAAACAAACTCGCGGTTTTCTACGATCAAACGATCCGAGCGATTCGTTCGGATTTGACGGTTGGTACTCATTCGGAAAGGTCAGCGGCACCGGTAGAAATGCAAAGAACATTTTCCTGAAGTTGATTGATGCTTATCCAGAACTTGTATTCACTGAACTGAAATCCAAAAAGGAATCGCTGGACAAGGCGAGAAATATCGCAGCCACCATCGGTCAAAAAAGAAGAACCGAAGGGTACGAGTTGCCAGACGCAATTGCGTTGTTGTACTGCATCAACGTTGCTGACGATTTGACAGACCGAAACCTAGAGATGCTTTCCATTAGCACTTTTAGAATGGCTCCCTTCAGCCAATTCATGCTCGACCCCCAATCCAAAAAAACATTGGAACGCATGATTGGCGGATGGTCGACCAGAATCGAGGATCGCAAACTTGAGTGCTTGATGCTTCTGGTCGAGAAGGACTTTCCACAGGCCAGGGAAGTCGCAATAAGATTGCTCGAATCCGCGACGTTAGAATCTGGTGAGCTCGTAAGAGCAATGCAATGCCTCTATCGTTTCGGAACGCCAGACGATGTCCCTCTTGTCGAACGATGGCTCGAAGACAATAAAACTTTCGCTGCTCAAAGACTCGGAAACTTCCAAGATGCAGAAATTTATTCCATTGAGCATCGCGACGTGGCTTTGTTGGTAGCTATGCATTTGGCAGGAGTTGACTATTCAAGGGAGTACCCTGAATTAAAGACGCACCCGCTTTTGGGTTTTGGATTGGAATCTCTACTTATGCCACCCAACTCGGATGAAGCTAGAAACAACCGAGTGCAAAAGTGGAAGGACAAACGACAGGCGGACAAACGAGACTTAAAACCGAGCAACTAGCGCGGTGTTCTTTTGTTCTACGGTTCGCTCAAGTCGCATTTCCGAGCTGGGCCTGAAACCACGCGACTTCTTTTGAGATCCCATCATTCAGGCAAGCAACTCGCATGGATTCAGGTAAGACTCCCCACGCGTACGTCTCCACCTCGAAATGTCCCGTAAAGACCGGTCTTCCTTCCATTGGGCCGGCTAGCACTTGAAGCATGGTAGTGATCTCGTTTTGGGTGGAGCCGATTCGCCCAAGGTTGGATAAGAAAATCGGGAGGTGAAAGTGAATTCTCCACATACCCTTTAGGCTGTCTGGCGATGTCAATGAATTGAGAGCCTGCGGTAAATCCTCGATCATTTCTAGTTTGGAACGGTCACTATTCGAACGATGGGTTTGATGCAGATAACGATCTTCGGCAAACCCTTTCAATTGATCGATTGCTTCGATTTTCTGGTCAATGGACATACTGTCCCAATCGACTTGGATGGCAGAAGAGACTTGAACTTTGCCTACCGCGATTTCATCATGCTTCAAGTGCTGTAGCTCCTTGCGCTGGTCTTCGTACATTACAGCTGCATGGCAAACATCGTGGCAGAGAGTCAAGTATTCACCGACAATATTCGATGTTCCATCCGCCAAATTGGGCGCCCGCAAGTATTCGTTAAAGAACATGCGAAACGATGAGCTATCAGTTAAATAGCAGCCAGGTTCCGGTTCAATGGCAAGCACGATCTTGCGGCCTGTGTGCTCAAAGAGCCTGTGTAGCTCCTTTGCCACCTCGATCAATTGCGATGCAGCATGCTTCAGCTGTTCGCGAGTTGGTACAGGGTGGCTCCATGCGATCGGCAAGGTTGAGATGGAGCCAACTTCTCCCGGCGGCAGAATCTGATCAAGTAGGTGGATGAGGTTTAGTGTGTAATCCAGACGAGCCCGCTCCCACCATGTTGGTTGATAAACTCGATGCTTGACTACTTGGCTGTGAAAGTCCCCCTGCGGAAAGCCATTGAGAGTAAAGGGTACCAGTTGGTACTCAGCTAGCCGCTCTTGGAGTAGAACCAATTGATCCATTTGAATCGCTTGAGCTGCGGAGACTTCTGAAAACCAAAGTCCAACGCAAAGTGATTTATTTGGATCCACGAGCTTTCGAATCGGATTGCAGTGGTTAGTTAAGTTACCCAAAACACTGGACAGATCTCGACCCGCGTGAACGTTGGTACAATATCCGACCTGATAATTCTCTCGGGATTGGGGATCGTCGGGATAAATCATAGCGCGATTGTAATGCCTTGAACTGAAAAAACAGGCGATGGTCTCCGCCAATTGCGGCTTGGCTACGTGCCGATGACAACTAGAATAAGCTTTTTATTAGTGTACCTCTGACCGAATTTCGTAACGCTTTATGCTTCGCTATTGGACCGCTGGAGAATCGCACGGGAAAGCCCTGCTTGCTCTGATTGATGGGTTTCCTGCTGGATTAACGATCGATCTGGGATTGATCGATCACGAATTGCGTCTTAGGCAAGGGGGATACGGTCGCGGCGGTCGACAAAAACTCGAACAGGATACGGCCGAATTCCTGAGTGGAGTTTGGCAATCGACGACCCTAGGCTCACCAATTGCCATGCAGGTGGTGAACAACGATTACAAATTGGAGCGTCTAAAAGAGCTGGAACGCCCTCGACCTGGACACGCTGATTTGACAGGCTCCATCAAATACCTCGGTTCGATTCGCGGGGTTCTTGAACGCTCAAGCGCTCGGGAAACCGCTGCGAGGGTGGCTGCTGGGGCTTTGTGTAGGCAAATGCTCACCGTTTTTGGGATTGAGACCATCGGCTATGTCCTTGAGCTGGGTGCGATGCCAATTGGTAGGGGGGATACTCTCCAACAGACGATTCAAGAGGTTCGAAACACTCGCGCTAAGAGTAGCATTTATTCCGTTGATCCATCACGAGACACCGAAGCGGAGCAATACATAGATAGAATGGCTGACGAGGGAGACACACTCGGCGGCATTATCGAAGTGCGTGTTGACGGGCTACCCTTTGGTTTGGGCACGCATGCTCAATGGGACAGAAAACTAGATGGAAAATTGGCGCAAGCAGTAATGGCGGTTCAAGCGATCAAAGGGGTCGAAATCGGCATGGGTTTCGAAGCGGCTCGAACCCAGGGTTCCAAAGTGCACGACCCTATTCATTATGACGCTTCCAAGCGACATCTTCCGAATCTAGGATACACAAGGCCTTCCAACAACGCCGGTGGACTCGAAGGTGGAATGACGAATGGTCAATCCCTAATCATACGAGCCGCTAAGAAGCCGATCAGCACTCTTCGCAAGCCGTTAGACTCGATTCGAATGGTAGACAAAGAATCGCATCGCGCGAGTTACGAGCGAAGTGACGTCTGCGCAATTTCCGCAGCGGCGATCATTGTCGAACATGTTGTCGCGTTCGAAGTTGCGGCGGCTTTCGTCGACAAGTTTGGTGGTGACAGCATCGTTGAAATGAAGGCCCGGTATGATCTATTTCTCGAGATGGCAAGAAACCACCCCGCATAGATTGCTCAACATTGGGATCGCATTTGCTTTGTTTGGTTGTTGTTGATTTGGACGAATAGCAAACACCAATGCGCCGGAATCCTAGCTGGTATAAAACTCCGGAATGGGTCTTCCGCCTTCACTAACAATCGGTATTGGACGTCCCTGGCCATTGGTCCATGACGCATTCAAGTCGATGCCAAGGTGGCGAAATGTAGTGGCGGCGAGATCTTGGGGACGAACAGGATTGCTTGCGATGGAACCCCCATGTCGATCTGTTGAGCCGATCACTTGTCCATGCCTCAACCCACCTCCAGCCATTACCATTGACATCACATTGGTCCAATGATCACGACCTGCTTCGGCGTTGATCCGAGGCGCACGTCCAAATTCCCCCATCATAAGAATCAACGTTGAGTCTAAGAGTCCACGCTGTGTCAAGTCATTGACCAATGCATGCAGTACTCGATCGACCTGCGGAAGGAGTGGTGTCAACCCCTTTGCGATTCCGCCCCATTGTACGTTGTCTCCATGGTGGTCGAAGTATCCCCAAGCGCCGCTGACGAGCACAAAAGTGACACCAGACTCCACCAATCTACGAGCCAGTAAAGCCTTTTCGCCGAGACTATTTCTCCCATATTTGTCTCGCAGCGAGTCAGGTTCCTCTTCGACGCGAAAGGCACGGGCAACCTTACCCGAAAGAATCATGTCATGGGCATGTTTGGTGTGTTGATCGAACGCGGAAATAGAAGTATGGTCTCCTGCGTCAAATTGTCGGCCGAGTCGACTCAATTCTCGCCGTATGGAATCTCGGTCCTGAAGACGTTCGGCGGTTAATCCATTGGGCAATCCAAAATTCCCCACCATGTCTCGTCCGTTGACTGGAGCGAATGTCCTGCCCATATTTCCCGCTTCCCAAACGTCCGATACCCAACTATCAGCAAGTCCCACGAAAGGGGGCATATTGGTTTCGTTTGGACCATGAAACTTGGCTGCGACGGAACCCATCGAGGGGTAACCGTCCCCATCTTTGCCGTCATTGGTACGTCGCGCCAAGGGATTTCCAGACTGCATCGTGATTGGTGTGTGATCGCTCGTTCGGCAGTCTAGCGAACGAATAATGGTAAGTTGGTCTGCGATCGATGCTTGTAACGGTAAGTGTTCACAGAAACGCACTCCTGATAGCTTGGTCGCAATCGTACCGTAGGGTCCGCGAATCTCCGCGGGTGCCTCAGGCTTCGGGTCCCACATATCGAGATGACTTGGCCCGCCAGAAAGCCAGATCAGGATCACCGCTTTGCGATCCGAGGATTGGGGGGCAACGTTTTGTGAACTGGCGGAAGCACAAAGCAGTGGTGATCCGATAAGTCCCGCCGCACCCACTTCTAGAAACCAACGGCGTGAACCGATTCGGACGACAGACTGGCCATGTAAGCACTTTGCAAAGTGTGGAGTAAACATAGGTCGAGTCTACTTAATCTAACGTGCTGAGTCAATTCAGGGGGGCAACTGCGATTCTAATGCGAGCGGAACGGCGGCCCGGCAACATGCTTGTGGCCAAGGCCTACTAAACGGTCTGAAGCTGCGTTCCCAGCAAGCGCTCGCGTTGTTTTAGGGACGCTGGGCTACTCAGAATTGAACCATTATTATTCTGCTTGCAATTGGGGAAACTCATGCCCCAATATCTCATGGATCAATCGTTCATGAGAATCATTTGCTCGGACGGCCGGTAATGCCCCCGACTTGTTTCCACTTGCGATATGCCACAGTCGATGAAGCTCAAGCATGCCATTCTTACCTTTCATAATCTGTTGTAGCTCTATTCGTCTTTCTTCACGCGTCAAATTGGAGTTGCTGTTATGCTCCATCTTGATTCTCCTGCTCTACGATTGCCGATGCCGAATTCAAAAACGTCCACTCAACATTCTATCAATTCTGAGTTCGTTTGCTCGATTTCCTGCGACACCCCCACATCTACCGCCTTGGCTTGACGGAGGACTACTATCTAGCGATGAACAGAAAGACACTTGAAATTCAAAAATTGATAGAGGATTTGCCTCCGCATTTGGCCGAGCGGGCTTGGTTAAGAACAAGTGGTCGGTCAAACCACGTTGGCCGGTGCGTGGTTTACTGGACACATCACGCCTTGAGAACGGATGAAAACCCTGCTCTCGAGGTTGCGATGATCCTGGCGGAGAAGCTCAATCTTCCCTTTCTGGTCTACCAAGGTCTTTCTGAAGACTACCGATTTGCTTCCGATCGTCACCATACTTTTATTCTCGAGGCCGCACGGGATCTTGAGGTGAATTACGCAAAACAGGGAATCGCATACGCACTGCACATTGATCGGGGGGGAGAACATGAGCCACGACCACCGCGGTTGGCTCGGTTAGCAAAATCCTCCGCGGTCTTGGTTACAGAAGACTTCCCAATTGAAGCGACAAAGCAGTGGACGGATCATTTTGCGAATGAGGACTGGTGTCCGATGGTACTCGTGGACACCGCATGTGTGGTACCTACTCGCTTGGTGGGAAAAGCATACGACCGCGCTTTTGCTTTTCGTGATGCGACCTCGCAACTATTTAGCGACCGAATCAACCGAGCATGGCCCGTTTGTACTGCAAGAACCACCCCTGCATCGACTCCGTTTGATTCGTTGCGGCTTGCAGGCCAAAGCATTGCCAGACTCGTTTCACAGTGCAAAATCGACCATTCGGTAGGCCCGGTAGCGGATACGCGCGGTGGGACCAATGCTGGCAACGCTCGCTGGGACGCCTTTCGGAAGAATGGATTGCGTGGATATGCAAAACGGCGAAATCAAATCGAAATCGACGGGGTTAGTCGTATGTCTGCATATTTGCACTATGGAATGGTTTCGCCATTCCGTATCGCGAGAGAAGCTTCCGCTGACGGCGCTGAGAAGTACCTCGATGAATTATTAATTTGGCGAGAATTGGCATACGCATTTTGCTACTATCGATCAGGCTTGGAAACCGATGCGAGTTTACCCAAATGGGCGATCGAGACGCTTTCCAAGCATGCCAAAGACCCAAGGAACTGTTTGACTTGGGAAACGCTTATTCGTGCCAAAACGGGCGAACGTTTGTGGGACGCTGCCCAACGTAGTTTGCTCAAGAATGGAGAACTTCACAACAATTTGAGAATGACATGGGGAAAAGCAATCCTCACGTGGTCACCAGACCACCGAAAATCACTTGAACGCCTTATCGATCTGAACCATCGTTATGCGCTCGACGGCCGCGATCCCGCCTCCTATGGTGGCATCTTATGGTGCCTCGGGCAATTTGATCGACCCTTTCTTCCTGAACAGCCTATCTTGGGCAGTGTGCGGACACGTCCGGTATCCATTCACCGAGAGCGAACCAACATCGAAGCGTACGAGAAAAGAGTTGACAAGATTGATACTCGTACCTTACCTCGCATCGCCATGATTGGGACCGGGCTTGCGGGTCTGATTTGCAGTCGAATACTGCACGACCAAGGGCTGCACATCCACTGTTTCGAGAAGTCGCATCGAGCCGGCGGAAGAGCCTCGACCAGAACAGCCGATGCCGCAATTCAATTTGATCATGGAGCTCAATATTTCACGATACGCGACCCGGTATTGAAGCCCTATCTTGAGTCCTGGTGCTCCGACGAACATGTTGCCCAGTGGGATGGCCATATTATCTCTATCGAGGATCCTGGCGTTTATCGCGAAGTTGCGCCAATCCAACGCTATGTTGGAACGCCTAGCATGGAATCATTAGCGCAGCACCTCTCAACCGACCTGCGGATTGAGTTTGAAACGGAAGTTGCAAAAGTCGAGTGCGAACCAAACGGCTATCATCTAATTACAAGTACCAACCGTAGTCTCGGTGCGTTTGATATTGTTCTTTGGAATTGCCCGCCCGCTCAAGTCGAGCGCTTGCTGCCTTCTCAATGCGAATGGCGTTCGGAACTTTCCAGAATTGAAATGGTACCATGCTGGTCCGTTATGCTCGCGTTAGAGAAACGATGGGATGTTCCATTCGATGGCGCCTTTATCAATGGCGGCGCTTTGGGATGGATTGCTCGCAATTCGAGCAAACCCGGTCGCTCGAAAGCAGTGGACACTTGGGTACTGCATTCAACGGTTGCTTGGGCGAAAGAGAATCTGGGTATTTCAAAAGAGGATGCAAAGCGAGGGCTATGCCACGAAGCTGAAAGAGTAGCTAAGAGAACGATGCCACCACCTTGTTTAGCAAGATCGCATCGTTGGCTTTACTCAAGACCCATCGAATCGTTGGCGGACAATTCGCTTTGGGACGAACTGCATCGACTCGGCGCGTGTGGAGACTGGTGTGGCGGTCCCCGTGTCGAAGGTGCATTGAAGAGTGGAATGGCCCTCGCTGGTCAAGTCCTAGGGTCGCTGCATGAACGGACACTCTCTCGTTTAGCAACCGAAGTTAACTCGACTGCCGCAGTGCAGTTGGACCTGTTTTCATAAATCTTGTTCTTCATCCCAATGTAATTTTGGAGTAGCGAGACGCGTCAAGAGTTTCGACAAGTTTAAATCGCGAAGAAGTTTGACGACGTCTTGACAACTTTCACTACGTGGCAAAACCAACAACCCCAATTTCTAATCTGGATAGTGCACTACCTGCTAACGCGTAACAACCCTTGGGCATTGGACACATGACTAACAAATCCGCCGCGATCGTCTACCCACACCAACTCTGGGAGAAAAACCCAGCCGTCTCATCTGCGGAGATAGTGTTTCTTGTTGAGGACCCATTGTTTTTTAGACAATACTCATTCCATGTCCAGAAGTTGGTTCTGCACCGTGCGTCGATGACGGAGTTTATGCACCAATGTGAGCGAATCGGAAAAAAAGTACATCGAATCGAATCGAAGTCCATTGCTCATTCTGGTGAAATTGGGGCCATTCTCAAATCGAAGAAAATAAAGATGGCCTTTGTAGTCGAGCCAACTGATGATTGGCTCAAACAACGCGTTTCGGCAGGCTGTTTAGATGCCGAAGTCGAATTGCAATGGTTGGATGACCCCTCGTTTTTAACGCCTAATGAAGTCATGCAACAATGGGCTGATCAACGAAAGCACTACCACTTTACCGATTTCTACATTCAACAGCGCAAACGGCTACAAGTACTCCTCGACCAAAAGGGAAAGCCAGTCGGTGGGAGGTGGACCTATGATACGGAAAATCGCAAAAGGCTTCCCAAGAACATCTCGGTTCCCGAATTGGCGGTACCGGGCCAACGTCCAAGCGTCATTGAAGGCAAGCATTACATTGCGAAAGCGTTTCCAAAAGCTTTGGGTGAGGTCGATGACTTTTGTTACCCGGTGACCTACGTAGACGCAGCCAAATGGCTCGATCAGTTTCTTGACGAGCGACTCGCTTTATTTGGTGATTATGAAGATGCGATTTCGAAACAGGAGACCTACTTGTTTCACAGTGTGTTGTCCCCCATGCTCAACATCGGTTTGGTGACCCCCGAGCAGATCATCAATGCGACTCTCGCTAAAAGCGATCAAGTCCCTCTCAACTCGTTTGAGGGGTTTTTGCGACAAGTAATCGGATGGCGCGAGTTCATTCGTTTGGTCTATATTCATGCGGGCTCACGACAACGTACCACGAACACATGGAGTTTGGGTCGTGCATTGCCTGCCTCGTTTTATTCTGGATCGACTGGAATCGAACCCTTCGATCGGAGTGTAAAACGTGCTTTGAAGTACGCTTACTGCCATCATATTGAACGGCTGATGGTACTCGGTAATTTCATGTTACTGTGTGATATACAGCCAAACGCCGTTCATCGGTGGTTCATGGAACTGTTTATCGACGCGTACGACTGGGTGATGGTGCCAAATGTTTACGGCATGAGCCAGCATGCCGATGGCGGACTGATGACGACCAAGCCCTACATCAGCGGTTCGAGCTACGTACTGAAAATGAGCGACTATGCCAAAGGGGATTGGTGCGAAGTGTGGGACGCACTTTACTGGCGATTCATCGACCGAGAACGTGAGTTTTTTAGCGGTAACCCGCGCATGCGAGTCATGGTCGCCCAACTCGACCGAATGGGCGCGAAACTCGATCACCACCGACATGTCGCGGACCGCTTTTTAAGTAGGCTTCATGACTAAAAAAAGATCAATCATGACGCTTACACCTGCTCGACTTCGCTTTGCAGCTCGCTTGCTTGCAGAGCGAGACACAGCATTGAAGCGTGTTCTCGACGAGCATGGTTACCCTCAATTGTGGGATCGAAGACCGGGGTTTTCTACGACGGTGCATATCATTCTAGAGCAGCAGGTTTCCTTGGCATCGGCCAATGCTACGTTTTATCGCTTACAAACCAAACTCGGTGGAACGGTCACTCCCGAAGGATTGCTGAAGCTGACGGAAGGAGAACTGCAAGAAGTCGGTTTTACGCGACAGAAAATCGCTTATTCCCGACTGCTAGCCGAGCAAGTTGCGTCAGGTGACTTTGTGTTTGAATCACTCCCACCCTTGTCGGATGAGCTGGTTCGCGAAGCGCTGACCAAGCACAAAGGGATAGGGAACTGGACAGCCGACATCTATCTTTCGGAATGTCTGTTACGATGTGACATATTGCCTCAAGGCGATATCGGCATTCAGGAAGCGTTTCGAGTATTGAAAGGGTTGGAAGAGAGGCCTAAGCAGCAACAACTTGAGGCGATGACCGAACACTGGCGCCCTTGGCGAAGCGTTGGTACGCGTATGCTTTGGAGTTTCTACTTAAATCAGTAGGCAAGGTATTGCAATTTTTTTCCAAATCGGAGAGACGTTTTTCTCATGTTCAATAAACAATTCCAAATATGACGTCAGCGACCCTAGATTCGGTTCCAGGCGGCAACACCCGATCGACGCATACTATTGCTTCGTTTCGGATGGCAATGTCACTCGCGGTTGGGCTTCTTACCAGCGGTTGCGTTCACCTAGCCCTGTTTGCAAGCCTTGGTTCATCGTGGCATGGTCCGGTGTCTCTTCGGAAGCCAACGCTCTTTGGCATTTCGGGCGGCCTGACGATTTGGTCCATCGTTTGGTTGATGACCCAATTGCGACCGAAAAAAAACGACCGATTGCTTGCAAACTCAATAGCCGTAGGACTTTTCATTGAAGTGGCCCTCATCACATTGCAATTCTGGCGAGGACTTGCGTCGCATTTTAATCATACGACGCCCATCGATGCCGTAGTCGAACTTAGCATGCTCGGACTTATACTCTATGTGACCGCCGCAATCTGCTATCTGACTTTTCGAACTTTTCAGCTTCGAACAATCGAGCCAGCGATGGCCCTGGCTATTCGTGGAGGAATGTTGTTGCTTGCACTGTCCTGCGGGCTTGGCATACTCACTACGGTTTTGGGCGAGGTGAGTGTCGCTGCCGGAGGGTCTTCGGAACTTTGGGGTGTGGCTGGTGTTTTGAAATTTCCGCATGGAGTCGCACTTCACGCGATTCAGTTGCTGCCCGTTGTGGCATGGCTGGCGCGATGCACTGCAGTGGCCCATCCAGTGCGAATTGTGCAATCCACCATTGTATCGCAAATCCTTTTTCTGATTTACGCGATTTGGCAAACCGGCCTTGGCCGTGATCGCTTTGATTGGGATGCGATCAGTGGGAGTATTCTCGGAGGCGCCGTCTTGTTTGGAATCTATCCCGCTTTTGCTTTATTTTTCGGTTGCCTAAATTGCTTGGGACGAAAGTCGTAGCTCAACTTGCTTTCTGCAATGAAAGCTTCCTTTGACGGCTACGAATTTTTCTGATCGGGGCAACGAAAACGACTTATCTCAGGATTGCGAAGTGCCAAATGCTTGGTTTTGCGGCCGCTTGTGCGTGCTCGCCAAAGACGAAAAGACGATTGTTTTAACTGATCTCGCATCAATTTAATGACTTGACCTGGTGTAAGACCAAATTGCCGTTTTATAGAGTCAAAGGCAGTCCTGTCTTCCCAGGCCATTTGGATGATCCGGTCCACTTCGTTGTCGCGGTAATTCATGATAGCAATGGAATGGTTTAGAGATACGACACAGATCATTATGTAGACCCGTCAAGTCGATATGCAATCGGCTACGTGCTGACCAGAATAGGCAATCTCGAACTGGACTCTTGCGAGGATCAATCTTCGTTGAGAATCTCGACACTTAAGGATTTTAAGTTATCCAACCAAGTCTTCATTTCCATAGGAGCATGAGGAGCGCCAGTCACTCCTGGTTTAGTGCGACCATCGGCTAACGCTTCGATTGAAAAAGCCGCAGGCCATGATACCAGTCGGGCCATGGAAGTTTCCCTTCCCGAGCCGGAGTCATCAATGAAGAAAGTCTCATGGAAGAGGTTTTTGTTATCTGTTTGCGCAGTGAGGTTTACGTAGAGGACCACACGGTCTTGTTCATTCGCCGCGTAGGAATATTTGCTCCAGAGATCAGCCCCCATTAACTCGATCTCTTCATTTGACGCAGTTGGAATTCGGGCGAAAATCGGCTTCCAAGCTTTCGACCACCCTCCAAGGCGAATGGTACCACGCACAAAGCCCTGTACGTTCCATGTGTTTTCAAAACCGTATTCGCTCAGATAAGGGATGGAATCTCGATTGGGATATACTTCGAACTCCTCACCGCGAATGGACAGATTTTCGACTGCTTCCCAGGCTCGTTCAACGAACGCCTCCTGTCCATTTTCGACGAACCGGGCGCGGTTTGTCAGTGCCCGCAATACGCCCGCCGGAGACCATGAGAACTTGTATTTAAATTCATTCGGCACCTTGGGAAGACCACCGCAGTAGGAGCGAAAGTAAAGCGCCGCGGTCGGGTCGAAAGCCGGACTCTCTTTCCATGCCTTGACAAGTAGATGCGCAAAAACGTGGTCGATCCCAGGATCTAGTCCACATTCATTGACAAAGCACAAGCCAAATGCAATCGCCTGGCCATTCAGTTGCCTCATCCCTTCTGAAATGTAGCTCGTCGTCACGAGATGTGCTTTTCTCGCAAGACACATGTTGGCTAATTCCAAATGCATTGTTGCTGGCAACATCGAGACGACGATATCCCCAGCTTGAACCGCCTGTTGCAACTCGGAATGACTAAACTTCCGAATCTCAGTTGTTGCAGGAGTGGCCGTCCCTGAAAAAATGGCATGGGCTCGCTCGATGGTCCGATTCCACAAAACAAGTTTTCGGCCTGCCACGGCAAGTCGTACAATTCCGGGACCAGATGAAAGGCCGGCACCCACCCAATGTATCGTTTGAGTTGTCATAACTTCGCTTCGAATGCTTTATAAAGTTGTTGCGCCCTGGTCCACACCGGATTGCCTGTACCAAGCGTCAGCAAATGCGGAAGCATTTGCGCTCCATAGTCTTGGCTGCTTTCGCGAGGAAGTAGTGATGGAAGGTGATCGATTGCCGTGAGGTCGAGAAGATTGTCTGTATCCAATCGGATGACAGGATCGGAAAAGGTAGTAACGGCGTTATAAATAGGGATTGGATTGTAAGGACTCGTCGGATCGCAACTCACGTCGCTAATGACCCGTAGCTGTCGTGACTGCTGCAACATCCCCCGAGTAATAAATGGCTTCATCTCTCCTTGGACCAGGACGCAGTTGACGAAGATATCATGGGCAAGGATCTCGGGAAACGGTCCGCCTCGTGCAGTTTCTTCTAGATCCCAAAGGGAGAGGTTCGATGCAGGAAACTGTAGTTTTTTAAAAAGATCCATAGCGCCCACGCCGCATCTGCCTTTGGATCCAATGACGATGGCTCGCGGGAAATCGGTCGTATGCTCCAACGCGGCCGATAGGCAAAAGCGTAACCGATTCAACAGTTCGCCTTCATCCTTTAACATCTGCAATGCGGGGAATGGCGTTGCACCATGAAGTTGTTGATGCGCCCAAATGTCGACGGCGAGTGCCGCCCCTGAAAAACCTGCCCAACGACCAAATGCTGCCACGCGACGCCCCCGATCATCGACTAAAAACTCCAAATCGAGCAGAACACCTCCGCCTCGCTTGAATCGCTGGATCGTTCTCTCCCAACCCATCTGTCCTTTGTACGCATGGGCGAAATAAATATGATGGTGGATTAATGGCGTCTCGTCATCGGGAAGCTCTTTGATCCCCATAATGATGCAATCGGGAGGAGCATGAAACCAGGATCCACTTGGTTCCATGCGAGCACCGACGGCACAGTAATCCTCGTCAGGGAAGCAACGTAACGTTGACTTTTCAACGGATACAATAAAGCCCGCCTCGATCAAGGTGGCGGCATATGTCGGGGTGAGCGCAGTCCTGCGTTCGAATGGCTTGGTTTCGTGTCGAAGCCAAAGATGGATTTTTGGTGGAAAAATTGACATTTGTATTCGTATCAGGTCTTTGCCGCATCTTCGCACAAAATGAGGCTCAAAGCGGTCAGTAACGCGTCCACATCCGACTTTCTCAACACCATGGGCCCCCGTAACTTGATCACGTTATGAAACGGTCCATCGATTCCAGTCAGGATGCGTAAGTCGCGCAAGCGGTTGGCAACGTAGGCGGCTTGTTGCGGAGCAGGCGTTTTCGTCTCGCGATCCATCACGAACTCGATGCCATTGAAAAGGCCTAAACCGCGTATGTCACCTATGACCTCATGTTCGCGCTGAAGCGAACGAAGGCCGTCCATCAGATAGCTCCCCAATTGCAAAGCGTGCAGTTGTGATTGCTCGGCCTCGATGACATCTAGCACGGCCATTCCAACTGCGCAGGATACTGGATGGCCGCCAAAGGTGGCGAAGAATTCCATTCCATTGTCGAATGATGCCGCGATCCGGGGTGTCGTAACAACTGCACCGAGCGGGAAACCATTTCCGATCGGTTTTCCTAAGGCTACAATATCTGGAACTACCCCTTGTTGTTCGAAACCCCAAAAATGGGAACCAATACGATCATTGGGCCGCAGCCTTTTTTCGGAGGCGCTGTTAGTCACACTGACGGCCTGCCGCGTGAGAACAAGCGGATAAAGCATTTCTAATTCTACGCCATTGATACTTCGAATTCGGTGATAGCCGCTTACTACGCTAGCCGCTGCGGCGATTGGGTCCGGCTTATTTAGCATGGCGTACGCCAAAGCGATCGCGAGACCGCCAACCGTTGGTGCAAGCATTGCGTCGCCGAAGTCGATCAATCCAGTAACGCGCGCATCATAGCCAACGCCCGTCACTACGACGTTGTGGTCATTGGCGTCGCCGTGAATAATTTGTTCTGGCAACGCAGCTAAACCAGGCTTTAGATCGTTTGCAAAATACTCAAGATGATGGTTTGCGATATCGCGATGTCGCGGATCTGTGATGCATCCAATTTTACGCAACATGCCATCACTTTGTGTTAGGTTCCATTTGAAATCCCGGCCAGCGAACGTGTGCGACAATCCACTGAGTTCGTAGTCCACCTTCGCCACGATTCCCCCGAGGCTTTCTAAAAGTTCCGGAGTATGCGGAGAGAAATATGCGAGCACACGCCCCTCAAGAAAGCTTAGAAGTCGTACGGATCGCACTCCAGAGGCTGAGGGAGAGTCTGCTATGTGATGCCCGAACAACGTTGGTATTACCCGCGGAACGGGTAGTTCTTGACTCGGAAATCTGGTTGCTAGGTTTTCGAGCAATAGATTCTGAAATTCGATATCCTCGCGACTCGCATCGGTTCTTGCGATCTTTAGCAAGTAATGCTGATCTTTGGCCCGCATGGCAAAGTTTAGATCGTATTCACCGACCAATTGGCTAGCAGTCGCGGAAATGCCATACACTTCTAACATCAATCGTTCGACGGATGACCCGTCAAATGTTGTGGGAGTCGTAAGGATTCTTGGCAGCAAATGGTTTTTTGATGAGTCCAAAGTTATTAATTCTTCCTAGCCCCAAAGCGGTTCGCAACGAAGCACCATCATAGCGACTTTCGATTTCAAGACGAACGCGTCTCCGTCGATAGAACTAAAAGGAGTTCAGCAGGGGTTTCGACGGGAATGGACGCGATACAGACTTTTCGCAAACCATTCGTTTTTTCCGAACGATTGTTATCTTCTATTTGATGGTGTCGAATTCTTCCGTACGCTATATTACACAAACGCAAGAAACGAATCGCTCCCTTTCCAGTGGGTTGTTGTTAGATGTTTTCCCTCCCGACACGTTACTTGCTCGTTGTCGGGACTTTTTTTTTGTCGGTCCTGCTCTATGTTGACCGAGCATGCATTGCGACTGCGAAAGACGCGGTGGTACAAGAGCTCGCGTTGAGCGATGTGCAATGGGCGTGGGTACTCGCCTCTTTTGCATTCGGATACGCTTTGTTTCAGACGCCCGGAGGCATGTTAGCGGACCGACTTGGGAGTCGCGGAGTTCTCACGGTAGTCGTTGCTTCATGGTCCGTATTCACTGGCTTGACTGCATTCGCTTGGAATTTTCTGAGTTTAATCGTCATTCGATTTCTGTTTGGCGCGGGAGAAGCGGGTGCGTTTCCGGGGCTTGCAAAAGTGGTTTACGCATGGATTCCCGTTCAGGAACGGGGGTTAGTCAAAGGCGTCAACTTTTCCGGGTCTCGGATTGGAGCTGCGCTTGCGATGCCATTGATTTCTGCTTTGATCGTGACCTTGGGGTGGAAGGTTACCTTTCTTGTCTTGATGCTGGTTGGGTTCGTTTGGTCGACGTTTTGGTGGTGCTGGTTTCGGAACGATCCGTTGGAGCATCGCAGTATCTCTGATCAAGAACGCGATTTTATTCTCACCCATCGACAGAAGGACGAATTGCTTGTGCTCGTTAGCAACCGAGGATCGGCTTCGCAACCAGGGATGCCTTCGAAACTGTTGAAGTCGCAAAATCTATGGTTGATGATGGCACAGTATTTTGCGAGCAATTTCACGTTCTTCTTCAGCTTAACTTGGCTCTATCCGTACGTGAAAACAACTTACAATCTTGGAGCGATTGGGGCGGGTTATGCCGCGATGATTCCTTTGCTGGCAGGTGCGCTCGGCAATGTTGTGTCTGGTGCGTGGGTAGATCACCTTTATCGTCGAGGATGGAGCGATTGGTCGCGAAAGCTACCAGCAATCGTAGGTTTTTTGCTTGCCGCACTCGGGATGGTAATGAGTCTCAACCAAGCATCCGTCGTGGGTGCAGTCTTTTGGCTCTCGATCGCAATCTTTGGAGCCGACATGACATTGAGCCCATCCTGGTCCTTTTGCATCGACATTGGGGGGCGAAATGCTGGTGCCGTTAGTGGTACGATGAACATGGCCGGCAATCTCGGCTCGGCAATCACGGCTCTCGCGTTCGCGTACATGCCCAAATCCTCACAAGGAAACGCAGCGTTCTTTTTTACGGCCGCGAGCCTGAGCATTCTGGCAATCTTTTGCTGGTTGATGGCGGACTCCAAAAAGAAAATGGTGGCGAGATGACGCTCAAGGGTGTTTGCATAGGTGCCGGATATTTCAGTCAGTTTCATTTGGATGCTTGGCAGCGTATTCCGGAAGTGACAATCGCCGCCGTTTGCGATCAAGTTTTGGTCAAAGCGGAACGAGCATGTCAAGAATTGGACCATTCGCGCGCATACGCCGATTATCAATCGATGTTCGATCGCGAGCAGCCTGACTTTGTTGATGTGATCACTCCTCCGGCATCGCACGCGGCCATCTGCCAGGAAGCAGGTAAGCGAGGTATCTCCATTATCTGCCAGAAGGCGTTGGCACCCGACTTTGAACAGTCGAAACAGATCGTCGAGACGGCGAAAGAGCATCGGGTCAGATTGATGGTTCATGAGAATTTTCGATTTCAACCGTGGCATCGCGAGATTCGGCGTTTGATCGACGCGGGCGCCGTAGGCGATCGATTGCATCAACTGTACTTTCGTTCTCGGATGGGTGATGGATGGGGCGATGACGCGTACCTTAGTCGACAGCCTTATTTTCGCGAGATGCCCAAACTGCTTGTGTTTGAAACGGGTGTACATTTCATTGACACGTTTCGTTTTTTGGCTGGTGAAATCGACGAAACCTATGCGATGTTGAAACGGTTAAATCCGTTGATCGCTGGCGAAGATTCCGGATTGCTTACCTTTCGATTCGCTAACGGTGCGACAGGAGTATGGGATGCAAACCGCTATAACGATAGCGACAGCGATGACCCCCGCTATACCTTTGGGGAATTTTTGGTTGAGGGATCTGGCGGCTCTATCCGTCTGTATTCGGATGGCCGGCTGACGCTTCAACCGCTTGGTCAAAAGGTGCGTGAGCACGTGTACAAGCACGAGCGACGCGGCTTTGGCGGCGATTGTGTTTACTTTACTCAGAAACACTTCGTAGCGGGTTTACTTAAAGGCGAGCCCTTCGAGACCTCGGGCGACGCGTACTTGAACACGCTCCGCGTGCAAGAAGCGGCATACGAATCGGCCGCGACAAATCGACCCATCCGTTGCGATGTAGAACAGCTTACCTACCGGTTTCCAACTAGAAAAGATAATGCCGAAGTGTTGCCTGAGAGGAACACACCAGAAACGAAAGAGAGTTCTTTTGCTGCGATGAGGCCAACTAGCAGGCTCTCCAACGCTCGCATCGTCGATTTGACGTTGCCCATCGATAACAATTTGCCTGGCGTCCAAATTACGCCGTTTTCAACAATCGAGGTCAAGGGTTGGAATACGACAACGCTTTCACTCTATTCCCATTGCGGTACGCACATGGACGCACCAAAACACTTTCTGCCAGATGCCGGCGCCGCTTCAATCGATCAACAGTCGTTATCCGCCTGCTGTGGACTTGCGAAAGTCATCGATCTGACGCCGGTTGACAAGAGTGAATGGATAACAATTGCCAGATTGACCGAGTGTCTCAAGCGACAAGAGCTGACCGTTGAACCGGGGGATAGGCTGTTGCTGAGAACCGATTGGTCACGGCGTTTCGGAAGCGACGAATATAGAAATGGATTGCCCCGTATTTCGATTGAGCTAGCCACATGGTTTGTCGAAAAGAAAGTTGTGTTAATTGGCGTGGAACCCCCTTCGGTGGCGGATGTGAACAACAAACAGGAAGTGACGGATGTCCATCATGTACTTTTGCGAGGAGGCGTGGTCATTATTGAAGGGCTCACCAATTTGAATCAACTCACTCAGGCTATCGTGGACTTCGTCGCATTGCCATTGCGAATCATTGGCGGTGACGGAAGTCCGGTTCGGGCAATCGCCATCGAGGGCACAGAATGAGTGGCCCAATTCTTGGTTGTATTGCGGATGATTTTACCGGTGCAACCGACCTTGCGAGCAATCTGGTCGAGTCCGGAATGCGCGTGGTTCAGTATTTAGGAACTCCACAGTTATTTGATGCTTTTTCTAATGCCGATGCGATTGTTATCGCACTCAAGACACGCTCATTGGAACGCGAGGAAGCGGTTGAGCAATCATTGGAAGCGCTGCGCGCCTTGAAGTCTTTCGGTGCAACAAGATTTTATTTCAAATACTGTTCCACCTTCGATTCAACGGACAAGGGTAATATCGGTCCCATTGCTGAAGCGTTCATGAAAGAGCTAAGCGCGCCGCAAGCAATTATTTGCCCAGCTTTTCCAGAGAACGCTAGGACTGTCTATTCCGGTCATTTATTCGTTGGGTTTGATCCGCTTAATGAATCGGGAATGGAACACCATCCGCTGAACCCGATGACCGATTCCAATTTGGTCCGTGGACTTTCAAAACAGACGCAAATGCACGTCGGAAAGATCCCATACGATGTCGTCGAAAAAGGTGCAGAGTCCATCCAAGATGCTTTGCGAGCGGCTCAGGAGTGCGGGCTGCAGATGGTCATTGTCGACGCGTTGAAGAACCAACATTTAAAGTCGATTGCGATGGCTTGTGCAGACATGACGTTGATCACTGGTAGCTCAGGTTTAGCGATCGGGCTACCCGACGCCTACCGTGTCCGTGGGATTCTTTCAGAAAGTCCAACCTTGCCGGGAATGCCGTTGATGTCAGGCCGCATCGCTATCATCGCAGGCAGTTGCTCGCATGCGACGCAAGAGCAAGTCGCCTTTATGCAGTCCCGGTGTCCACTGCGAATGCTCGATGTTCGAAGGTGTGTCTCGGAGCCGGAGGCCGTCATCGATGAACTAATGGGTTGGGCGAGTGCGGTTGATTCCAAACTGCCGATCTTGATCGCTTCGACATCCCGAATGACAGAGGTGGCTGCAGTGCAGACTGAACTCGGTGCACACGCAGTAGCCAGGTCCGTCGAATCGGTGCTAGCCGCGATTGCTCAACGGCTGGTAAGCGAATGCGGTGTTCGCCGGCTGATTGTTGCTGGTGGTGAAACATCGGGAGCAGTGGTTTCCTTGTTAGGGGTGCGTGCGCTTCGCATAGGTCCGCGTATAGCGGCGGGCGTACCTTGGACCGAATCGCTAGACGGTCCTTCTTTAATGCTCGCGCTGAAGTCCGGTAATTTCGGCCAAGCTGACTTTTTTCAACGCGCCATAGAGATGCTTTCACCATGAACGAACAAGAGATACGCGAACAGATGGTCATGCACGGTCGATCCATCTACGATCGCGGCCTAACAAGTGGCAGTTCCGGCAACATCAGTGTGCGTGTTGCGGATGGTATTCTTGTGACGCCTACGAATTCCTGTTTGGGCCGACTGCTGCCAAATCGCATTTCAAAAATAGATTGCCATGGCAAATTGCTATCGGGAGACAAACCGTCCAAGGAGTCCTTTTTGCACTTGGCCATGTACCGATCCAGGCCCGCAGACCAAGCGATCGTTCATTTGCATTCGACTTATTCGGTGGCCGTTTCCTGTTTAGCCGACATCAATTCAGATGACGTTTTGCCGCCGGTTACAGCGTACTATGTAATGCGGGTTGGACGATTGCCTTTGATAAGTTACTATCCACCGGGCGATCCAGCGTTGGCCGGGGAGGTAGAGCGCGTTGCATGCACTTCGAGAGCAATGTTGCTCGCCAATCACGGCCCGGTTGTATCGGCAACAGATCTCGACTCTGCGGTCTATGCCGTAGAGGAGCTCGAGGAAACGGCCAAACTGCATTTATTGTTGTTGGACAAGGCGACACGTTACTTGGGTCCAAAACAATGCGAAGAGCTGCGAAAGCTGTTTCCGTCGTAACGTGCTTGAATAGTGCAGGCCGCCAGCCTGCAACAAAAGCGTAAACGAAAAGATGACCGTACTTTTGGACAATAGAACAAAGACAGGCGCGCAGCCTGCCCTACGAAAGAACAAGAAGAGCGAATGGGATCCTATCGAATAGCCGCTTTGCCGGGAGATGGAATCGGTCCGGAGGTTTTGGAGTCTGCTCTGCGTGTGCTTGAGCAGGTGGCTGAGCGTACGCCAGGATTGGAGCTGATCATCACGTCCTATGAGGCCGGCGCAAATCTCTACAAAAGGACTGGAGAGACTCTTCCTAAAGAGGTGCTAAATGCTTGCTTGCAGGCAGACGCTGTGCTGTTAGCTGCCATTGGCTTGCCGGACGTTCGCAAACCGGATGGAACGGAAGTGCAACCCGAGATGATGATGGGGTTGCGGCGCGCCTTGAATGTTTACGCCGCAGTGCGACCAGTCAAACTTTATCCGGGGGTTGCCGGGCCACTCAGAACCGATGCCGCTGGAATTGACATGGTCATCATTCGAGAAAACCTCGAAGGTTTGTTTGCTTCTTACGGAGGTGGATGCGTGCTGCATGACCAAGTGGCAACGGACACCATCGTAATCACGCGCGAGGGAACTCGCCGTGTTGCCGAGTATGCATTCCAGTTATCGCGACGGCGAAACGGTCGCCCGCTGGATGGACGCCGATCGGTGACTTGTGTCGACAAGGCGAATGTTTTTCGCAGCTTTGCATTCTTTCGGAAGGTGTTTTTCGATGTCGCCGCGATGTACCCTGATATCACGGCGGAGGCTGCTTATGTCGATGCCATGAGTTTGTATATGGTTCAGAATCCCTCGGCATATGATGTTTTAGTGATGGAAAATCAGTTCGGTGACATTCTTTCCGACTTGGGGGCAGGAATAGTAGGCGGACTTGGGCTCGGTCCATCCGCAGAGATCGGAGAGAAGCACGCTATGTTTCAGCCTTCGCACGGAACGGCGCCCCAGTTGGCAGGAAAAAACGTTGCCAATCCTATTGCCATGGTCCTTTCGGCCAGCATGATGTTGGATTGGTTGGCAGATCGCTTTGATGACGGATTGGCAAGAAGTGCTTCAGTGCGCATCGAGCAAGCGGTTGCAAAGCTGTTAGCGGATGGCAAAACTCGCACTGCCGATCTTGGTGGTGAGTCGTCAACCACGGAGGTCACGCACGCGCTGATCTCGTACATCTAGATCGGGTTTCCAAATAGCTTAACTGCGGAGCGCTACTGCTTTAACAATCCCAGGAGTCGATGAACCACTTGCGTGAGTGAACGACCCGTTCGATAAGCGGCAACAATATGCACTATCCCAAGGTCTTTTGCCAATGACCGCGTGGTCACGTGTCGCGTTAAGTTGCCATCGTGCTTACCAGCGATGACGCCCACCCCCATTCCAGCTCGAACACAAGCGACGGTGACAGCGCTGTTGTCGGTCTCAGCGACCACCGACAACGGTTGATTTAGTCCGAGTCTAAAGACCGCTTGTTCCAATTGCTGGCGTCCAACAGTGTTTTGATTGCCGAGAATCAATGGTTCCGCAACGAGATCTGCAAGAGACACTTCCGGCAACTTGCCGAGTCGATGTCGTGCTGGCAAGACGGCCAGATACTCGATCGGATAAAGCCTTTCGCAGGTCAATCCCTTTGCGAGGATGGCCGGTGGTGGTTCGATGAGCAAGGCTACGTCGGCTTTGCCTTCTAACACGAAGTTCTGGGCCGTCTGGTTGTCTGAGGTCATCAGACGCAATTTTACGTTGGCATTTGACTTTCGAAACTTTGCTAGCGGTACGCCCAACTCTTCCATCATCATACGAACACCCGTGACGAGACTCACCTGTGTGGGCGTGTCTCCAGCTTGCTCGCGGATCAACTCAAATGAGGACTCAATACTTGCGAGTAGTGGCATCAAGAGCTGGTACAAGACATGTCCCTCAGAGGTTGGGCGAACATTGCGTCCCGAACGTTCGAAGAAGACCTGGTGGTAGATCATCTCCAACGTTTTGACATGCTCCCACATCGTCGGTCCGGAAAGCCCCAAATGCCGCTCGGCGTTTGAATATCCGCCATGTTCGTAAACACTGCAAAAAGTCCGCATTTGCTGGACCGTCAAGGACTCCGCACGCAACTCCATCGCACACCGCCATCATTAGTGAAAGCCGAATAGTCCCAAGGAATTATACAATTGTACCGATGTGTTCCAAGGCCTAGACTCTACGCTTGTCGGTAGTTTCTTTCTCATCCCAGCCTTTTAAGGTGCGTGATGGCGGCTTTGATCTCTTTTTGTCGTATTTGGGTTGTAGTTGTTTTCGCGATGCAGGTGGGATGTGGACGATCCGATCCGTATGCAACGGTCCCAGTAAAAGGGGTGGTTACATGCAACGGAAAGCCACTTGCCAATGGAGTGATCAATTTCACTCCCGTCGCGGACCAAGAAGGGCGAGGCGAAGGCAATCGCGGCCGAGCGGCGTTAGGCAAGACCGACGAAGAAGGCAGATTTGTACTGACGACTTACAAAAATAACGATGGCGCGATTGTTGGTCGGCACATGGTGACGATCAGCATGGGATTCAGTGAGGAGGGTGGGTCCATTGTGGACAAGAATTTCCCGTGTCGCGGCTCGACCATGGAAGCAACCGTGAAGGCTGGAATGGGCGAAATCAAAATTGACTTTGGAACAAAGAAGTGATTCTGTAGTAGTGACTTAAACTTTGAGCCACTTGCTTCAGTGCGGTGTTTTTCGTCTTAACGTATGGGGTTTTGGACCATGATTCATCTTTGCATTTTTAGAAATCCACGTCGGAATGGATTTACTTTAGTTGAGCTGTTGGTTGTTATCGCAATCATCGGCATTCTAGTTGGCTTGTTGCTGCCTGCAGTTCAAGCTGCTCGCGAGGCGGCTCGAAGGATGCAATGCTCCAATAATCTAAAGCAACTAGCGCTTTCGCTCCATAACTATGAGAGCGCTAACAAGTCGTTTCCGCCCGGTGCAATTCTTCCTCGATTGCCGGCGATGACCGTTTATCCTCCAACGGGCTCCGGCACGCCTCAAGCTCGCACAGCAGGTTACACTTGGAGCTCCTTCATTCTGCCTTACATTGAGCAAACGGCGATTTACAATGCGACGGTTGGCAGTCAACCTGTAATGGGTAGAACCGTTGTCGATCCCGTCACGCGAGCGATGTTGCAGTCCAAGCTGTCTGGCTTTCGATGTCCATCCGATTCAGGCCCAGACTTAAACGAAGCTCCGAGCGAAAGTCATTTTAGATACGGACTAACCAATGCCGCTACGAATTGGTACGTCGATGGCGTTGTCGCAGGTCCGCGTTTACCGTTGGCCACTTCGAATTATGTCGCCATGCATCATCATCGTGCGCACGAGTTCGCGAATGGATCGCACGTATTCTCCGGTGGCTTTGGACAGCAACTGCCGACGAAGTTCGGGACAATTTCAGACGGAACTTCGAACACCGTTTGCCTTGGTGAGCGCGCGTACAAAGTTGGGAATGTTATGATGCACGCGGCAGTTTGGGGTGGATGCGCCGCCGCATATCACGATGATTGCATCGATGACGCTTGGGCAACCGCTCGTTCGCCTATTAATCCCACACAAACGGCAATTTACAACACGTTCGCTCGGCAACAAGCGCTCAGTAGTAATCACACAGGGGGCGTCCAAGTTGCCTTATTCGATGGCTCCGTACGATTCCTCACGCAGAACGTCGACTTTGTTATGACTGGCGGTGACAATATTACGGTTGCGGATAGTGTGTACGAGCAGCTCATACACAAAAGTGATGGTGCTACTATCGGTGAATACTGACCTAAGCGATCTCTGACCATCCGAACTGCATTACGGCAGTTCTATCGGCCTATTCCAATCCCTTCATTATCTTGACTAGTTTGTAAAAATGGCGCTATTAAATATGCAAGTCGAATTTCGGTTGCTCCGTATTCTATTAGTTGGTGTGGGCTTATGGTCCTCAATGAGTCTGCAAGCAACTTCCGCATTGCAAGAGGAACTTACGAAACCGATCGCGTTGCCAGGACTCATTTTCGAGGAGCGGGATGGACTAGTTGCTTTCGAATCAGAACATTTCGTCGACCAATCGGCGCGAGACCGTCGAGCTTGGTACCTAACAACCAAGGAGAAGACGCCATCGATCGAGCCGGATGGCGATCCATCGCATATTGGAGGCGCCTCAGGTGGCGCGTACTTAGAGTTGCTCCCAGATACCCGGCGTACGCACTCCGACAAATTGATTGCAGGTGAGAACTTCGAAAACGAGGCAGGCAAAATCGCCATCCTATCCTACAAAGTTCATTTCAACACACCAGGAGTCTATTGGTTGTGGGCGCGAGCATTCACAACCACTTCTGAAGACAACGGACTTCATTTTGGCATCGACGGAACTTGGCCAGTCACCGCGCAACGTTGGCAAACCGTTACGCGTGGACGTTGGCATTGGGAAAGCAAGCAGCGCACGGAAACGGTGCATACCGGCGTACCGGAAATCTTGACACTCGAAGTCAAAGAACGTGGACTGCACACCATCCATGTGTGTATGCGGGAAGATGGCCTTGAACTTGACCGAATCCTCTTGGTCAATCGAAAGGACTACCGACCGGAAGGGTTTGGTCCGATTTCAAATGTGAAAGAGGGACACCCCCCAGTCGCCTTCCCCTTTGTGGAGCCAGAACCGTCCGTTGCAACTAAAGTTGAATTGACACAATCGAATCCGGGGCCTATTGCAAATAGCGTTGCCACGTTGCGAGCCACCGACTTTACCATCGAGGGTAAGGGCTACTATCTGGACAAGGCGAAATGGCTTGCTATCAACCCCGTTCAAAACAAAGAAGCATCCGCACAAGCCGCTTTTCCGTTCGTCAGTGGTAGCTATCATGTTACACTTCAAGCCGTCGGAGAAAACGATGGGAAATCGACCTATCGCGTGTCGTGCAATGGTGAGCTGATCGGCGAACACACTTGTCCACTATCGACGGAAACGTTCGAGGAAGGCGATGCGTTCCACGCGACTTGGATGAGTTGCACTGTCCGACAAGGTGATGTCATTGAAGTGTTCTCGAGAATCGGATCCAAGGATGGGAAGGAGTTCAGCCGCGCACGTTGGTCTGCCGTTGACTTTAAACCCGCAGATGAAAAGACGACCAACGCGCTCGCTGCAATGAAGCTAGCTGCGACAACGAATGTGGCCAGTATTCCCCCACAGTCAAATGGTGCTGCACTTGTTCTTCCTAGAAACCCGAACGGAAGCGGTTCGGTAGATATTAGCGGAGAACTAAAGCGGTGGCACAAGGTAACCCTAACTCTGGATGGTCACTTCGCTCACGAACAAGATAACGTACCGAACCCATTCACCGACATCAAGTTTTCCGTGACCTTCACGCACGAGTCAGGCACTCCGAATTACGTAGTGCCTGGTTACTTTGCGGCCGATGGAATTGCTTCGGAGACTGGAGCGAAAAGCGGAACGAAATGGCGAGCCCACCTATCACCGGACAAGGCCGGAAGGTGGAACTATCGAATTGGTTACGACGTTGGCCCGCTGACTGCCATCGGATTGCAAGGCAAACCGGACTCCACATATGCCGGCAAGGTTGGATCCTTCATGATTGCTGAAACGGACAAAACCGGGAATCACTTTCGATCCAAAGGGCGATTGCAATATGTTGGCGGTCACTATCTACGACATGCTGGCAACGGAGAGTATTTTTTGAAAGTCGGGCCCGACTCACCTGAAACGCTTCTTGCATACCAAGATTTCGATGACACGATTGCGCCAAAAAAGAATTCGCCGATGAAGTCTTGGCAAGCCCACGTTAACGATTGGAAGAGCGGCGATCCTACATGGAAGAACGGTAAAGGCAAAGGACTCATTGGAGCTATGAATTATTTGGCGTCCAAGGGTTGCAATACCATTTCATTTTTGCCTTATAACGCGGGTGGAGACGGCGACAATGTGTGGCCATTCGTACAACGCGAGGACAAACTCCACTACGATTGTTCCAAACTGGATCAGTGGGGAATCGCGTTCAGTCACGCTACCAATGTTGGACTTCATTTGCATTTCAAGCTGCAGGAAAATGAACTGGATGACAACCGCCGCGGCGACAAATACGAAGCTGGCGAAGTCCCCGAGTCTTTAGACGGTGGCGTACTCGGAAAGGAACGCAAGCTTTACTGTCGCGAGCTGATCGCCAGATTCAGCCATGAACTCGGCATCAACTGGAACATTGGCGAAGAGAACACGCAGTCGACAGAAGAGCAAGTCGACATGATCCGCTATTTGAACGATATCGATCCATACAAGCACAACATCGTCATCCATACGTTCCCGCCTCAACAAGAAAAAGTCTACACGCCATTGCTTGGAAACAAGTCGTTGTTGACGGGAGCATCACTTCAGAATAGCTGGAGTGCAGCGCATCAAAAAACACTCAAGTGGCTGAGTGAGTCAGCTAAGTCAGGCCGCCCCTGGGTTGTGTGCAATGACGAACAGAATCCAGCATCGGATGGAGTGCCAGCTGACCCTGGTTATGAAGGCAAAGATGGATACGCCATGCAGAACGGCCAGAAATACAATCTTCACGATATACGCAAGCTGTGTCTTTGGGGAACGCTCATGGCAGGTGGTGCCGGAGTAGAGTACTATTTCGGCTACAAACACCCTCAGAATGATCTTGTGTGTGAAGACTTTCGCAGCCGTGACAGATCCTGGGACTATTGCAGAATCGCGACCCACTTTTTTCACGAACAGAAGATCCCATTTTGGCAAATGTCGAGTTCAAATAACTTGATCGGAAACATCGAGAATTCAAACAGCAAATATTGCTTCGCAAAAAAGGGTGAAGTCTATCTGGTATTTCTTCCCACGGGTGGTTCGACGCAACTCGATCTATCGGATGCAAATCGCACCCTTTCGATTAGCTGGTTCAATCCTCGAACCGGCGGCGAACTATTAACTGGTTCAATTCGTTCGGTCGACGGTGGCCAAAGCGTATCGATTGGCAATCCCCCAAGCGACGACAATGAAGATTGGTTGGCAATCGTTCGTTAGCGGCCAATGTTAGGACAGCTAAAACCCGTATTCTCAAATCAAGGCCGAGTTTTTTAGCACTGCATTACAATCAGAATGCAGTTTGTTTCGGGTGTGACCGGCTAATCAAGATGGGTATTGTAACTAGCGTTTGAATGCTGGCGCAACATTTGGTAGCAGCATTTATTCGAAGCACGATTTCTTTGCAGATCGTTCAGGATGTGGATAATAAGGGCGTAGCCGTAACA
>JANMGH010000174.1:0-38437 GCA_031374515.1 Pirellula sp. | reverse complement strand
ACCGAGCCGAAGCCGCAGTCGTTGCAGTGACAAAGGTTTCCTGGCGATGTCCGAAGCGGACTATTTAACGATCCTCGATTGGTTGGCCCGCAACACGGTGGCTGGCAAACGAGGCTCGACCCCAGAAGCAGCTCCCAAGATCTTCGATCGACTTGGGATCGATGCTGCGATATGGTCTGGGATGGTGAAGAATTTCGGCCGAAGCTTCAAGAACGTTGCGGGTAAGCCAACGAGCATCGACCTAGCGCGCAGTCTCAAAACGCGTCGCAAGTTCTATCGAAGCCGCGTGTAGCGAATTTCTGTATTTGCATTCATATGAAAACGACGTTTGCTATAGACGTCGAGTCTTCTGCGCTGCGCGAATTTGTCGAAATTCGGGTGCTGTCATGACGATGAACGGTTAGCAAAGAGCCAGCAAGTGCAATCGCCCCCCATCCCACCCGCTCGGGCTACTATCGTACACCCAAAGAAAAGCTGTGTCCCTTCGCTCTCTGTTTCTTTTCCCCTCTGCGCGCGAAAGCAAGGTTATCGGTACCGGACACCTTTTCTTCTGCGCGCGAAAGCAAGGTTATCGGTACCGGACACCTTTTCTTTTCCCCGGTACCGGACACCTTTTCTTTTCCCCTTTTCTTTTCCCCACCTTTTCTTTTCCCGGGCTATGACTGCGTGTACGCGTCGGGCCTAGTGAAAGAGGTGGCATGTTGGGTGCATACGCGTCGCTATTGGTACGACGCGCGAGACTACGACAAAACGCGAGCCAATATCGCGTTGGGTTACATTGCGCGTCTATCGCAAATCGAGTCGCAACTTCGCGCGAGCTTTCCATTTAAGACGCAACAAGGCGCGAGGGACTTCGCAGCGATCGCGAGAGCCCGCCAAGAACATTCACGCCCGATATTGAACGAGTTCAAGAATTGGATGGAGGGAGAGCTTCATGGCGGCCGCATCTTGCCCAAGAGTTTGATCAAGAGCGCGTTCACATACACACTGAATCAATGGGATGCGTTGTGTCGCTACACAGAGGCAGGATACTTGTCGTTTGAAAACAATGCAGCGGAGCGGTTGGTAAAATATCCTGCGATTGGGAGAAAGAACTATCTGTTTGTCGGCAATGCGAGAGCTGGTCGTAACGCAGCCAATTTCTACTCATTGGTGACGAGTGCGAAGCTGAACGGAGTTGAGCCGTTTGCCTGGCTGAAAGACGTGATAGAGAGACTTCCGAATTACCGAAAAGGCGAAGCTTTCGCTCAGTCAACCGCAGGAGGACCGGTAACGAGCGAAGAGTTGGACGAGATGCTTCCAGACCACTGGCTGTTGGCGCACCCGGACTGCAAATGGGAGATCGACGCCATCCGCCGCGAAGAACGTCGCCAGAAGGAATCGCGTAAGCGGAAGCTCAGGAACCGAAAGAAGCCAAAATAGCTGCACCGCTTGTCAAGATGCGGTTCAACGGACGCTCACCCAGTGAGTGCACCCAGCTTATCACGTTCCAGCAGCCAATCAATGACCATACGTTTCGCACTTGTTGTTCGCCGCTACCCCAGACTTCTTTCAAATCATGAAAGCATTCTTCAAGAGACCAACGATCAGCGACCGCTTCGAGAATTTCTCCCACTTCGAGTTCGGGATTGGTACTGAAGAACGCTGCCCAGGAGCGATCCTCGTAGCGCACAATCACAACCCGAATGACACCTCCGGCAATGCGGCTCGTCGCCAAAAAACTCTTGTACTGACGAGTTACCATCTGCTTGCGGACACGGTAGGTTGTCGTGTTCCAGCCTCCGTGACTACCTGCTCGCTTGGCAAGCGAAATCCTATTCTTGCCGTACTTGGGTGTGCGGCCTCGTTGTCCTGGCATGCGTGGTTCTGGCAAGTCGAAGAGGATTGAGTCCTTACGCAGTCTACTAATGATCGTCACGCCCAAGCACATGATCGACTGAAATAAATCTCTGGAAACATAGGCACCATCCATGATCAACTGGATCGTTGTGTTGGGGGAGAGCCATCCCCGGATCGACTCCACGAACCACGTCACTAATTCAACTGCCAATTGATGTTTTGTTGTTCGGCGGCAGTTAGAACTCCACTTTAGCGGCAGTTAGATTTCCCCATGCGAAAGTTTCTTTATTTATGACGATGCACCGCGGGATGTTGTGGTTTGGTTCTGGTTCGCATGCTCCAAGCGAAAGCTCGGCACGTTCAGTTCCAAGATGATGCTGTGATGTACCAAGCGATCGATCGCTGCAGCCGTTGTCATCGGGTCCTTGAAGATACTCTCCCACTTCGAAAATGGTTGGTTCGAACTCAACAGGATACTCGTCTTCTCGTAGCAGTCCGCTATCAATGTGAAAAGTACCTCCATTTCCTCTCGACTCTGCTGAACATAGCCCAGATCGTCGATGATCAATGCCGAGAACTTCCCTAGCTTCGATAACATCTGTGGCAATCGCAGTTCCTTCTTGGCCAACAACAGATGCTGAACCAACTTCACACACGGAGCCATACAGACCGTGTGCCCTGCCCGTACAAGGGCGTCCCCAAGCGAGTTGAGAAGCAATGTCTTCCCCGAACCTGGTCTCCCAAAAAGGAGAAGGTTGTTCGCACCCTTGAGAAAATCGCCGCTGCGCAGTTGGTCCATGCGTTGACGGATCGTCAGCGGTAGTCGCTTCCAATCGACTTGGTCCCACGTCTTGCTCCGTTCCAGTTCGGACTTCTTCAAGTCGCGCTGAATCCGATTCGCGTTCCTCGATTCGCATTCCAACAGCGTCAGTTCGCTCAAAAACTTCAGGTGGGTCCAGTTTTCCTTGTTCGCTTGATCGGACAAGCTTGTCGCCATCGAACGTATCGTCGGTAGACGAAGCCGTTTCAAACGGAAAGCCAGTTCCGATGGGAGTTGTGGTTCGGGCATCGAGTTGACAACCGGGGTCGAGTTGGGGTTCATTTAGCACCTCCTTGTGCTCTAGTAAATCATCATAAGAATCGAGATCCGGCACCTCGACCTGGACATCATCAACGACAGTTGCCGGAACTGGTGTTTGGATTGCGTTCAGACTCGTGAGCAAAGACTTTTTGTTCATGCCATCACTGGGAAATTGAAGCCCTGCGACGAACGCATCAACCGATGCAAGTCCTTCTTGTTTGGCCACCTGCAACAGTCTCAGATAGACACGCGTTGCGCTCGCTTCACCGATGGAGCTAGTCAATGTGTCGAATGCTTTGCGAAACTCCATGGACGGAAACATGTGCTCATGGAAGCGATAGTTAGCAAATGCATTCGGCTTGCGAACAAGCGAATCGATCACATGACGAAAGTCAATGTAGGCTTGGTTTTTCCCAATCAGACGAGGCATCGTGAACTGATGCTTACAAGCGTGCCATACCTGGACTCGGCTTCCAATGAAACAACTAGGGATAGAATAACGATTCTGTTTGACAGTGATAATCGAATTGCTCGCAACCATACACTCATGTTCGGTATAGATCGGAAAAAGCTTCGGAGGAAGATCCGCCAGAGTCGCCTGCTCAACGCGAAAGTTCGACTCGCGAACTCGATTCTTTTCGGAAATGCAGTCGCGCAGAAAACTGGTCCAATCCTCTCGTGATTCGAACTCCCGAGAACCGCGAATTCGCAATCGTTGATCCACATAGTCTTTGAAATGACCATGAAGCGATTCGCAGTCGCCGTTCTCTCGTGGAGTTCGGACATTGATCCGATGGGATTGGACATTAAAGTGATCGAGTAGCTTACTGAAGTTGGCTGTGAAGTGTCGATCGGTACTCAAGTTGTTTACCGCTGCAGAAAGTGAATCATTGTGAATACGCTGAGGTACGCCACCGATCGCCTGGAAACACCCCTGGATTCCCTGAGCAAATGCTTCGAATGATTCCGAAAAGCACAGGTCAATGTACTCCCAATTCGAGTAGGTAAGAGCCGCATGAAAGAGCATGTGATCGAACTTCTGATTGGCAACGATGATGCCGAGCTCATTCATGTTGGTGAAGTCAACGGCCAGAACATCTCCTGGTTCATGGACTTGATCAAAGGTGACATCTTTCTCGATGCGTTGTTCCAGCTTCCAGTCACGGACACGACGTTCAAAGGTGCGTTGCCAGGAGGGCTCGAAAGCTTCTGGGTGTCGCTTGGCCATCTCGGCAAAGAGTACGTAGGCCTTGAGCTTCGAATCGTTCTTGAGAAGTTCTTCGACTTCGTTCCAATAGGGAGCCAGCTTATCGGGATGTGTCCGATAGGTGCGTTGTGGTTGGGCCACAGGCAACGCTGGTTGGTTGAGAATATCGGCTGCCGTCTTTCGATCCATCTTGCACTTCCTTGCGCAGTAACTGATTGTTTTTCCTAGGTTTCTTAGTCTTCGAACGCGTGCTCGAACCGCTTCTGATTTCATGGCAAGCCTCCTTAAAAATGGGTGCTTGCGTAAGTTGAAATGAAAGGCTTCGACTGGGGAATTCTAATTGTCGCTGTCTGTCGCAAACCCCTTTGCTAGCATCACTTAGCGTTGGGGGTTTCTAACTGTCGCCCAGCCCGAAAATTGGGGAGTTCTAACTGTCGCTATACATTTTGTCTTGAATTGTGACCGACGGATTGGATTGAGCCAGAATCGACGGTGTGGCGCAGCCACTTTCTTCGATCGTTTTATTTCCAAAAAAGAACTTTTATCTTAGTCCTAATTCCAGAATCCTACTTTTCAAAATACTTCGATTACTTTTGAAGTAGGGAACGCCAGCGGGGCGGTAGAAAACGCTTGGTGAGCCACGCAATGACTCACCAAGCAACTCCCATCGGACAAACACTCCGGAAGGAATCTTCTGGTCTATCGTAGTTGCTCAACAGCCACTTCCAACTACTTCCCAATCAAGAAGTCCTCGTAGTTGGTCAACACGGCTATGGATAACACGCCACCGCTACAAGCTACAGCGCACAACAGAATTGCGCGCGGCGGCGTGTTACCCAAAGCCCCAATAAACAACCCAGCTAACCGCCTGATCTCAATCAAACCACTCCGATCCAAACCGGACTCGTTTTTGGGGGCTTGACAGTCAGATGCGTTCAATTCATTCGTATTGTTCAAAACAGGAGTTTTCGAGTGCTCGAAGTCGACTGTAGATTGTACTGCTGCCAACGTGGAGCTCACTCGCAATTATTTCTACGCATACGCCAGCTCGTCTCAATTCCAAAAGCTTTCGATCACGATCACTTAGGCGACTAAGAAACCTGTCACGTTCTTCGATGGTTTCCAAATTGAAAATTCCATTGTCATCAACTGAAGGAGCGTAAAACTCATGGACTAGGTTTTGGATCCCATAAGAGGGTCTACGTTTTTGCGCATTCTTAGCACGGTAATGATCGCATGCCAAACTTTTGGCCACGCGACGTAACCGGTACCATGCCACAAGACATGTAAGCTTCTCATCGCTTAGACATTGGTTGATCTCGATCCAAAAGGAATGCAGGACTTCATTCATCAGATCATACTGGTATCCTGATCGCACGTCGTCATACTGGAGCCGCGATCCGCAATACGCCAATAGTCTTTCGCTACACCATTCCGCTACTTTGGCATAGGCATCCATGTCACCGTTCGCAGCGGATCGCAGTGCTTTTTCAACTCGCACTTCTGCGTCTGGAGTCATAAGTAAAACTCCGAAGTTAAGGTGTTTTAAAGTCGTCTGGAACTCTGAACTCTATCATCGAATTCACCCCCGCGTTAAAAGGGAAAACTAGGCGTATGATGTTTGCGCAAGTAAGAACAGAACAACAAGGTGATTGATTTGATCAATAGCGCACGCGAATTGCAAGACGGTTTGTTTCGTTTTTCACCAGTTTTCTTTCCTCAAAAGTGGCCACTCCGTCCGAAGCGCTCACGGCATAGTCGCTCACCGGGTCCGAAGATTCAAAAGGGGCCAAAGCGCTCACCGGCTCCGGCGAGGTCCAGCCGACAGTCTCCGCTGAGGTTTTGGCACCTAAAGAAAAAAACAATTTGGCCCCTGGCTCGCGCAGCAAGTGTGTATAGCGACAGTTAGAACTCCCCAATTTTTGGGCTGGGCAGCTTGATTCGATTGCGGCGCAAGTTGAGGAACATGAACAAACCGCCATCGCGAATGTCGCGGTTGAGATCCGACTTAATGTTCCCGAACAACCCGTCGAAGCTCCTTCGCATATCGACAGGCTCGGCATACAAGTAAATTTTTGACCTGTGGGCTGATAGCGAGCATCTTTGCAATCCGATTCAAGATACTCCGTCTTTTTGAGAGGCTTCCCCTTTGGATTCTCTTGAACCGATACTTCATGCGATTAAGAATGTCACGAAGCGTTCGAACGCTAGGAAGCTGATCGTTCGCATAGCCTTTGTCCAGAAGTGCTTCTCGAACTTCTTCAGCGAAGAGATTTGCGTAAAGACGCTCGCTCCACAATTCTGGATCAGCGTGAGTACGCGGCTCCACAACTATTGAATCTCGATTTCGAGTTGAGGATCTTCGCTTCGCTTGTTTCCGCGAGTCACGATTCGTTCGGGAGACTGATAGTCAGAGGCGGATTCTAGGAGCCCTTTGGCTACACCATCACGGCGGACCATGTTCGTGTACGTTGAGACAGTTTGGTAGGCTTCGGGGGCCCCAACCAAATCGCTCTTCTGCCAAGCGTGGACTTGAGTGGCAAAGCTCTTTGCAAGCAAAAGCCATGAACGCCCGCTTGTCTGAACCAGAAAGCAGCTTGATTGCTCGCTGAATGACTTGAAAAACATGCGATTCCGACTGAATTCTATTCCGCCGCTCGCCAATGCAAAAAATCGAAGCCGTTGCGTTGCTTTCCGAATGCCGCCGCTTTCAATGTATTGGATCTCGAGAACGTTGTTGCGACGTCCACATTTTTCGGCTAAATACTCTGAGAAAGTTTTGGACCACGAGGGACATTCGTGGTTGGTTTGGGTTATCGAACCAAATTGCAACAGCGGTGAACCATATCAGTTCTTTTTCGTATTGTGCTTTGGAGAACCTTTCTACGATCTTTTAGATGCAAAACATGAAATTCGGATCACGGCAGAACCGCATTTGGGTGGGCTCAATTTTGATCCTACATATGGTATTGCTTCTGCTGAACGCAGTGTGGATGAGTCCAACGCTTGATGAGCCAGCTCACTTGGTTGCGGGGATCAGTCATTGGCGATTCAGCGATTTCTCGCTCTATCGAGTTAATCCTCCGTTAGTACGCTTGGTTGCTGCTGCGCCTGCGATGTTGCTTGGCTACTCGATGGATTTCCCGGAAACGCTCAACGACCAATTCAGTCGCCGCGAGTTTCAAATGGGCGAAAAGTTCGTTACGGAAAATGGACGTTGGACTTTGTGGTTGGTGACATTCGGACGTTGGGCTTGCACACCCTTTAGTCTACTTGCGGCATGGACTTGCTACTTATGGGGCCGCGATCTTTATGGGCCGCGTGCGGGGGTAGTGGCCATACTGCTGTGGTGTTTCTCGCCGATGATTCTTGGACATGCAGCGTTGATGACCCCTGATGCACCGGCTGCAGCGTTCGGTGTCCTTGCTTGCTATACCTTTTGGCGTTGGCTCAAGAATCCCACTTGGCAATCAACCATCACGGCTGGAATGATTTTGGGGTTGGCCGAATTGTGCAAGACAACGCTCATCTTGTTCTATCCATTGTGGCCGATTTTATGGTTGGCGTACCGGTTAGCTGAACGACGCTCGGCGCCCCAACCGCAATCGATGACTCTGTTGCGATGGCGGAATGAAGCCTGCATGATAATTGCGAGAATGCTCATTGGGTTGTACATCGTGAACGCTGGCTATCTCGGTGTTGGCAGTTTTGTGCCACTGAAGGAGTACGATTTTCGGAGCAGCATGTTCGGATCAAGCCAGGAAAAGGGAATCGGCCATGGAAATCCATTCCGCGATCACTGGTTAGGTGAGTTACCGGTACCGTTGCCGTTCGACTATGTGCTAGGGATCGATCATCAACAGCGTGATTTTGAAGAATTTTGGGGGCCATCGTATCTGCGAGGCCATTTTCAGCCGAAGGGATGGTGGTACTACTACTGTTATGCGTTGCTCGTGAAGACGCCGATAGGGACAATGGCCTTGGGATTATTAGTTCTGATTAGACGGTTCAGGAGCTTCGGGGGACATGGCGGGCCAGCGATACGCGATGAATGGATTTTGCTATTTCCGATGGTGTTTGTGTTCGTAGTGGTCAGTTCGAAATGGGGTTTTAGTCACCATCTGCGATATCTGTTTCCTTGTTTTCCGTTGGCGTTTATTTGGATCAGTCAAATCGCTTGCACTATCAGCCGACGTGAGCTAGCACCCAGTCTTCATTTGGACGTCAATGCAAATAATTTACAAAGAAATGTCCGACGCGAATGCAAGGGAATCACGGCATTCGCTCGCTTGCGCGTCGGGCTTGAATTTTGGGTCCTATGTTTGATGTGGAGCATGGGTAGCAGTTTGTGGCACTTTCCTCACAGTTTGGCATATTTCAATGAATTCGTCGGTGGTCCTCGCAATGGAGCAAAGCATTTGCTTAACAGCAACATCGATTGGGGCCAAGATTTACTGCACTTGGAACACTGGATTTCGAGACAGGCTAATAGGCGCAAAGTGTTTCTGGCATTTGACAATTACTACAACCCATTCGTGTTTGGAATTGACAAGATGGAACCATGGCCGATGAAAGAGAATGTGAATGGTAGTGGTATTCCAAGGACCATAATTCCCGACGGCTATTACGCGATCAGCATCAATCAACTGTACGAATTTCCGTGGTCCGTACGAGATCGCTTCGGGAAAGAGTTTAGAATAGACAAGAAGCCACTCAAAGTTCTGCGTGACATCGAACCCATACAACGAGTAGGCTTCTCGATCTTGATTTTTGATGCAAACCAAGTCGCGAAGGCGTATTCTTCGGAAAAGCACTAATGACCTAGCGACCTAGCAGCAGTCGAATCTGTTTCAGACTCAGACTCAACAACGGTAACTCAGAAGAGTTTTCCGCTTGCAATGCGATTAGACGATTGTTGTTTGAGATTGTTTTTGTCGATCACATTGACGGTGCGACGCACGAATGGCACTGTACGAATGTGATGCTCGCGCAGGTTCTCTAGCGGCAGCGAGGAATTTTTCGTAAGCTCCAATTTCCTAGGCGGGTTGATATAGTTTTTGAACCTTGCCTCGGGTAATTTCACAGAAACCTTCCTTGGTGCGGCCTACCCACCATGATTTGAATTGCAAAAAACGAACCAAAAGGCAGGAGGCCACTACCATGAACATCGCCGAAGCAATTCAAACTGACAATCCCATTTCACAAGTTCTTGCATCCGATTCTGCCCAAGCTGTTAGTGGCAGCCTCATAGAATTGGCGGGCAACTTACGTTCGCTTGCAATCAATTCAGCCAAGGAAGGCAGGTCTTTGGATTCGTTCGAGCGATCGACTTGGGATTTAGTCTTGCGAATGGGCAAGCAAGCAATCGAGCTCTTCTTGCATGGGCAAGACAATGGAGAATTGGGCCCTACAGTTTCCAACACGCAAGATGATCGGATCTTGGTCCGGTCCCGCGCGCCGGTTCGATCGACGATCCGCACTGTTTTTGGTACGCATAGATTCGAGCAATTTGCGTACAACCATGGTCCCAAAACGAAGATTCAGCTATCCCATCTCTGTTCGAATGCAGCTTCCAGACTCCGAATGGTCTAACTTGCTGGAACATGGAAGGTGCTAGAAGCAAGCTAAACCTACGAGCTACATTCCAAAGTGACTACTGGCAAGAGTTTTGTGAAAGCTACGTCAAGAAGAATGAAGCAGACAACGCCACGTTACTATGGCTCGCGAACCACCAACCCGAAAGTCTAGCTGCATAGGCCTCCGGGATGCCGGTTACACTCTGGCCCGTTTTGAAGCGCCCCTAACTGGCCCGTAGCGCCCGCTGACATCTGTCGAACAAAAACTAGAAAAAACATGTCTTTCAAGGAAAAATTTCTGGACTTTCGGTAGAGACTAGCGAGTTATAACTAGAGACTAGTGAGCTATTTTTGAGAAAAAGAAAAGAGTTCCGTCCGTAATTCACTGGTGTCTTCGGCACACTTTCGGTATCACTTGCGAAGGAGAATTAGTTGAATGTCAAAGAATCTGATTGCGTGGGTGGCTTTTCTTTTATGCGTATCCCTGCCGGTTTGTTTAATTGCTGATTGTGCCAATCTTGGTCCTGTTCAGGCAGGATGCGAGGGAGCGCCTGAGGAGGATTCAGGATGTGTGGGGGGCGACGAAGCACGTTGTGAAGCAGATAAAAGTTACGAATCCAAAGTAGGTGACTTTGGATGTGGTCAATTTACCGGAAGGTTTAATTGTCGCACGGGTATCACTAAAGATATCTGTTATATCGAGTGGACTTGCCTCTTTAGCCACGGCCAAAGTATATGTTCAGCCGTGGATCAGGACAACCATTATACATGGGTTAAAAATTCCGACCAATGCCCAGGGGGCTGAGTCGCTTGAGGTTGTTTCAGTTTTTGTGTCTTCGGCGGGATGTTTGCTTGCGAGGAATTTTGGATGAGAAAATTTGTATTTGTGTTCTTAGCCTATGTTGCGATTGCACTTAGCGCATTCGCGTTAAATGCTCAGAACTGTGCAAATAATGGAGAGGTCGAGGGAGGGTGTGACGCTCCCGAGGCTGATAGTGAATGTGTTGGGTTCGATGAAGAGCGTTGTCTGGCGGATACTTCATTCGAATCGGTCACGGGGCTTTTTGTATGTGGACTAAATAATGGGAGAATGACCTGCAGATCGTCCAAAGAGACTAAAGATTTATGTTATGGGAAGTTTAAGTGCAGGTTCGAAGCGGGAACATGTTATCAGTCGGATGTTGAGACTTTTTACGAATTCGTAAAGATTTCAACAGCCTGTCCTGGAGGTTGACGGATTTAGATCTCCTCCAAGTTGCTGACGGTTTGTATGTTAGGAAATTCAATGTGGCGACGATAATCTTATGCGGCGGATTTCAGTAACAATTTGTTTTTTTCTGGTCGCATGCGCTCAGTCGAAGCTAATGCCGCAATCCGTCAATGTTGACGCGTTGCAGATTTCGATGCTTGAAATGCGGAGAAAAATTAAAAGCTGCGAATTCGAGGTAGACGTTGAGAGAGGTGTGGAAAAGCGTAACCATAAGATTTGGATTGACGGCGCGTACTATCGTGGCGACACGGTACGCAATCACAGTGTCTCTGGAAAACCGTTTAGAGTGTCCACAGTGTTCAGAGCTGACTCTAAAACTTATCTGGGCTACACCGACGAAAGCGATCACTTCGGGGACGGTGGAATCATCGTTGCACGCATTGATGACAACAACAGTAAGAGTTCAAAGTTAACGTTGCCAGGAGATCCACGGTTAGTCGGATTGGTCGCATCCTCCTATTCATTCTACCCTCATCTCACAATGAACAGTTTATTCCTTAACCCTGAGTTTAGGCTTGAAGGAAGTTTGTTGGAGAAGGAAGGAGACAGCTTGGTCCGGCTCAAATTTACGGATCCAACTCGGCAAATCGAAGCGTTTTTTGATCCAAAGCATTCAATGAACGTTGTAGCGTTTGTTGGAACTTACGGAGAAACAGTTGAGCGCATAGATATTACGCTTGGGGAGGTTACTGGTTATGGGTGGTTCCCGTCTGAGTTCAAATTTGTACAGTTGAGAAATGGTCAAGAGTCACGTAGCGAGAGAGTTGTATTGAGGGCAATTCAAATTAATCAACCAATCGACCCGGCAATCTTCACTTTTGTTGGAATGGGAGTTCCTAACGGTTATCCGGTTTGCGATCATAGCGTCCCAGGGACAATAAAGAGACTGCAACTTTCGAAAGGAGCTTTAGTCGAGAGGGCTGAGGAGGAGTCCTTAGTAAAAGTTCCAGCGTTGAATGAGGGGAAAGGGTTTACCAGGTATTTGTGGGTTATGACGAGCATCGGACTTGCTCTTCTTGCATTGTTTCTTTTGCGGGCGAGAAAATGAAGCTTAGATGGCGGATAGTGTGCGTGTATATGCTAGTAATCGCTTCATGCGTCTCTTTCTCGATGGCATTTTGGAATAGTCGAAACCCAATTACGTCGTTCGAACCAGCGTTTGTGGATGTTGGTGAGGTAGAAATTGGGCAGACAGTGGTACTTAAAACGGTGCTGCACAACCGCTCGAAAAGCGAGTTAGTAGTTAAGCAAGTTCAAACAAACTGTAGCTGCACGGTAGTTGACGGCTTCGTCGAAACAAAGCTTGCACCTGGCGGTTCGGCATCGTTGGAATGTAGCTGGAGAATTGCAGCGAGAGAAGGAGCAACCAAAACATCTTTATTGGTAAGGGTCGAGGACGGCTCTGGAGAAGTTTTTAGCGTGCCCTTCCATGGTAAGGGTGTTGTCATACCAAGATTCGTTATGTCGAGCTCGGAAATTGTGTTTAAAGATAACGAAACGTTTTCAATTATAGTAAGACCAAAGCACCCTTCCAGTGAAATTACTGACATTGTGAGCACCCATCCGGCATTCACGCCGATTTTTTCGAAAGAAGAAGAAGGATTAAACGCTAGTTCTATAACCGTTGCGTTTGATCGGACGAAATGGTTTACTGATAGTGAACGTGCAAATCATTTCGTCAAGATCCACACAACTGATGCGCTGGAATCAGTAGTTAGGATTCCAATAATTGTCGATCCGCTTCGTAGTCATCCCAAGCGAATTCTCAAGTAGCCAGCGCTTCTCGTGTTGCGTTTTCAAAATGTGGTTTGGTAAGTACAACAATTGAGTAGATTGCCAAACGATTGGGGTGTAACCGCCAACCCGCAGTCTGGCACGCGGTTCGTATTCGGTGAGAAATTCGCGGTGGGCATGTCTCGGATTCCATGTTCTGCTTTAGAAATTTTGACCAATGATCACTTTGAAACACCGCTCGAAGATTTAACTTGCTTTGTGCACCTTCGAGCGTCCAACGCATCCCGCTTCGAACGCGAAACTACCGTACTCGACTAACAGTTGTGACACGCCACGACGCAGAGCAGGCAATGCCAGGCAGATTGCCAACCTCGAGGGACTTTCACGATAGCCAACGGTCAACACGCCTAGCCGATTGCGGTGGGACCATGCCGTCCCGAGGCGGGAAGCCCAACTGGCACCGGTTTGACACGCCGGTGCGTCGAATCGGGTTAGATTATCCCACTTCGATTTCGATCAGGAATTCATGCATTTTGGGGTGTCGGCGACGCGCGTCGGTTGCATCGAACGAAAACAGTTTGCGAGCGAGGAATGTTGGTGACACAGGACGAACCGTCCTGTGTCAGATGTGCTCATGTTGTCAGCATGCGATCAAAGGGACTGACCGCAGATCCAGGATTTCGATGGCTGCGGAAGTCTGACTGGTTTGACACTCCGGAACAATGCAGAATTGCGTTTTTGAAAATCGATCAAACACACCGACGCAGACCTAGCCAGCTGCGCGACGTCAAAATGCACCACTATCGTAATCGGGAGAGGTCAAGAATGGACTCTTTAGCATGTGGTGGGATATTCGCCTGAATCGCTACGCTCTTCAGGCCAATAACAGCATTCTTTTTGAGGTTCCCATTTGGGTATCCAACTTGGTTGAGGCAACACGCTACGGAAAACTAGTTGTCGCTATACAACGGTGGCTTGTCACAAGTACAGTCGCCAGCCATACTTGCATCCGGCTCTTTGGCGGGTCCGAGTCCTGGGCTAACGTCCAAGTTGAGATATGCGCTCCATTGCTCACGCGATTGCAACATCCATGTCGCAATCTAGGCCGGTGCTCTTCGTCAAACTATGCAGTCTGCGCGCCGGACATCGTTTCAGAGGCCAATGGCTTTGAGGCGTTACTACATTCGCAAACGTCCGAGCGTCAAGATGGTCTCGCGAGCGTGTTTCGGCACTTTGTCCCAGTCCTGGACAAGTTGAAACAATTCTTTGTCTATCAATGCCTTGAATGGACAGTTAGTGTCAGTGCCTTGCAGCGCCCGTGCAGCAAGGCTATCATGGGTTTGGGTGCAAGTTGCACACTGGCATCCACTTACCTTAGAATCCGCGAGGGGTTCAACTCCTTCGCAGCGCTATCGCGCCGGTTGCCGCCCTCTTAAGAATAAGTCGGCTTAACCTGACTTTCGAGCAATCTATCGCGACCATTACAAAGTCATCGCTCGGTCCTTTTTGAATCAGGCAAGAAAGCCGCGATCAGCGACCCCGGCGACAATCGGGTTTTTAGGCTTGGTTGGGAATCGCGATTCACAGGAGGTTCGACATTCCTTGTTCGCAGCGAAGTGGCTCGCAATTGCCCTCAGCCACTAAGACTAAGAGTGGCACTGGGAAACTATCTAACTATTTCCCTTTGCGCAAACACAGTTCTCGTGCTACGCAGAACATGTGAATAAGTCCTCAACTAAACCGATGCAGTCCTTGCTCTACGGTCATTTCTTCGGCACCACTTTTCTTGGTGCGGTGTCCGTAGGTGCTGTTTCTGTGTTTGGCTCGCTGGAAGCTCAAGTGGCAATGCTTGGTACTTGGCTCAGTATTCTGGCGGGACTTGTGGTCACGCAGATTCAAAACACTGATCGCTCAAATCTTGCCAGCAAAAACTTGCTTGCCGCTGCTGGCCTTATCCCCGGCCTGAGCCATCGGCCTGATATTTTGCAGGATTACCTCAAAATAACACAGTCGCTTTCGACTCTTTCAAACCAAACCGATCCTGTACTTGTCGAGTTCGCCAAGAAGAAGCTTGATTTCATCGCTGATCAGGTTCAAGCGATGGCAAATGGCGAAATCACTTTTGCCTCAACCGAGGTTTGGCGCATGACCTACGAGCAACTTCTGCGGAGCAAAAACGTTCACACCTACCGATCAGTTGCCTGGTTCAAATCGCACGACTACTGGCAGGATGAACCTGGCAAAAAAGGTCTACAACTGAATCTTGAGCTGAAAACCAAGGGACTTAAGATACATCGTTTAGTCATCGTCCGAGACGAGCTATGGCTGGCGAGTGACTCAGTGCCCACAAAATCGGTCATGGACTGGATTGACCTACAACACCAGCAAGGAATCGACATAAGCCTTGTCAAAGAGTCCGAATTGCTCAATGAACCGGAGCTATGCCGCGATATGGGAATCTATGATGATCGGGCTGTGGGAATACAGGAACTGGACGATCACTGCCGTACGCTTGCATTCACACTCTATTTTGGCAGGGCTGAAATCCAGCGTGCTCTCGCAAACTGGCAAAGCCTTCTGCTCTACGCAAGGCAGTATGAGACTCTACTTGGCAAATAAGCATCGTTGATGGCAGAGTTGTTGAAAATGGCCTCAATCCAATATAACTGGGCATCGGTCAGTTTGGTTTCTGGCATCGAAAGTCGAACCAGACCACCCGGGAATGTTGAAAGCACGATGCCCAAATCAAGAAAGGCCCCTCGAAGTGTTGCCTCATGCTTTATTGCATCGTGACCCAGCGAAAAAGTTAACATGCCACTCGAATTCTGCGCGGACGCCAAGTCCCGACGAATCGTCAAAATAACCGCTAGGTTTTGGCGATTAAATTGACGAATCTGGTGCTCCACCTTGATTCTTTCTGGTCCGAGCCCATCAATCGCGGCCCGGCAGCCTATTAAAGGCGACACCGCTACGGTCTCTCCAAAGCACTCTTCGTCCGCTGACCCGCAGACAAATTGTAGCAAGGGATCGTCAGTCTGATCCACTGCGTCGATGGTTTCCTGCCAATCGACTTGTGGGGAAATAAATGCAATCCCCGCTGTTTGGCCAGACCGGATCCACTTCTGAGTGCAGGTGACATAAAATATCGGTGCGTTCCCAACGCTTTGAATTGGCATATGCCCAAATTCTTGTGCACCGTCCAAAATGACCAGATCGACTTGATTGCAGGACATTAGATGATTGATGATCTCGGCATATGGGAAGACTTTGCCAAAATGGGTTATCGCCGGAAGGACAAGTGCCTGGCAACCGGTTGCTCTGAACAAGTCTGATGCAGCCTCCATCAACCCCGATTCGTGGGAAAACTTTGTATCCTCGAAGACAACCGTATCGACTCGCTGCGCAAAAAGCTTTCGATATCTCGGCCACAATGATTCAAAGCACATTACGCGACGGCGTCGCCGCTGCAATATCCCGAGAGGCAACTCGAACAGCTTTGATGAACGATTGGCAAGCAGTGCTTTCCAATTCTCGCCAAGACCAGCACAGTGGAGCAAGCATGCCTTGAGTTCAGACACGCCACGCCAGCAAGCAAGCGTAGGAAACTGCTGTAACTGATCGCGATCGAATCCCTCATGTAAAAAACGATCGAACTCAACTGAAAGGCCATTGGCCGCCCAGTATTGCGAGAGTCCCGCAACCGCACGTATTGCGTCTTGGGATGGCTGTCCCATGCGTGCGGTATCAAGAAAAAGGCGTCCCATTCTTCGGGGCCTGAAAACGAGAGTAATGATGCCGGAAAATAGTCCTATTTGGACTAATCCTGAATGGAATATACGCTCAGCCACTCAAGAGGGCAAGCTAAGCGTGGAAAAGTCAATCTATAGCCGAGAAAACTCCGAAGTCATCCAACTTCTAAAGAAGATTCGTGAGGATGCCGGTGTTACGCAGATTCAGTTGGCTGAATCTCTTGGCGTAACGCAGTCCTACGTCAGCAAAATCGAACGTGGCGAACGAATGGTTGATGTGGTGCAGTTGCGGACAATCTGTATCCGCCTGGGTACTTCATTGCCGAAGTTCGCAAATCTGCTGGAGCGACAACTCGAGAAAATGCGTTAAGCCCCGCCATTTTTGGCAGCAACGAATTCTAGTTCGTCGCTGAGCTTGACTTCAGCTGGCACGATTTCAGAGCCTGTAACATGCTCGTGGCCCTGACCGCAGAACCATTGGAAACAACGTGGCCGGTCAGCCCCTCGCAAAAGCTGACATGCACCCGGCTTGATTCACCGTCATTCGAGAGGCATTCGCACGTTTGGCGGAATTCGCTAGAATGAATCGGATGCCCTCGTAACTCAGTTGGATAGAGTACGCGATTTCTAATCGCGCTGTCGCTGGTTCGAGCCCAGCCGGGGGTACTGAATCGGGTACAGATACGGGTTGTCCAGCAGGAAAACTAAGGCAAATCCGGGCAAATTCAAAAGTATTTGCTTTGCGACTAAGTCCTTTTGCAGTAACACCTTACGATACGATATGCATTTGCTTTCTAATCCGTAGGTCGTAGGTTCGAGCCCTACTGGGCCTATTTTTGGTTTTATCAAGCGATTCGTTGGTTAAACGTTACCGGACGGAGAGGTTCGAGCGCCGTTTTTCAAACTCATTTAAGCGGTTGATACCGCTTAAAAGAAGAAAGGCGCTCCACGATTCGATCATGCTGTTCGAGTATGTCACGTCGACTTGCGCTAAAACCCGTTTGATGATGCCGGATTCAATTAATTCATTCATAGAAGCATTGATGTTTTCGACACCGCTGTCCGTTACCGCGCTGGGCTTGGTGTCCGAGAGACCTTTGGCCGCTTCGCGAAGTAGCAAAGCAGTCACACTCGTGTCGAAAGATGCTCGCACCGTCCAGGCGAGTATGCGCCGTGAGAAGTTGTCGATGATCGCATGCATGTAAACACGACTGCCATCCAGCAAACGCAGGAGCGAAGTGTCGACGTGCCAAATTTCGTTTGGTTTGCTTGCTCGTATCCCAACCTTTGGTTTGGGCGGATAGACTCTTACTCGCGGTCGACGCCATAGGTGACGCCCTACCAACTTGTACCAACTTGTACTAAGTTGCTGGTGAAGCAAAAACCCTTCCTGCCTTTTTCGCCACTCTCGCGAGTGCTCCGGTGCTGAGGTGTCGGTAGTCAGTCGACGTTATCATCGACCACATCGTCTCGATTTCGACACCCGTCATTTGCGTCGGAAACGATCTCGCAATCTAGCCACCTCAGTTTCCAGCGATTCAACATGCTGGCCAAATTGCGATAGCGACATGACCGGTTGTGCTCTAGGTTGGAGCCAGCCGTTGGCCGTCGAGCGAGGCACGCCAATTCTCCTGGCACTGTCTGTATCTCCGGTCATACAGACAAACTGACGAAGCCGATGGTCGTAGGATCGCTGGACACGTTTAGGTGAAATCATTAGTGAATCTGTCCGTGTCCTCTGACGAAGCGATCTAGAGTCGATTCTTGACAATGGAATTTGGCCCTCGCAGCGGCCGCCACGAGCATGGTTGGTATACTGGAGCGTTTCCGCCAGTTATCACGGAGGCTATTCGAAGTATGCGTATTGGGATACGACCGATTAACGATTTCGCTTTCAAGAAGATTTTTGGTTCGGATACCAACAAATTGTCGCTAATCAGCTTTCTGAACGCGGTTCTCTGTTTAGGTGTTCCGATCGTCGACGTTGTCATCGTCAATCCCTACAACATGCAGGATTTCTTGGACGACAAGTTGTCCATTTTGGACATTAAGGCCACAGACGCGAATGGCGCAATCTATGACATCGAAATGCAAGTGAACATTTTCGAAGGGCTAGTCCAGCGAGTTGTGTTTTACGGTTGCGAAATGTACGCGGGTCAATTGAAGGCTGGAGACGACTACACCGAGCTTCATCCCGTGTACTGTATTTGCCTAGTTAATGGCATCCTGTGGAAAGACGCGAAAAGCGTGCACCACGCGTTTCGTTTGACCGATCAAGAATCCGGCCGCGTCCTGAATAACACGATTGAAATTCACACGCTCGAGCTTGGCAGGTATAATCTACTAGAAGCCGACTTAGCCACAGCCAGCATGCGGGACCGTTGGCTGTACTGGTTCTTGCATGCTCACGAATACGAACCGGAAGCACTGCTGAAGCTGTTTCCGGAAGCAGCGATGCAATTGGCAACGCAAACGATCACGAAAATAGCAGAGATAACCGAGGATAAGACGATGTACGACGCACGAGAAAAGGCGATGAGAGACCGACAATGGGCGCTCAATCAAGCGCACCTCGAAGGCCAAATAGAGGGCGAGATCAGGCTGATTCGCACCCTCGAGGGAATTCTCGGGCTCGCATTGTCTGAGGTAGGAGATTTACAAAAGCTAGACCTTGATTCACTTCAAAAGCTGACGAGCACACTGCAAGACCGAGCTCGAAACCGAGCGTAGCGAGGTTTAGGGATTGTCCGACTCTCACACCGAGCCGAACTCCAAAGGCTGCTCTCCATCCCGCGACTTAAACTCTCTGTTTTGCGATTGAACGGAGTCTGGCTCCCGCAACTTTGACGAGTGGTAGCGAACAAAATCCTACCCACAAGTAAACGAAAAGGCTGGTGCTGTCATGGCTCCAGCCTTTCTTCGTTTATCCCCACTTGCAACTTCATCGAGCCGCTTCGGCTTCGTAAGATCAATACCGTCAAGCAACTGTCCTGCGACAAGTGCAAACTCACGACTCTCTGTACTAGGTGGCAGTGTTTCGTTGATAAGTCGAATCGACTCGTTTTTGACCGACTCTGAAATGCAATTCAGGCCACGAAGTTGTGAAACTAGGTCGGATCGGTGGGTCAAAAGCATAGGTCTTTGCTCGAATGGAAACTTGAGAAGGTAAGCAACGAGAGATTGACTTTCTCTTTCGATGTTGACTAGATCGTTTGCAGGTCGAATGTCCAAGATGTTGACAAACCGTAAATTCCTAATGGTTATCAGATGTCCATCGCCACTTAGCGATGGGGATGAAAAAACGGACCTCGTGGGCGACCTAATTACACACATTAAGTCGCCCGTCTTTCGATCCCATACATTGAGACTATCTGCACTTGCGACTGTGAATAGCCGCGTACCATGGAGATCGAACCCAACAAAGCTGCCCGCGTTTGAAATTTCAACTAGTTTATTGCCACTGGCCACCTTGTTTCAAGCTCTTTTTCTGCCTGGCACGTTCTACTAATATCCGACGCATGGCTTCGGCGGCGGCAGCGAAGAAGTGTCCGCGACTGTTCCATTGTTGAGCTAGGTCGACGTCAACCAGACGCAGATACGCCTCATGTACCAGCGCAGTGGGTTGAAGAGTTTGTCCAGGGCTATCTTGAGTCATTCTCACCGCAGCCAGTATCCGTAACTCATCATAAACCAACGGCAACAAATGCTCCGCAGCCGACGGATCACCAGATTCAATCTGCGAAAGGATACGGGTGACGTCGGTCATATGCGTGCTCACAATGCGTTTCAGGACCATCGCAATTGTAACAGCCTCGATTCCAACTTGCCTGATGCGTTCGATATGTCCACAGGAGATTTGCTTTCCGTTGGGAATCGGTCGTCAACGCGTCGTCCAAGATTCGTCGCTTACGGGCCAGCAACGGGTTTTGGCGATATCCTTCCACATCCCTACATGATCAGGCGTCCTCACAAGCCGCAATTCCCACTCGTTCAGGCTAATCCGAGCGATATGGAATATAACCTGTCGTATGCCACGCGTTGGGACGCATTGCAACGAGAATGGAAAACGCCGCCGCTTTGGGGTGTGCGGGACTCAGGTCCCTATTTGCACGACGGACGCGCCATTACGATAGAAGAAGCTATCGAGTGGCACGGTGGAGAGTCAGAGGATTGCTGGGATAGGAATCATCAATGCGGCGTTGCTCTTGAGAGAGTCAGGTATGCCAAGGCGTTACCAATCTACTCAAAGTGTTAACGTTCATGACTCGTATTACACCATTGACCCGCTAGGTTTCCTTCCGATTGGCGGATTTCCCGACGCGCGAGTCAGTAGACTACTGATTTGCGTCTCGCTTCTTGTATATTGCGGTGTTGCTGTATCGAGTCTTGGCAGGCATGTTGATTTTTGTTGGTGCACAAAGCGAAACAGGTTGGAATCTGCAGGAAGCCTGAACATCGTCAAGTTCGTTAAGATATTCGAGGTCTCCTCCCGAGGTTCCGCGTTTTGAAAGCCGCCGCTTAGCACTTTGGCCCGTTGATTTGAGTGCTGGAAACTGCCATTTTACCAAAACGGTAATTACCTACTTCAAAGCGGTACACACTCAGGATCGTTGCTTTTTTTGCGTAGATTTGCTATGCTTTACCCAGGGTGATTCGACGTGAAAAGCCCCTTTTTTCCAAGAAAAACAGAGTTTTTTGACGAAAACCCGAATCGTTTTCTAATCCGTAGGTCGTAGGTTCGAGCCCTACTGGGCCTATTGAAGGGGGCATCAATACCCCCCCGGACTCCATTAGAACCCTGTAAAATGCAGGGTTTTTTTGTTGCCGAAATCGCCGTGATAGTTTGCGCCGCGCAGCAATTTGGGGCGACTGTGGGGGCGGGTAACAGCACAAAGCACACTTCGGTCCAGAAGTTTGTTCGTCCTGGATTTGTTTCGTTTGCTTTTTCCATCCGGGCCGGTATTCCGTCCGTAGGCTGGGGCCATTGCAGTGACACCTGGACGCGGAGTGAAGCGTTTTCGCAATTGAAGAATTACAAACGGAAGGCGGCAGCCATCGTGGCAATTGACGCATCTAGCCGAAAAGCACGAACGAACCGCGGCACGGCGTACGGGATTCCAACACAAAAAATATCCCTGGCTTGCCGTGCGGCAATAAACAATCGCTGTGTAGTAGTGGGAAGCTAAGCAATCAGCGGTTCGAAGCAGCGGGATTTAGAGGACGCGGGTAGCTATTTCGGTGTAGTGGCTCCGCGTCTAAAGGGCGTTTTTGCTCCCTCAGTATTTAGTACTTCCCAGATTGGTTTTCAGCTTGCCGTTTGAGTACACTCTGTCGTTGAGCGTGGTTTAATGCCGTGAATACGCAAACAATAGAAAGCAGCAACATGTCGCAAAGCAATGGTCGCGAAAGAACACCACGCCGTTCAAACCGAAGGCTTTTGATGGATGGTTTGGAACCTCGCCACATGATGGCTATGGTTCAAGTCTTCGCGGCGGGTGAAACGCACCAAGAGACTATTCAGCTATTGATTGATAGTGTGCCGGTAGCCACTTGGAACAACGTTGGTGGTAACGTTCTGACAAATCAGTTTGCTACTTACGCGCATACAACAGCGGGAATTCTCACTCCGGACCGAGTGCGCGTGGCCTTTACTAACGATCTTTATGATCCAGTCACCGGACTCGATCGAAATGTTCGTATCGACGCAATTGCGATCGATGGAGTGCGGTTCGAAACGGAGGCGCCCAACGTATACTCGACAGGGACATGGCGAGCGGAGGATGGAGTTGTGCCCGGCTTCCGACAAAGTGAATACCTGCAGTCCGGTGGCTATTTCCAGTATTCATTTTCGCTGATTGAAGTGCGAGCGCGGGGCAATCAGGGTGGAGAGCGCGGAGAATTGCGAGTCAATGGCGCGCTGGTGTCGAGTTTTATCGCCACCACATCATTTGCAAGTTATACGTTTCTAGCCTCCGAGACCGTCACCGCCAACGAAGTCCAGGTATTCTTCACCAACGATTTTTATGATTCCGCGAACGGAGTCGATCTAAACCTAGTTGTTGATTACATTACTATCGACGGAGTGCGCTTTGAAACCGAAGCGCCCAACGTCTATTCCACTGGAACCTGGCGAGTCGAAGACGGCGTGACACCCGGCTATCGTCAAAATGAAACGTTGCATAGCAATGGATACTTTGCATACGGGCAGGTGCCGGGGGCTTTCTCGCTGACGGTTAGCTCGCTTTCCGTGAATGAAAATCAGGGCCAGCTAAGCATCGTGGTCTTTCGAACCGTCGGTTCCGACGGACCAGTGCAAGTCGACTATGCGACCGCGGCTGGCACCGCTACGAATGCAGACTTTACGCCCGTCTCTGGTACGTTACTGTTCGCAGAAGGCATCACATCGTTGGCGATAACACTTAGTATCGTCGACGACAATATCGTCGAGAGCGCGGAGCTTTTTTCCCTGACTCTCTTTAATCCAGGTGGCGGAGCTACATTAGGGACGATTGCGACTCAAGTTGTTACGATTATCGATAACGATCAAGTCACGCAAGGGTACGCTTACTCCGAAGCATTTGAGGGAGCAGCACAATGGACGCGGAATCCGTCCTCAACAGACACGGCGACAAGCGGTTTCTGGGAAACGGGATCACCACAGCAGACAACGTCTAGTGGGACGGTTCAATTTGGCTCTGGACGAAACTCGCCGCGCGCACTTGTTACCGGGCTGGCTGCTGGCGCAAATGCAGACGCTTACGATGTCGACGGTGGAGTCACGAGTGCCCAATCTCCTCAAATTTCTCTTCCAGCCAACGCGGATATCGAACTGCGCTTCTTCTACAATTTTGCGCATAAGTCTTCTTCGAGCTCCGATTCCTTTAGCATGTCGGTAGTATCGGGCACAACCACGCAGCGAGTCTTTCACCAAGCGGGCAGTGGTACGACTCGGTATGCAAGTTGGAGAGAGGCCAAAGTCAACCTGTCTTTATTTGCTGGAAAGACGATCCGATTGCTTGTACAAGCGACCGATGCAGGGAGTGGTAGTCTCGTCGAGGCAGCTATCGATGACGTGGTAATCGAAGTCTTCCCAACGTTACCCGGAACTCTTTCCGTTGCTCCCACGAGCATCAATCTCGATGAGTCGGCAGGGTCGGCTGTAGTCACTGTAACGAGAACTCAAGGGCGAACGGGGGCCGTGACAGTTGGATATCGAACGATCGCAGGAACGGCTTCAGCCGCGGATTTTACTTCGACACAAGGGACATTGTCCTTTGCAAATGGGGAACTGACCAAGACGGTTTCAATTCCAATCGTCAACGACACACTCAATGAGCAATTGGAATCATTTCAGTTTCAAATACTGAATCCGAGTGGAGGCGCTCTCTTGGGGACGGACCGAGAAGTAACCATCACGATCGTAGACAACGACAATACGATTCAGGACTATTTGCCCGATTTGGTTCCGGTAGGGGCGACGATGCTCGAACGATTGAGCATTGATACGAACGAAATTCCTGGTCGAATGCTTATGCGATTTTCGACTGAATCAGCCAACATCGGCTTGGGGCCGCTCGAAATCTGGGGTGGAGCAACGTCCGGTACAAGCCAGCAAGTATTTCAACGAGTTTACCAGGTTGGCAACGTTAGCCGTGATCGTTTGGCCGGCGATTTTGTTTATCACTCGCAGCACGGCCATATTCACTTCGAAGGATTCGCGACTTATAACCTGCGTACGACAACACCGGGCGAACAAATTGTTGCCAGCGGTGGAAAGACCAGCTTTTGCTTAATCAATATCAGGCAGCCTTTTCCTGGCGCAACCGCAATCGCGGGCAGAGTCCATGGTCGCGGTGGAAACAGTTGTGGCCAGACTCAAGGGATCAGTGTTGGCTACTCCGATGTCTATGATGCCAGTTTAGATGGGCAGTGGATCGATATCACGGGTATTGCAAACGGCAATTATTGGTTGGAGATGTCCGTGAACCCTGGGGGTAACATTCTGGAATCCAACACATCCAACAACACTGCACGCGTTAGCATTACCATCCAAAATGGGTCCGTTTCCGCCGCCGTCGCAGTAAACAATGCACCCACAATGGAACCAACTCAAACCGACATGTCGACTGGAAACGGAGCCCTTGTTGTCCAAGTCGATTCGGGTGTTGATTTAAGCAACGCGGTCGTCACCAATGAGCTTTGGCGCAATGCGAGCGAAGAGCCAAGCGATGGAATCGGCGAAGTGCCAAACGGTTTCGTGGACGGTGATGGTGCCAAAACGCCTGGCTACGTTGCGTCACTCAGCGCGCTTGGCCTGCACTCTGATTTGCGAAGCGGCTTGAATATTCAAACAACCATCGACGGGGCTGGCGACGCATTCCGGAATCGATCAACGTCAACTGCTATCCCTCATTCCATTGCAACGGCTGTAGACACTGCAATCATTCAACTTCTGAGCGCTAGTGGCAGGGATAAGTTGAGCCTATTGAACCCTGTAGCAGCTGACAAAATAGAGTTATTTAGCAATCACGACCAGCAGAAATCGAGTCGTTTATCTTTGCCAATGGATCTTTCAAGTCGGGGCAATTTGCGGCCGGTTTTAGAATCGGGCAATGATTTAACGCGACGATGGACTCAATCGCTTGGTTCGGTGTTTCTGAAGCGTGGAGGTCGGATGGAAATCAAGTAGCTTGGATGCTAGGGCAAGTGTCGTTTTACGGTAAAATGCAATTGCTTTTCCGACAGTTCATTGCACATCTATAGGCTGATGAAAGTAGTAGCATAGGCCATCGGGAGCGACTACGAAAAACACGTGAAGCTTCCTGCCAGCACGTTCCTCGATTTGCAGGTCACCGGTCTTCACTCCGTTGGATTCAAGTTCCTTCTTCAATTCGTGGATGCCTGACACAAGAATCGCCGCCCCGTCTTGCGAAGCATCGCCACCGTTGATCGAAAAACCAATGCGCGTGCCATCCCGATCAAGGATCACCGTCGGCGCTGGCTGATCGTGCCGCTCTACCTCCACCATTCCGAAACTTTTGGAATACCACTGCGATGCAACGTCTAGATCCATGACGGGAAGTGCCAAAACGTCCTCTTGATAAGCAAACGATGCTTTAAAAGCTGGCTGATTTCGCATACAAGCCCCCCCTGTTTCCCGTTCCTGGCACTCTCAATAAACGCACGCAATTTTGCTAGGCAGGTCGGTACATGTCAATTGCGACTTTTTGCCAAGCTATCGGAATACGAACTGGACGCAACGTAAATCGCACTTCGAGTTGCAGCCAGCGGTCGTATTTGCCAAGGGGGCAGCGCAGTCGCTTGTGACTGAAAAGTCTTGCGATTTGCCTATTCGTTGGCTATGCTGTCGTTGACATAGAATGGATTTTCGCAAAGCCTCAGAACACTATGCGAGAATTGCCGTTGGCGCTGATTGCAATAGTAATTGTGAAAGATCGATCTTGATGCCGAACGGCAAGGGAAGCAGTGAAGAGCGAAAGGAATTCGAAGTTGTCGAAGCAACGATGGATCATTTAGAGTCCGTTGATTCCGAAGCAGCAACGCTTGCCCCTGGCTCCCAACAAAAGCCCATTTCACTCGATCTGTTGGGCCAGGCTTTTGGCGACTACCAAATCCTTCGCGAGATCGCACGAGGGGGGATGGGGATAGTTTACCAAGCCAAACAGATTAGCCTGAATCGTATCGTTGCCTTGAAGATGATCCTATCAGGGAAACTTGCAAGCGGCGACGATGTCAAACGATTCTATTTGGAAGCGGAATCAGCGGCAAGCCTGGATCATCCTGCGATTGTTCCAATCTATGAGATCGGAAGCTACAACGGGCAGCACTTCTTTTCGATGGGCTACGTGGATGGCCCGAGTTTAGCCAATGTCCTCAAGGATGGGCCCCTCCCTCCGAAGATGGCTGCGGAGTATTTAGCTCGAGTGTGTGATGCAATTCAATACGCGCACGATCGCGGTTTGATTCATCGCGATTTGAAGCCTGCTAACATTCTGCTAGCAACGGAAAAATTTTCACTCGGACAGGATAGTGAAAAAGGGCATTCGAACTCGACTATCAAAGGCGCTGTAACGAACAGTCGTGCAGAGAGATTCGACGCGAAAGCGCAAGGAAGCTCGTTGCCCTCAAGTAATCCCCGCGAGAATCGATCCTCCCATTTCGGCTTTGGCTTGGTCCCCAAAGTTACCGATTTTGGTTTAGCAAAACAGATCGATGGCAACTCCGATTTGACGGGTACGGGACAAGTGCTTGGGACGCCGAGCTATATGCCGCCTGAGCAAGCCGATGGCCGCGTTGCAAATGTAGGTCCACTCTCCGATGTCTATTCGCTAGGAGCGATCCTCTATTGCATGCTTACGGGTCGACCTCCGTTTCAGTCCGCCAACCCGATCGATACCATTATTCAAGTCATCAAGGAGCCACCGATTGCTCCTCGACAATTGAATCCGTCGGTGCCACGCGATCTTGAAACGATTTGCCTCAAAGCAATTGAAAAGTCACCTTCCAAACGATTCGCTTCGGCGAGCGAGATGCAAGCTGAGTTGAATCGCTATTTGGCTGGTGAGCCCATAGTGGCTAGGCCAATATCAGGGGTTGAGAGAGGCAGCCGTTGGTTGTGGCGACATCCGACCGTTGCACTCATGGGTGTCGTTGTACTGGCTGCCATTGGTTCCGTCGTTGGGACCATTTACACTTCTAATCGGAGATTGCAATACGAACGGGACTTCGCGATTCAAGCAACGGAGGAAGCAAAAACGCAACGTGCGTTGGCTGAGAAGAGACTAGACAAGGCCATCGAGGCGGTCGACCAAATGATGGTTCGTACTGCCAGTGAACGTTGGGCAACCCGCCCTGAGCTGCAAGAGGAAAGGCAACGCGTTCTCGAGGATGCGGTTACTTTCTACGAGAGCTTCGGAGAAGAAAACAAACAGGATTCTCGTGTTCAATTCGAAGCTGCAAAGGCGCAGTCGCGAGTATCGGAAGCTTATCTCTTGCTAAATAGCTTAGACTCAAGTCTGAAGGCCGCGAAGAAATCCGATGCGATCTACAAACGGCTCATCGCTGAGTTTCCACAGGTGCCTGGCTACCGGTCGTCCTGTTCCGAAGTTGCAAGCGCAATGGGCGACATCAACGCATTGTCCGGTAACTATACGGAGGCGGCAGCAAACTACACTGCGGCCATCGAACTGGCGAGCGCTGCATGCGATCTAGAAGCAAACAATCGCGAATTCCAAATTCGTTTAGTCGAGGCGCAATCACATCAAGCCTATTTTTTGCTGGCAATAGAACCCGAGGTCGGTCGGAGTGCTCTCAAAGGCCTGATGCTGTTGGCTCGCAAACTTGGTGAGAAAGACATGGGTGGTTATGTCGAACGACTCGCTTTCGGTTTTTCCTTGACGGTGGAAGGAGCCTATTCGCTTTCGAATAGCGAATTTGAGGTTGCATCCAAGTGTTACGAAGAAGCGTGGCAGCTTTTAGAAGTGCTCAAAGGGCAACCTCCGCCAAATACGAGACATGCAGCACAATACAAGTACACGCGTGCTATTGTCGCCGTCCAACGCGGAATCGTTGGTGGTCTCCGCGGAAAAACGGATGAAGAAAAGGAACTAGGACTAGCGCGGATACGCGAAGGCATCGAACTATTTGATCAGTTGTTGTTGGTCAACCCAAAAGCGTTTCCGTATCGACTGCAGAAAATTCAGTCCATTCGCTCACGAGCCAATCTTCATCGCTATTTCAAGGAAGAAACGAATGCCAAAGAAGACGAAAAGAATGCTATGGAGCTGTTAGCCGAAGTTTCCCGAGACAACCCCAATTTGGAATGGGTAAGTGGATTCAATTCGATGCAGCAATCCGTGCAGTGGGTCGGAGAGATCAAGGCTGGTAAACTAGACGAGTTCGAATTGACCGCAGAAAGATTGCTAAAAAATTCAAAGCCGAGCGTTCGCGCTGATGTCAAATACAACGTAGCTTGCGCATACGCTTTAGCATCCACAAAGGTCATTGAAATGCAAGATGCATATGCGACAAGGGCAGTCGAACTGCTCAATGAGCTAATGACCAAGGACTACTTCAAACAGAAGCAACGATTGGAGAACCTCATGCGTGACAACGATCTGGATCCTATCCGCGAACGCGATGATTTTCGAGCGTTTCTCAAAGCCTTAGTCGGCGAATAGAACTTCTTCAATGGTACTCTTGCTCGATTGGAGCAAAACGATACGAGTACTGCCCATTACTAGGTGGCATTTGTCGCTTGAAAATGCCCAGCGACAAATGCCTTTGCCATCGCTTTGGGGACTTCGGATTCGGCTAGCACCAGATTGGCTCTGTTTTCTGCGACTTTGGCTTTCATCACTTGTTCCGAAGCGATGGCTTCGGAACGTCGTTGTTCTGCTTGAGCGCGAGCCATACGTACGTCTGCTTCTGCTTGGTCTGCACGAAGCCTAGCCCCGATGTTTTGACCAACCTCGATGTGGGCAATATCGATCGACACGATCGTGAACGCAGTTTGATTGTCCAGTCCACGTTTCAGAACGGTTCTCGAGATGAGGTTTGGATTTTCCAATACCACCAAATGGGTCTCGGAAGAACCGATGGAACTAATGATGCTCTCGCCGACACGTGCGATGACGGTTTCCTCTGTGGCGCCACCGATCAACTGCTCCAAGTTCGTTCTCACCGTAACACGCGCCTTGACTCGTAACTCAATTCCGTTGCGAGCGATCGCAGACAGGAATCCACTGCCGCTATGCTTCGGATCGGGACAATCGATAACGCGAGGGTGAACCGACGTTCGAACCGCATCGAGCACGTCGCGACCTGCAAGGTCAATGGCGGCTGCTCGATCGAAGTCCAAATCGATTCCAGCACGATGGGCGGCAATGATGGCGTTGATCACATTCATCACATTCCCCTCGGCGAGAAAGTGTGCTTCAAGACGCTGCGTGCTGATTCCATTTGCACGGTTGATGTCCAAGCCAGCCTGTGCCGCCATGATTTTGGCGTTGACGATCACTTGCGAACGCACTTGTCGAAAGTACATGCCAACGAGGCTGGACATGGTCACATCCGCACCGCTTGTTTTGGCTTGAAGCCAAAGGCTCCCGAAATTCCAGAAGACAACCAAGCTGATTAAACCGGCAACCAACGCAGCGATGAGCAACCCGATCATAATTAAGGATTGCACGTTGATACCGTCGAAATTCTGCTGAGCAAAGAAATGCATTTTGGGTCGTTTGGTTGGTGGAGCCAAGTTTTAAAGCCATTTGTAGAGCTATTGTGAACTCAAACCCCCTTCGATAGCAACAGGGTCTACTCAGGAATATTCGCAGCGCCCCAATTACTCAGCCCGTTTTTCTGATCCAACCGCTGCCTAAAGCCCTCGAGCCGTCAAATACCGCTGCCAATTGACCTGGAGAAACCGCATAACTAGGATCTCGGAAATCCACTCGAAACTGCTTTTCCGAAATCCTAGTAACCGTTGCCGGCTCCGGACCAGAATTGTATCGAATTTGCACCTCGCCCTCCAAAATGGATCCCATGGGAAAATCCACTAACCAATTCGAATCATCCGCAATCAACCAAGATCTCGCCAATTCCGATATCGGACCGATCACGACTTGCGAGGACTCAGGCAGGATGTCGGTCACGTAATAAGGGGAACCCATAGCGACTCCGGTCCCTTTTCGCTGTCCGACGGTAAAACCTTCGATTCCTGCATGTGAGCCGACGATCCGTCCATCGGACGTGACAATGTTACCTGCGGTCGAGACGTGTGATTTGTCTCGAACAAATTGGGCATGTGCCCCCGAGGTCACGAAACAAATCTCTTGACTGTCTTTCTTATCGGCAACTCGCAGTCCAATTTGCGTTGCCATTCGACGGATCTCCGCTTTTTGAAAGCCCCCGATGGGCAGCAACATGCGAGGCAAAAGAGAGCGATGGATGCCTGTTAGGACGTACGCCTGGTCCTTGCCTTCATCCAAGCCTCGATGCAACTCCGGCGGTTGCCCCGCGTCCGCCGATGGACGCATTTGAGCGTAGTGGCCTGTCGCAACAAAGCCAGCTCCAACTGCGTCGGCATAATCAAACAGGCGCCCAAATTTGAGCCAGTTGTTGCATTGCGCACACGGATTGGGGGTCCGACCGTTCTGGTACTCTTCCACGAAGTAATCGACGATGCGTTTAAAGTCGGCTTCAAGATCCAACGCATAGAAAGGAATACCAAACTTGTCGGCCACACGTCGGGCATCCGCCGCATCGCTTGCACTACAACATCCCTGTTTATGATCCAGTCGCCCCTGAAGAATGGGCAACAACGGATTCGGTTTGCCGGAATCCAGTTCGCAAGCGGCGCTCGATTTCTCGCCGTGTCGCATGAATACGCCGATGACGTCGTATTGCTTTTCGATTAACAAATGAGCTGCGACACTGGAGTCAACACCGCCGCTCATCGCTAGCACTACTCGTTCGCGTGGCATAACGGATTGGGTTGTAGGCGAAAATAGAAGAGGGTATAGACCTCACTATAGCACCCTTTTGAATTCCAAAGGACTTTATTTATTCAGTGCCCAACTCGGCCCAAAAACACCGCCTTAACCGTTTTGAACATCAGGCTAATGTCCCCTCCAATGGTTCGGCGGTCTGCGTATCGCAAGTCCATCCTCATCCAATCGGCGAAGGAAATTCTTCTTGATTTGGATATTTGCCAGACACATGTTAGGCCCGGTTTGGTGTCCAGCCGACGCCGTTGCCATATTTCACATTTCGCATCCTCGTTGCATGGGAGTGGCCGGGGTCCAACAATAGCCATGTGCCCTACCAAAACGTTCCAAAGTTGCGGGAGTTCATCCAGTCCAGTTTTTCGGAGGATCCCTCCAACGCGAGTAACGCGAGGGTCATTCTTCATTTTGAAGGCGGGACCGTCTCTTTCATTCAACACCTGAAGCGTTTCTTTGAGTTCTTCCGCATCCACTACCATGGTCCGCAATTTGTAAACGGGGAACGCATTTCCAAATTGCCCGGATCGCATTTGACGAAAAAAAACGGGTCCCTTGGAGGTTGTTTTGATGGCGATCGCAGAAAGAACAATAATCGGCATAGAAATCAAAAGACCTATCGAAGCACAGCAGATGTCCATTCCACGCTTCCACTTGGGATAACGAGGGCAAAGATGAGTAGAGGTCAGTGTACTTGTGGAAACCAATTCTCCTGCTGCAGCGCTTCGATTTTGGGATTTGTCGTCTGCACGAATAAACTTCTTCATCAAGACTGGCAAAGTCGTCGTGGAGGATGGAAATTGTTGATGAGAGGTTTCCGTATTGGTTTCGTCCTGGCTGGATTCATTTTCAAACATAGTGTTTGAGTCCGACTCAGTAACGCGCGGTGGCGCAAAGTTGTCGCTTCCGGAATAGGTAAAAATCTCGGCATCAATATCAATGCCGTTTCTCAGTGCTGAATGCGAGATTGCATTCATGACTACCTTGGCGCCATGGATATCCGTCATTGGCAGCAAGACACCAATCCCTCCTTTTAAGAGCATTCCTTTTTCGTCCGTAATACGCAATCGTCGGTGCAGTATTTTTGCCAGCAGCTGCAATTGAATACGCGAGATATCATAAGGCAACTGAAGAACTAACAACGAAAAAAAATGGCCGTGCCTATCGCATCGCATCCTTTCTTTAGCAAGCGTGAATTCCATTGCTTTTGGCGAGAGCAATAGAGGCGAGGGGGATTTCCGTAAACGAGAAAACGTCGAGGTCTTTTGATCTGCCATGTTCAATCCGGTTGCGACATCATGAAGGACTCGCTGAACGTCGAGGTGTTTCGCACCGCCACTTTATAAATTCACAGGCGGGCCACCGATACCGTTTCGAGGTCGCCTTATCATCCACTGAATCGCTATTTTCGCGAGGGTTTTTTCCAAGAAAAGCAAGAAAACAAGAAGAAAAATGCCAGGCAGCACAGGTATTCGAATTGCGCTATTAAATTGGGATGAAGCCTGCGGAAAACCACTTTTTAGGCCTGCAAGGTAGTCTAAGCCGCCGCTAACGTCGTTCTTAACAGATTCCTCTAAAAAGTTTCATTGAAAGTGCTTTGGGGATGAAAAATACTATTTTTGCGATTAGCGGTGTTTAGTTTCTCTATCGTTCCGCATCTAAGGTAGCGTCGTTGGCACTGGCAGACATTTCGGAGCTTCCACCGCTTCGAGTGCGCACAGCGGCCGCAAAACTGTCGGGCAACCGCATCACCCAAAGCACAACCACCCAAAGCATGCTAACAACGGCCAGAAGCGCCAAAAGAGCGACCAGTCCTTCGCCGATCAGTCGATTAACCATCGACGCAACAGGCGCTGTGATGGAGTCGGCGCGTTCTTGCACTAAGACCCACAGTTTGGTGGATTGTTTCTTTTCTTGGGAATCAGAACCTCTTCGTGAAACTTCCACGCGTTGCATGGCTGCAATCCACTTGCCTTCGAAGTCCCGTCCTCGCGGATCCGTCGAGACTGGATCCTCGTATTCGAGCGTGCCACCATCCTGTAGTTTGTCGAGCATTTTCTCCTCGATTTGGAATTGGATCACCTGCTCATCCTCATCGCGGGAAGCAATTTTGAAAATAGGGTGTTGCAAAAGGGTCCCTTCGCGAGTTCCTGATCCGTCTCTATTCCCTTCATGTCCATCAACGAGGACAGCGAAACGATTCTTGCCGTCATCTTCGGAAAGGAGTTCAAAGTCACCGACGTTGATGGTCAAAACCAACAGTCCCTCAATCTGTTCAACCTCCTCCCCTTTATCCGCATTGACCTCTTTGTCCGACGGTTCAATGGGTTCGTCTTTTTGGTTGCTCGGATTCATTTTACGCGAGACCGAAATTGGTGTAGAAATCGCGATTTTGTTTTTATTCGTTGTCTTTGATTTGAACGGTACGCTTAAAGTCGATGAAGTTGTTCTTGCGATATTGCGACGCGGTGTAGTCTCTTCCAAGTCGCGAGATTGGCCAGAGAAATAGCTTCGATACGCGACATTGGCGCCGATCGGATTGGAAATACGGTCCGAGGGAAATGCTCCCGCCAGCATTGTTCCAAAACGGTCTGTGATAAACATACTGTCAAAACGGGCCGGCTTCTTCGGGTTGGCGATCTGTGGTCCTAATTCGGATAATCGTTCGGACAGGTACTCCTCGAGCTTGATTCGACTTGCAAGTGCACCTAGTCTTGCTTGGCTTTCCGTAGGTGTGCGATCGGTGGCGAGTGAATGGAGCAGGTCGTCTCCCGCTTCATCGACGCACGATACAAATGCGCTCTCCAGTTCAGGTCGTCGAGCGTCTTCCTCAATCAACTTGAACAAAGACGCCATTTCGGATTCGAGCGTGCGGGCAGCGAATTTGGCCGCAAAGAGATTACTCTGCAAAGCCCATTCGCGAAGCTTTTCGGATGTTCCACTCCCTGCAATCAGAACACCTCGCCATGCAAAAAACCCCATGACTGCCAAAAGTAAAATCGGACCAACGATCCCGAGCAGCATGAGAGGTCGACGCAAACGAGCCATCTGCCTTCGCTCGATCGCGGCCAATACCTGTTGGACGTTAGCAAAGCGATCTTCCGGCTTCTTGGCGATGCAGCGATCGACAATTCCGATTAGCCAACGATCCATTCCTCGCACTCGATGATGAGCTCGCGGGAAATGACTTTTGAAAATGGTATCCCGATACCGTTTGAGTCGTTCGGGCAAGCTGGCTGCAGTGTCTAGCGTTGTCACCGTGTCGGGTGTCTTGTAGGGAGGACTGCCGACGATCATGCAGTAGAAAATTGCCCCCAATGCATATACGTCCCAACGCGCGTCCGGAACGGCATTGAGGTCTGCTTGTTCGGGAGCCATGTAAAAGAGCGTTCCCAATGAGGGAGTTTGTTCGTTGGACAATCGGCTTTGCCCAAAGTCTGCTAGCCGCGGCAACCAGTCTTGATCCAGTAGTACATTTGCCGGCTTGAGGTCACAATGCAAAACCCCTTTTCCATGCGAGTGGTTCAATCCTATGGCGATGTCGGAAAAAAGTTCAACAGCCTTGGAGGGCGCCATAGCGCCTCGAGCTCGAATCAAATCATCCAGCGATCCATTTTCCAAGTACTCCATCACATAGTACGGAGGTTCTGCATCCCATCCTACTTCCAGCACCTGCACTATAAACCTGTTGCCCGCCATGCTCACAAGGTTCTTGACTTCGCGCGTCAGAGATGACCAATTGACACCCGAGCGATGCAAATAAAATTTGATCGCGACGGTACGACCTGTGTTGAGATTGTTGCCAACCCAAACTTGACCGAACGCACCTTGCCCTAGCAACCTCTCAAGGCGGTAGCCAGGCACTTGTGCCGGCGGTACCGTAGCGCGCAGGCTGAGCTCTTCGGCTCGCATTTGCTCGCCAACGGTTTGATTAAGTGTGTTGTCGATGGGATTGGAATTGGTTACGAGGGTCAAAGCACAGTTCTGGACGCGCTAAATGGATAAAACGTCAGACCCCATTTTACGCAAAAACATGCGGAACGTCGTCAAACTACATTTAATTTGTTTAAGTATTGCCGATTCAATGGACACAGATCGCAATGCATGCATCCAGAAATGTAAAACCTGATACTCTACAAAAGTGACTCACCATTTTGTTGTAGCAGGCAACATGCGAGAGAGCGTCAATACGCGATGGTTCACTGCGAATCGCTTTTCCCGAGTCTCTTTTGCAGGCGAGTTCGAAGTGCAAGTCCTTCGTCATATTTTTTTTCGATAGAAAAGTAGAGGCTCGCTTTGCCATCGTCGACAATCCTCCCCAAGGGAAATTTAGGTCGCTCCAAGGTGTTTTCGAGCCCCTATGAAGTTATCCTCGTATTGACCGTTCTAGGTATTTGGTGTTGGGTAGACGTCTGGCCGCGAGGAAACTTGGATAAAGCAAGCCCGCACTTGCATCGTACCGACTTCACGGTTTATACCGCTGCGGGGGAAGCAGCACTTGCGGGCAAGAGTCCCTACGCAGTCAGCAACGCGCGTGGATGGAGCTACTTATATTTGCCACCTTTTGCGCTCTTGGTTTCGCCTCTCTCTGTCCTCCCAGAGGGTTTTCAATGCGCCATTTGGTTTTGGATCAGCGTTGCATGCCTTTATGGCGTTTTTCGAGAATTTGCAATCCTCGATCGATGGGCTTTTCCCTGTATTCGGCCTGAAAACGCGGGGCGAATAGCGGCATGGGGTGGGCTCGCATGCGTGATTGGTTTTAGCATTGCAACATTCAATTGCTTGCAGCGCGGGCAGGTGGGGATCCTCCAACTGTATCTAACATTGCTAGGAGGACGACTTATTCTCGTTCAACCCACCCGAACGGCTTCATTTTTGGGTGGGGCTGTCTTGGCGAGTGCTGTCATATTGAAATTGTCGCCCGCGTTGCCAACCGTGGTCCTATTGTTTGGACTTCTTTCGTTCAACCTACGTCGCAGTGGCACCACGAATTCTATACCACTCGCGAGGCCGCTTTCAATGACCTTTGGGTTGTTCTCTGGATTCCTAGTTGGGATATGGATATTGCCAGCAATGATCATCGGATGGCAGCCAAATCAGAGTCATTTGGATGTCTGGCGACGCGAGGTTTTGTCGCGGGCAAACCAGCTATCCAGCGACCCTTTTGCAGGCGATAGCCATTCGATAAAAAACCAGAGTCCCATGAATGGATTTTGGCTCCTGGGAAACAGGGTTCATTACGCATTTCAAGGGTCCCCAATGGACTCGCCTCGAGGGCAATTTGTATTGACCAGTGTTCGCTATGTGGCCGTTGCATCGACCCTAATCGCATTGCTTGCAATCTTATGGAAGGGGAATGAAAGACAGTTGCTGCTTGCATTCGCTCTTGCCAACACTGCAACGCTACTGGTCGTTCCGATAGCGCGCGGACACTACTTTATGGCCATGTGGCCGGCAGTTGTATGGCTCCCAAGGTGGCTAATGGAATTGCGGCCAGAGTCCAAACGACTCCATTTTCGATGGTTCACTATCGCCCCCTCTTTCTTATTGATCTTGCACTATTCCCTCGAACGACAATTAGCGCCATTCGGCTTGCTGGGAGTTGGAGTTTGGTTGTGGTTGCTGTTTTTGACGGCTGCGATCTTATTCTCAGTCTGTTCATGCGCCCAAACATGCCAATTGGGAAATTCCGCTTAATCGTTAAAGTCCACCAAAGGGAGTGCCGATAACCTACGTGTGCTAATAGTTTGCAACCAGACCTTTGGGTTTGTCGCGAACGATAAGTGCGTTAGGGGGGTACCTAACACAAGTATCGAAAAGCGAATGCATGCATTCTTGATTGCTTGGTGGCGATCGGGTTGGATGTATTGGATGGGGTCCGCCTCTTCGTAGGTAGGACTTCGTCAACGCGGCTCGAAACACGTCGATCGACGGGACCTCCTGGCTCATGAAACGCTACCTTTATCGATGGTTCGCTGGCTTACAGATCGGTTGCGTATTGCTGACCGGTTGTCATCCTACTCAGCCATTCTTTTTGGGCGAACGCAGTGACTTGGCTCACTACATAGATCGCGCTCATCAAATTGAGTACGTCGATCTCAATTCCGAACCACTGCCGGAAGCCATCCATTCGCACGAGCCGTTCTCGCTCAACAACCAGAACTTCGAAATGCTCGATCTCACTCTGGAGGAATGTATTTCCTATGCGTTGAACAACACTCATGTCGTTCACACGTTGCCAGGGTCGCAGCGTCAGAATGCCGATATGGCTTCGACGGTGCTTTCCAGTCAGTCCCAACAATTGTCGACGTCCAGCGATCCGGCCATCACTGCGACGACGACCAACTCGCAGCCCGCAGTGACCGATCAGAATGGGAATCGGGTCGCTCCGCGTGGTGCATCACGCGCCAATCAAGTGGGCGGAGTGGAAGATGCATTGAGTGAATTTGATGCTCAGTATACCTCGTTCATCTCATTCAATACCACGGACCGAGCTCGAAACGTGGGTGCGGGCAACGTATTCAATCCGCAACAGTTTGTATCGCGCGACACCACCGCTCAATCGGCAATCTCCAAAAGGCTTGCGACCGGTGGCATCGGTACGATTCGCTCTCAAACGATCGTCGGTTTCAACAACATCCCAACGCAGTCGGCTGGCGTTGGCAACTTTGGACGCGCCGTTCCAACCGACTACACGCAGATCTTCGAAGCTCAAGTGCAACATCCTCTGATGCGAGGTCGCGGTGCCTTGGTCAACCGCATTCCAATCATTTTGGCACGTATCAATGAAGACATCTCGATTGGCCAGTACGAAGAGCGCATCCGCAATTTGGTCCGTGACGTCGAGTTCGCATACTGGGATTTGTGTGCCGCGTATTTCAATGTGGAGACAGCGAGAATCGCAGTCGATAGTGCTGGCGTTGCATGGAAAATAGCCAACGCCAAGTTGAGTACATCCGCAAAGAACGAGGAAGCACAAGCACGGGTCACCTATCACCAATTCAAAGCCCAATTGGATGCGGCGCTTGCTGGTGGTGGAACGCAAGGAAATGACCCAGGACTCTACGGTCGTGAACAAAATCTTCGTCTTCTCATGGGCTGGGCAGCTAACGACGGTCGGTTGATTCGACCCTCGGATAAACCTGCAATTGGCTTGGCTGAATTTGATTGGGATACCGCTCGCGGTGAGACCCTGTGCAGGAACATCGACGTGCGGAACCAAAAGTGGAATATCAAGCAACGCGAACTCGAGCTCATGTCCGCCAAAAATCAAGCACTTCCCGATGTCAACTTGTCCTTGAATTATCGATGGCTAGGCGTTGGTAGCAACTTGATCGACCGACGCGGTGGTAACGCTCCATTTCCGACTGGGAACCCAAGTGCATTCGAAGAGCTGTTTGGCGGCAACTATCAAGAAGGTGGCATTCGAATGGAATTCAATCCAAACGCCTTTGGTTCT
>JANMGH010000171.1:0-9983 GCA_031374515.1 Pirellula sp. | reverse complement strand
GCGTCAGTCAGGCCGACTAGTGCAATTGCCCCCACAAGCCCCGCGGATAGGCACTTGGTTGACAGGCCGTTCGGCTTGTGGGGGCAATTGCACTAGTCGGCCTGACTGACGCTAGGGAGGCGATGGATAACAAAATGCCGGAAGTCCATTTGGTTCTAAGCGATTCAATCGGGTTGCGAGTTCAGCATGAGTTGTTGGATCCGTTTAGTGAGCAGCAACTTGGTGGTCCAGTTTCCGTTCAGGAATATGACGTAACCTCCATCTTTGAAACGATGCCCAAGGGCCCAAAACGGACAGAGAAAACGCCGCTGGAACAGTTGACTACTTGGATTCCCTTGCCGCCATGGATGAAGGAAAAATTACATGTCGATGGCAAAACGCTGTCAGCAGAACTAACCGCTAGCCAACATCAATTACTGAAGCAAACACTGGATGTTTGGAAGGATGGCGAGCCTGGACAGATTACCATCGAAACAAGGTTCATTCAAACCAACAATAAGACTGCTAGTTCGATTGAGTGGGCCAAACGAAGAATTGAAGGGTTGGCCGTCCGAGGGCTAGGACCAGCCATTGCCGCTCGAATCGACGAAGCGGAGTTAGCACAGTTGATTCGAACTGTATCGGCAGACCGACGAGGCAATATCTTGTTTGCGCCGAAGGTTACAATGTTTGATGGTCAAACAGCGGTCATAATGGATCAGGCCCAACATCCCTTCGTTACGGGCGTTGATCCGAAAGCCGATGGTAGAATACAGCCAGTCGTTTCGGTTCTGGACGAAGGGCTGAGTATTGCACTCATACCGAAAGCTGCCGATGAGGACAGCATTATCTTAGACTTCAAAGTCAAGGTATCAAGCATTGGTAAGGTCTCTTACGCGAACTTGCCGTTTCGGAGTTGGGATAACGCGGAACCTCAATTCACGGTGCAAGTGCCGGCAACAGAGCAGTATGAATTAAGCTCATCGGTGAAGCTTGCAGCGGGAGAATCGATTGTCGTGGCTATTCCTCGCGTATTCGATAATAAGCCAGGTGCCGACGCAGAGACTACCATGATCGTCGCTTTGACACCACGGATCATAGAAATGCAGGAATTGTCCGTTGCTACCGGACCAAACAACCAGTAGCGAGTTCCATTTGCGTCACTCGCAAGATCCAAGATTGATCAGATCAGAACGGTATATCTATTTGCTATGCGCGATCGCTGTCCTATTATCGGGATTGGCGTCGCGCCGCTATCGAAGTTTTCTGCCAACGTTCTTTGCCGAGTACGCCGGGGACTCGCTGTGGGTGATGCTGTTTTTTGGTCAGCACGCTACTGGCTTCTCGGCCTTTAGTGGCGCGGGCGGCAATCTCTCTAGCTCTCGCTTTTTTGGTAGAGATCAGCCATCTCTACCACGCCCCTTGGCTCGACTCGATCCGTAAGAACACGCTGGGTGGGCTTCGGTTTTAGGGATGTTTTTGCGATGCCCGAAAGCAGCCGTATTCAAACTTTTCGGTCGCAACCGGTACGAACTGGACTTGCGGGTAGCAAAATGCTACCATTGAATTGGAGCATTTTATTATGGGTCAAACGGTCAAACTCTCGGACGAATTGGTCGATGATGCTCGTGCTGTCGTGCCGTTTTCGCAGCGGAGTATTGCAGGGCAAATCGAGTTCTGGGCTGGTCTCGGAAAATCGATCGAGCCGCCGCTTCGTGGTGATCGGGCTCTTTCGTTGCAGATGGCCGGATGAGAACGTCCGCTTTCGCAACTCTTATCGGAAGTCTAGTCGAATCGGGCCAGCGCCAACGCCCACAGTGGTTGGGCTATTTTGTTGTATTGCTGTCTTCCAAAATAGGGCTACGTCCACGCCCACAGTGTCGCCGTAGTCCCACTTGTGGAAATGTTGGAGTTGCTCGACTGTGTCAGCATTGCGGATGGTCTAACCATTGAAAGAGGTGGTATGGGGAGGGTGCCCGGAATCGGGCATCCTTACCCGATTTACGTCTCTCCCTGATCTTCGTAAGCGGACCAAAGTACCTCGGGGTTCGTGACGTACAATTCCACGTAACCGCACGCACCACAGGTGTGTGCCTTCAGTTCGACCAGCTCCTTACGCTTGAAGACCCATGCATCAGGATTTCGGTCCAGCCGGACCGATAGGCTCTTCTCACTCCCCTCGCCGTCCCGATCGAGAATGCGTACAGCGGGAATCATTTTTCGCGCCCCGCACTTAGGACATTTGGATTCGCGGCACTTTTTGCACTCCCACATGGGAAACCTCTTGTCGAAGCCTTAAGATAATGGCCTACAATAAATTCTCTCTGGCTGAGTTCGGGCACCGACGTGAGTCTCCTCGTGCGTGGTCATCCCGTCGTTCTCGTCGTAACAGATCGATATTAGAAAAGGGCACCAAGCGGCTACAACCTTTACATCCGCATTAGCGAGCCGCATTGCGAAATGAGGCTTTGCGCTTGCGTGCGCGACAAACACCATCATCAGGGAAAGAACTCTCAATCCGAATTGCAATGCGTCCTATACTGTTGTCCATCTTACTCGTATGTGGATCGGCTAGTGATGTCCAACGAGCCAATAGAGAGCCATTTTGCCGGACTGAAATCGCGTTTCGGCACCTGCATCGAAGCCCGAATTTTGGGACACTGTGAAACCGGAATCTCAAACTTGACACGTTAATAGTTTGGCCCGCAAGCCTCAGTTTAACCCTTACATTTAGCCCTAAAGTTCAAATTGATAGGTTTGTTCGCCCACTTTCAGGAATTCCCATCTATCCTCTTGAGCTGAAGGCAAATTTAATTGCTGTCCGTTCGCACCTGTCTCTGTCCAAATCGCAAGGTTGACCATGGAGCAACTACCTTTCTTATTGCTGGCCTTTTCGACCTTCCTGATCATATGGGCTGCGACTGGCCATGGTATTTGGGTACTATGCCTATCGCTCCTACATGGCATCAGCAAACGTTCTTGTCCCGACTGCAAAGAGCAACTATCCGGATCCGACAAAGCTTGCCGCAAGTGTGGCTGGACAAGCCGTCCGGTTAGTCGCGCCACAGCGACACGGGTTTGCCAATATGCGCTCGACGCCGCATACGAACGGGGCATTATCGATAAAGAATCCTTCGACCGAGGTACTGCGGCACTTCAACAACTTGACCAGTTTCCATCGGGTGAAGCGAGGACAAGTTCTGCGAAGCCGACCCAGCCGCTACAACCGGTAACGGTCTCACTTACAAAAGCTAGCCCACTTCCACGTAGGAATGGTCTGCCCGCAAATGTGGAAGCAACCGGGGGCACGCTCAATCCAGTAACGTTAGCGGCAACGACAGTTGATGATCCAACGATTGTTGATGCGGAGCTTGTGCCAATCCTAGGCACTCCAAATGCCACTCCGTTACCATCGTTTCCGGACCCGTCGGCCGTCAGCCCAATCAGCGCTGCGTCACCGGCGTTCCCGCCCGTCCTAGGCCCTGTGGTTTCGCAACCGTCCCCGCCCCCACAACCGCACGCGCTCGATCGCGAATACCTCGCGTTGCCGAAACCTGCTGAACCGCGAATGGCTCAGATCAAGCAAACGTGGAGCAAATGGCTTAATGCCTTCATGGAAGAAAAGAACATTCAGTGGGGCGAGCTTGCCGGTGGACTGCTTATCCTCTGTTGTTCGACGGCCCTGGTTCTCAGTTTTTGGGAACACATTGCGTCGAGGCCATGGCTCAAGTTCTCCATCTTCACTGGCATCAACGCAGCAATCCTGGGGCTGGGGCTGAACGCTTGCCATCGATGGAAGCTTCCGACCACGAGCCGCGGGATTTTGATGATCGGTTTGCTGCTGCTACCTTTGAACTTCTTAGCATTCGCAATTTTCACTCTTGGGGCACCGTGGGATTGGTGGACTGTCATTGGTGAGTGCCTTTCGCTCGGACTGCTCGGTTGTCTCGCGTGGTTTGCGGCCAAGGTAGTCACGCCGCAATGCGAAGCCATCACGACCGCTACGGTAGTGGGTTTTGCCATCGCCAACTTGCTAGTCCGCCGACTGGTCGATGCGGATTCTGGCACGCTATTTCTATCGGTTTGTGCTGGAGCTTTGGTCAGCTTTTACGTTATCTGCATGTTGATAGGCAAGCGATCCCTGTTCCATCCTGACAGGTCTGAGACCAATGCGTTGTTGCGGCTACTGGGATTAGGCTCATTTGGCTATCTAATTGCATTCGGATTGCTCTTGGGTTGTAGTCGAACACCACTTCAGTCCATTCATTATCTCAGCCCATTGTTTTGGCTTGCTGCAATTCCATCGCTGATCTATTCCATTTCAATCGGACTTCGAGCACCGAAAAAATCGCAGCTATCACTTACATCGATCCTGCTAGGTTCATTCGCGATTGGTTTTGCCTGTTTTGGTGTGGTGCTTGCGTGGCCAATGCCGCTTTTGATGGTCGCCAGCTTGATTGGCATTGGGGTGCTAGTTGCCTGCGTTACCTTGGAGATTCAATCATCCAAGCTGGGATTCGTATGGTACATGATCGGTGGCTGCATTGCGGTAATAGGATGGCATGTGGCTCGTGGACATGTGGCTTTGCTCGACGACAACTGGCAGAATATGTTGCGAGGACTTGCTTCGGCTGACACCGGCTTCGTTCTCGTGGCCTGGAGTGCAGTCTGCTTAGCATTATCAGCCATGTTATCTAAACTGGATCGGTCTGAGTATGGTTTGGTCGCACTTAAATCGGGTGGGCTGAACGGCATCGTCGGCACAATCTTGCTGACCGTTTTTGGATTCGGACGATACGAATACGCAACAAGCGTTTCACTGATCTACTTAGTCTATGCGATCGTAATGATCGTCGTGTCTTCCGTGAGAGGATTGAAGGCTCTCGATGCTATTGCGGGCGCCTTCGTTGTTGCAGCATGCTTCCAAGGGATCGCGTTTGGTTGGTTGCAAGAAGCGGGGTTACTGGCGTCGACGTTTTGGTCGCTAACCGACGCCGCATTGATACTGATTGTTGCGCAGTCCGCTCGTCAGTCGATGCTCGGCAATTCTGGGCAGAAACAAAAAGCTGCACTCGAACCGTTGGCAGCTTGGTATCGTGGGATCGCGATTTTGGACCTTGCGATTGCTCTTTTGTGGCTTGCAATGAGCGAATCGGGAGCGTCGCGTCCTGAGGTCCTGTTGATTGGCGTAATGGAAATCGTTCTGTTGGCAGCGATTTGGGTTGCAATATCATGGCTGGAGTCAAAAGCGGTAGCATGGTCCATTGCGCAACTCCTCGGGATGACCGCCGGACTGGTGTGGGTTCATCATTATGCCAAGAATCAGAGTTGGTATGAACACAATCCGTACGGTTTTGTCCATCCCATGTCGATTCAATTGGATATTGCGTGGATCGCGATCTTCGCTTCACTGGGCTTGCTTGCTGTGGCGATTGTTGAACGCTGGGAAAGCAAATTGCAAACGGCAGAAGCTTCGTCTTCACGTTTCAAAAGAATGCGACAACGGTTCATCGCTTTGAACGATTATTCGATTGCTCCCTGGCTTTCGATGCTTGCGGTAATTGGTTTCGTTTGTTTGGCATACTACGGTGCGGTGCCTGGAAGCGTACAGGAGTTGATGCCGCGGGATGGGCTAACCAGCACTCAGTCCGTCCAATTTGCGGTAGCAGGAGAAACAGTAACGCGACTTGTGCCGGATATTGCGGAGCTTGAAATCACGGAAATACCGCATTGGGCTGCGGGTTGGAATGCGGAGAGCATCGCAATCGGTGTCGCTGGCTTGCCGCGTATGTTTTGGCTTTGGTGCACCTTGTGCTTAAGTCTGGCGGTTGGCAATTGGAGCCAGCCTAGTCGGCTAAGGTCGTGTGGGCTGATCATTTGCATTCTATCCATCGCGATATCTTTGGCGACTCGTTGGGAGTCGGATATTGCAGTGGCGTCGGCCTTGAGGTGGACGACGAGCATTGCATTTGGGATTGGATGTTTTGTTCTTTGCGGTTGGTATGTGGTTCGAGCAAGCAAGGAGACTTTGGCGCCGGAGAGTCTGACGGCTCGCTTTGATTCCTATTTTGCGACCCTAGTTGCAAGCCTGCTAATCCCACTGATCTTGTTGGGAGTCGTCGTGGTTGCCGGGACGGTACCTCACTTTATGTTCAATTCCGCGGGGTTCGTGGTTTGGAGCTGCACTGGATTCCTAGCGGTTTGTGGTGGGGCGGTGTTTTTGCTCGCAGGTCGAGCGTCTGTCAAATCGGGACCGGGGAAATATGGCATAACAGTCACGGTCATGCTGGTTGCTCCCTTTGTAGCTTGGTTTGTATTGCAAATTGTTTTGGCGTTGGTCGCGCATCCTTTTACTGGTCCCAACGGGAACAGCATCTTTATACGCATTGGCTTGGCTTTGTCCTACGCGATTCCGATTTCAATCTTTGCTGTCGGACTTATTGCGAACTCCGTTGTTCGACGTAGTCCTTTGATGGCGTTTGCGTCATGTCTCGTTTTGCTCTTGTCGGGGCTGGCTGGGTTTATGTTGACATTCAAGTCCGAAGGGCTCAAGCCGACTGCTTGGATCGGTTTGCTGGCTACATTGACCATCATCAACGGAGGATTTGCGTTGGTTTGGAATTGGTATTCGCAAAGGAAGCCGCTGGGCTGGTTGTCTCGAGTTGCAACAAGCGCAGACTTGGAAAAGTTTCGAAACCTATGGCGGGGGAATTTGCTGCAAATCGCGAATGGTTTTTTGGGTGCAAGTGTTTGCCTGACAGCAATCTTAATGTTCATTAGCGGGACGATTTTGAATCGACTCGAAATGTTTGCGTTGCTAGGCGTCGTATCCGTGGGAGTTGCTTGTGCGGCAAACTGGTCCGCGACCAAAGAAACGATATGGCATTGGTGGTTTGTCGCAGTGTCATTTCTCACGTCAGGTTGTCTTGCTGGAGTCGCCAGCAATGCAACACTCGCAATCGAGTTACCTTGCGTAGTACTGCTCGGCTGTGGAGCGTTCATGGCGTGGTTGGTCGCGAAGCCAGCGAAGGCGATCGATGGTCGTTTGATTGGCAACTTGGGCGAAAGCATTGCCATGTCGTTACCATTGGTGCAAAGCTTCCTTCTGGCTCTTCGTTTGCTGCCCATTGGTAATATCGAATTGCACGCATCAAGTATCCTTTTGGCTGTCTCGGCGATATCGCTGATTATCGGGTGGAGAACTGGACGTTTTGCATTTGCAGTTGGTGCGATTGTAGCGGCACAGACCGCGGCGCTCGTCCATACGTTGTCTTTTTGGGGCGGCGCGTCCCCAATGGATCGCGTCACAAACACGTTGCTGTTGCAAATCAGCACTGCGGTTCTGATGAGTTTCTTCTGTTCGCTTGCAGGGTTTGCGACGTCCATGCGGTTTCTGCATGGAGCGGCAATTTGCTTGCTAGCCGTGATAAGCTCCGTCTGGTATTTGGGGAGTCTCAATGCATTACGGCCTCCCTTCTCGGCCTGGTACTACGCGTTTGCCATTCTAGTTTCTTTGGTTGGCAGCATCGCCCGATACTGGACGCGACCGACCAAGGTGACCGATCTCATGGTGTACGTGAGTGCGTTGTGTTCTGTCATCTTATTCTTTCAATTTGTGCATGCCGCACCAAAGGAATTGCATTGGATTTCCACGCTGGGATTTGCTGCATTCTGCCTTGCAAGTAGCTTTGTTTGTAGAGCGAGTGACCGGATCCGGGACGATGCCAATCGAATGAAGCTTCTGCCAGCACTTGCGGCTGGTAGTGGATCGATGGTCGTCATTGTCGCAAATACGCTACTTGCATTTGGAGTTGCTGGGCTAGCGATCGCGGCTCAGTTTTTATGTGAATCGCAGCCTCTTCGGCTGGCTTCTTCGCAAGCGATCATGGCGGTGGCGTTGGCAGTGGGGTTGCTTGCGCGATACAAAGACAATCGTTTAGCAGTTGCGGAGGGCATTGATACAGATGACGGTTCGCGAATCATGCGTTTTATTGCATTGATTTTTGGTGTTTTCGCTGCGGTTGCTTTGGGATGGCATTTTGATTCCATCGAGAACATCAACGTCCTCAATCGACTGTCTTACGCGAGCCTTAGCACTGCGCTGATGGGGATGGTCTATGGTTATGCATTGATCAAATGGATCGGGCTGTCTGAGCGGTGGTGTGAAGCTGCATTGTCGCTGATGCCCTACTTGCTGGGTGCAGCGGCGGTGGGTGTCTGCGTTGTGTTGGTTTCGGAATGGTCGCTGGGTTACGAAGCGTTGCATGTCAAGATGTCTTTTGCTGCAATTGTCTGCATTCTCCTCGCTCTGATCGCGTCGATTGCGGCGAGCCTGGCTGCGGCCTTGATACCGGGGCGTGACCCGTTCGGTTTGACAGAAAGGGGCCGAACGGCCTACGTTTATGTGAGCGAAGCGCTTTTGATCTTGTTGGTAATGCACATGCGGCTGACGATGCCATGGTTGTTCGGGGGATGGGTCCAAGCCATTTGGCCACTTTTGATTATCGGGCTAGCGTTTGTCGGATTAGGGGTCTCGGAGTGGTCAAAGCGGACGAAATTCCGTGTATTGTCTGAACCGTTGGAGAGGTCCGGTATGGTATTGCCGATATTGCCATTGCTGACCCATTGGCTTGTTCCATCGCAGGTTGATTATGGCGTTTCTCTGTTGTGTGCGTCGATTGCCTATGCTTCGTTTGGGTATCTTCGCAAATCGATGCTCTATTGGGGCGCGAGTGTCGTCACAGGCAATGGTGCGCTTTGGTATGCATTGCATAGCACGGACTTCCGTTTTGTGGATCATCCGCAATTGTGGGTCATTCCACCGGCGCTTTGTATTCTTGTAATTCTTCAGGTACTTCGTGAACGTTTGCCGAGGGAACAGGTAGCGGCTGGTAGGTACATTGCGACGGGGAGTATTTACGTTGCATCGACAGCAGAAGTTTTCATTCAGGGGATCTCGGCGGCACCGTGGCTTCCGATCGTATTGGCTGGTCTTTCGATTGGTGGGATTTTTGCTGGGATTGCGTTGCGGATTCGGGCGATGCTTTGGCTTGGACTGATGTTTCTGTGTGTGGCTATGTTTACTGTGATTTGGCATGCGGCAGTGGATTTGGCGCAGACTTGGGTGTGGTATGTAAGCGGGATCGTGATGGGGATTTTGATTCTTGCGATGTTCGCGCTTTTTGAGAAAAGACGGGAACAGTTGAAGGGTTTGGTCTCGAAGCTGCAAACTTGGGAGGATTAGAACATTGACAAGCGATTTTTTGGGCAATGAACCAGTCCTATCGTACCCAATACCATTGATCATTTCTCGCCCCAGCAAACCAGCTTGTTCGCACCTTTTCAAGGTCTCATAAACGGCCTCTTCGCCGCTTTTGGGATCAAAGGAACCAAAATCGCAACCAATTTTACCGACAGATCTTCGTGCAGTTGCTTCCGGTCGATTCCATGCTTCGTTGCAGCGACTCTTGCCAGTTCGTGGGACTTCTCAAGCGTGTCCTCAAGGGACGTCGGGATGTCAGGCACGACGCCCAAACCTTCCCAGTTGGTTTTCGTGATTGGGTTGATAGCTTTTCGAGATAAGTCATGATTTACGGTTATCGTGATCGAAGGGTTCATCATTGACTTCTCAAGGCTGGTTCACTTTGTGGATTCTCTTGCGATGTTGATGTTCTCACGTCGACTTTCTGATTCGCTGGTGTCAATTTTCGCAAGTGTTTTGTTAGTGAACATCTCTGGTCGCGGTCGCGTAGTACAGCTTTGCGACAATCATACTAACGAAACAGCGTTACACTCCCGCACCACGATCCTCGAAATTTGCCAAAACCGTTGGAAAATGGGGTGTAACGGGCTCGCGTTAGAATGTTTGGTGGTTCGCGATTATCCGTGTAAGCTCTTGGACTTTGTATATGACCAGTGAACAGCATCTTGCCTGTCCCGAATCAACTGAACTGTGGGCCTTCGCAGCCGGTGACCTCACCGATTCTCGGCTTGAACAGCTGGCG
>JANMGH010000129.1:0-128400 GCA_031374515.1 Pirellula sp. | reverse complement strand
TCAACGGGAACGGGCAGATTATGTACACAATTGGCTTGCGATTGGTAGCGAGGAGCCTAACGATCCGACCGGACAAGCCGGTGGGATTCGCGGAAGAAGCGCAGGATGCTCTGCGCTCGCTACGCGGAAACCTCTCTCCTTTGCGACAAACGTTTTAGCGCCTACGCGCTGAATTGAGTACTGTGAAGATGGAACGCCACCGATGACCCAGCGGCGGGTAGTAAAGTATCTAAAAGTCAAGGCGGTCGATCCGCCGCTTGGTGTCCATCGGATTGTTCTGTTTCGTTATTGTCGTTCGACAAAGAGTTGCTCTCGCTTTGGATCTCGCATTGTAACGTGAATATATCTCGTTTGTTGAAGCCGATTCTTTAGCTCTGTAAGAGATTCGTCACTGCAGTCTGCTGCCGTAACACCCAAGTGTTCAAGATGAGTTAATCGGTCAGTGATTGTTCGAACGCCTCGATCAGTTAGTCCCCCTGGAGCACGTAAATCGAGAGTAGTGCCTGTCTGTCCAGGCCATATCGTCAGTTGTTTAAGCGAAGGAAGATCGGCGACGATTTCCAGTTGGTCGTCCGCGCAATCTTCGACCGTAGGTCTTAATGTTATCAGCTTGACCGAACTGAACAAATGCAAAAACATGCCTGAATCATCATTCTTCATCGGTACGGCGGCATCATCAAAGTAGACCCATGCTCCAGACGCAAGAAGCTTTTCCACGGCGGCCTTTTGTCTGCTTGCGCGGTTTAGCCATACCGCGACCATAGTTGCCGTCATTGCAACGCAAACGAGGAATGTGCGGAGTGAATATCTGAAGCGCATGGTTCCCTCATCAACAGAACGGCAGCCGTCACCGAGCCGCCGAAGTTGAGCCACCATCAGGAAGCGGCTGATCGGCGACTTCGATGCAATGCTTTGTTCGTTGCTTGCCCTGCCAGATCGGTCTCCCCGATTTTTCTAACCTTGTCTGAGCATCCCTGAGGTAAGCAAGCGTATCGCCATTGCAATCAGCTAAGATTTTGCGCCTTGCTGCATGAAGTTCATCCAATACTGGGTTCTGTGTAGTCATGTCCCACCAAAAAACTCAAGTGGCGCACAAACCAGCATCCCGGACAGCCCAAGCTCGTTGAGCAGCTTATAGATTCGAGGCAATTCGGTCGCGTTGGCGATGTGTGTGCAATTCTGTGTTAGTAGGTATTGTACTCCGGCAAGTGCAGCTGTGGCTACGTGCAAAGCATCAAGCCTCGCATCGGCGGGCATCATGTGCCGCCTAATGATCTCATCGGCGACCGAATTCACGTCTGCATTCGCAGGCAACACAGGTATTCCGTCCAACGCCTCCAATCGGCGTTTTACAGCATCAGGATCGCCAAGGGATGCCTCATCAATCACTAGTTGAGAAGTAACAACGTCATACAATGGCCGTTGTTCTTTCAACCAACGTCTTGCCTGCTGTTGCAACGCGAACGTTGTTGGATCCGAACTCGGTCGAGCCGTTGCATGCCTGATCACAGATGTTTCAATGTAGACGATATCCATGAAAGCATTCTACCGCAACGAACGACCGTGGTCAGCGATGTCGCCGGGGACCACGCCTCAAAAAATCAGGAAAGCACCGGCGGCGCTTTCGGTGCACCACATTGTTCGTGCTTCTTCTCGTACTCGTACTCAGCATCGCGGTACTTGTACTCGTACTCGAGCGATCCCTCCGAAACAGTCTCAGTACGCTAGATCAATCGAGTCAACATCGACACGATCCGTTTCAGATTGGTTTTGTCAACTCGATTCAGGTCCGCATCGATCGCATCAAACGAAAGAAGTATATCGTGGATTGCAGCGCATTCCAAAGCCGAACCACGAGCTATCTCAAAGAATCGGTTTTTATCCTTAAGGCTTTGTTTACCGTTGCCCTCTACGATATTCAGCGGAATCGATTGAGCGGCTCGCAACCATTGATCGCGTGCATGACGTTCGGGGCCACTAAGCGATTTCGCGATTCGGTAGGATGAAGTAACGTATTCGATCTCAAGTCGATAAACGTCCAAGCGTTCGTGGTCGAAGATCGGTTCTGCCATCTGTGTCCTTTCGAGTACGAGTACGAGTACCGTTTCACTGAGTACGAGTACGACGTACGGGAAAGCAGCCAAGGACACAGCTTTTGTTTGAGTGTATGACTGACCCAAAGGAAGACAGGCGTCCTTCTGCCGGCTCGTTAGCTTCCATTAATGAGATGAAACTTAAATGGGCTGTGTCCCCCAAACGTTACAGTGTCCGTTCTTTGCATTGGCGAACGGCGGATTGCCTCGGTCAAGATCATGCCAGTATGGCGGATCTGCCGCATTTCGCAACACGAATCGAGTATTGGGATCTTCTGAGTCCATGAATCCTACCCACATTGCAGGGCCCTCTTCAGTAGGCCTCCAACCAGCGGATAGTGCAAAACGTATTACGTCCGGTACTTCGTGGTCTCTTAGTTGTCCAAAGGGGTCAATCATCAGTTTCGCCCCATTTCCCTTTGCTTGCTGAACGGTCACCACACCACGACCGTTATCGCCACGAGCGCCTTTGACCCAATGGTAGTGAACGCCATTGATGTGAGTATTGCGACGGTTTCGTTTTGGGAGTGTCATGTCAGCCAAAGTTTCGTTTGGCACTTCATTCGAATAACTTGTTATTCACTGCGAATCCGATTCAAACCCCGAGGATCGGGTCCATCGTCTGAGAAGGGTTGCACTGAGAAGATTGACACAAGCAAACAGTAGAATGCCCAAGCAAGTGCATGCCATCAAAGCTGCTATCAATTCGGCGGTCTTTAAATTTGCTTGTCTGGCAGTCATGATCGTCCCGAGACCATCATACTCGCCGCTATTGCCGACAAAAAATTCGGCGACAATCGCTCCAATGACCGACAGCCCGGAGCTGATCCGAAGCCCCAATACCAACTGCGGTACCGCGGCTGGAATGCGAAGCATTGTGAGCATTTGCCAACGTGTTGCGGATTGCATTCTAAAGAGCTCTCGCAGGTTCTCGTTGATGGAAAGCAGACCGCTAGTAACGTTGGCGATCACGGGGAAGATGCTGATAATCGTCGCTACCAAAACAATGGTCCTGAAGTTGTTCCCTGACCAGATAATCAAGAGCGGAGCGATCGCCACGATCGGAACCGTTTGCAGAAAGATAACGTAGGGATATAGGGCTACGCGTAATAGTGATGACTGACTGAAGACAACCGCAACCAAGCTACCTACTATTGCGCTGCAGAAGAGTCCCGTCGCAGCCGCTTGGAGTGTCACCCAGCTTGCCTTGAGCAAAATAGATCGTTCGAGCCACAGGGCGTTCAAGACCGCGATAGGACTAGGTAGTATGATGCTGGGGACTTTGAGCCATAAAACGAGAAAGTGCCAAATGGTTGCAACGCAAGCGAAAACCAATACGGGCGCCAAATAGGTTAGCAATGTCTTCGCGGAACTGTTCATGCATGCCCCTTGGACATCGAAACTACAACTTGACCGTAGCAGGCTGCGAATTCACCAGTACTGCGAAGGTCAGCTTGTCGAGGAAAAGAAAAAGGGATCTGCATTCGCTCCGCGATTCGCCCTTGGCTCATGATTGCGATCGCATCACTCAAGTAAATGGCTTCGGAAATATTATGAGTTACGAAGAGCATAGTGCACTTTTGCTCCGCTGCGATCGCGAGTAACAAGTCGTTGAGCTTCGAACGCAACATGTCATCAAGGGCAGCAAAAGGTTCATCCAGGAGCAGGATCGACGGTCGTGTCGACATCGCTCGTGCGATGGAAGCACGCATTTTCATGCCTCCACTCAGTTGGGCTGGGAATTTTCGCCAGTCCGATTTTTGAAAGCCAACCAATCCCAGCAGGTGCTCTACGAATCCGCGAATCTCGGGCGATTTGTGTGTACGTCGAATCTGCGAGGGAAGGATGACGTTTTGCCAGACGGTTCGCCAGGGCAGCAAGGCGGGCTCTTGGAACACGAAAGACAATTTTTCGCGGGACGAACGTGGCATGTTCTTCCACACAGGTTCATTGTCCACAACAACTTCACCAGAGTCCGGTTCGATTAGGCCTGCAATGACACGCAGCAATGTACTCTTGCCGCAACCGCTTGGGCCGAGCAACGAGACGATCTGCCCCGATTTTACTTCGAGGTTTAGATGGTTGAGAACCGACTGGCGAGTATTCCCTGCTCGAAAAGCCAACTCAATCCCTTTGCAAGAAATGATCGTTGGCTCTGTAATTTTTGCGTCCTTCGTTGAATCGAGAGGCGTTTGCCCCATTAGGCTGGCTTTCCTGTGTCGGCCGCAATTTTGGGGTATTCGGCGGCAATCAAGACGTCGATCTTGGAAGCAAGAATGAAGTCGTTTTCGCTAAGCCCATCGATTGCATGCGTTGAGATAGCAATCTCCAAATTGCGATAGCCTGTTAAATGAATATCGGGATGGTGTGCTTCGGCTTCTGCTAAATCAGCGATTTTGTTGATACAAGAGACGGCTTGAACGAAGTTCTTGAACTTCAACTTGCGATGTATCCATTTCCCGTCAATGCTCAACAGCCAACATGGAAGCCAATTCAGTTGGTTCTGCGAATGTTCAAGGGTGCAGGCCTCAACTCCCCCCTCACAGGGTACACATTTTTTCGAAATCAATTCGGTAGCAGGTACAATTTGCATGGTTCGTTCGCTTGTTTTGTATCGTAAAGTCTAGTCAGGGACGTAAAATGGAATGAACTCTATTCGAAAAAAGTCCGCAGTTTGAAAAGTTCGCACTCCAAGCATTATCGGTGTAATGTTCAATCCTTATCTTAACGTGTGTTCCGTCCGATTTTGGGCAATGGTTATCACATTGATCCATTCTCTAGTGTGGTCAACTATGCCGCGAGCCCAGGCAATCGACTGGGCTGCTAGAGACAAAGAGTTTTTAGAAAGAATCCAACCGATCCTAAAAAAAGCTTGCCTGGAATGCCACTCCGGATCTGAGGCGGATGCCGGCCTTGCTCTTAGTAATTTCAAAACATCGAAGTCCATCTTCAAGGAGCGCCAGACCTGGGAAAAGGTAATCCAGCGTCTGGAATTGGAGGACATGCCTCCCAAAGAGGCAGCCCCTTTGGCGAAATTGGATCGCGAAAGGCTCATCGAATGGCTCAAGTCGTCAATCAACGAGATCGACTGCGGCAAGACGCCGAATCCGGGAAGCGTCACATTGCGTCGATTAAACCGTGCCGAGTACAGAAACACCGTGCGAGATTTGTTGGGTGTGGACTACCCACCTGCGACAGGATTTCCTGGCGACGACGTCGGGTATGGATTCGACAATATCGGAGACGTGCTAACGTTGCCGCCGTTGTTAATGGAAAAGTACTTGAACGCAGCGGAAGCGATCAGCCGCAAAGCGATCGTCGCTCCGGAACCAGGGCCGATATTTGAATCGATTCGCAAGCCCGCCGATCTGCAGGCTGGCTCCGCTGGAAAAGCATTTGGGGCAACATTCTCCTTTTATGCCAATGGAAAAATAACCATCGAGGAACAACTCGGATGGCGAGGGGCTTACACGCTCCATATGGGACTGACTGGCACCCCAGCAGCAGGTGAATATCCGAGGATGCAGGTCTGGCTGGATGGGAAAAAAGTCAAAGAGCTGCTGGTAAAAACCGAGGGCAAATCTGGACCAAAGAGTTTTCTAGTTCCCCTGGATATTCGCGTCGCGGGTAAGCGAACGATAACTTTGGAGTTTACGAACGACAAAGCGGTCGAGGCAAAGAATGGCAAACCAGCCGAGGACAGGAACATCGAGATCCACGACCTTAAGCTCACAGGACAGAAAATAGCCGATGCCATTCCTGAATCGAAGTTGCCTGAGAGCCACAAACGAATTGTAAAGTCCAAGCCAAGCTTACTAGTCTTGCCGGACAAAATGCAATCCGAAGTGATGCGGGCCGCAACGGAAGTGCTCGAACCGATTGTAAGCAGAGCTTATCGAAGACCCGCAACCCCTGAAGAGGTAAATCGACTCTCGCTGCTAGTCTACGATGCCATGCAATCGGGAGATTCCTATGAAGCTGGTTTGCAAGCCGCACTGCAGGCGATACTGGTTTCTCCGAGTTTCTTATTCAAAGTGGAGGAGCCGACGCCGCAGGTGGCCGGCCAGTTTCCGCTATTGTCAGATTTCGAGTTGGCGACTCGCCTAAGTTATTTTCTTTGGAGTTCGATGCCCGACCAAGAGCTTCGGTCGGTCGCTGAGAAGAAGCAGCTTCGAGATCCCATGATTCTCAAACAACAAATCGAACGAATGGCCAAGCATAAGAATTCCAATGCATTCGTTACCAATTTTGCTGGCCAATGGCTAACATTGCGCAAGCTTGAGCAATTTGCGCCGAACGCGAACATCTTTAGCGATTGGAATGACGAGATCAGGGATCTAGCTCGTCGTGAAACCTACATGTTCTTTGCACACATCATGCGTGAGGATAAGAGCATCATGAGGTTACTCGATGCAGACTATTCATTTATGAACAATAAACTTGCGAAGTTCTACAGCATCCCTGGAGTCGACGGTGAAGAGTTTCGAATGGTATCGACCAAGGGACGCAAACGATTGGGATTATTGACCCATGCTTCTATCCTGGCCGTTACGAGCAATCCAACTCGAACTAGTCCTGTTAAGCGGGGTAAGTGGGTACTCGAAAACATTCTTGGAACTCCTCCGCCCCCTGCCCCTGCGGGTGTGCCCGAGTTGGATAAAGCGGAACTCACAGGTACCCTTCGTCAACGAATGGAACAGCATCGTGAAAATGCGGCTTGTGCATCCTGCCACAAACTAATGGACCCCATCGGGCTCGCGTTGGAGAATTACGATGCGATAGGTCGATGGCGAACCATCGATTACGGGCAGCCAATCGATCCGTCGGGCGAGCTACCCAATGGGGACAAAATTAGCGGACCGGGCGATCTCATTCGCAACTTAAGTGGCAAGAACGCTGATAAATTTGTGCGCTGCCTTGCCGAAAAGATGTTGGTCTACGGTTTGGGCCGTGGACTCGAATACTACGATCGTTGCGCAATCGATAAAATACAAGCAAAACTGGCAAATGACGATTACCGATTCTCTGTTCTACTCTTTGAGATCGTAACTAGCGATCCATTTCAGCGCAAAGGCATTCGCGACGAATTATGAAACAAATACCTAGGCGCACAGTTCTTCGTGGTATAGGCACAGCCATGGGTTTGCCATTTTTGGATGCCATGTTGCCCGTACGAAGTTTGACGGCAGCAGAATCGCAAGTCCCATCGCGATCCATGTTTTTTATGGTGCCTAATGGAGCGCATATGCCCGCTTGGACACCCACGACAGAAGGATCTGGATATGCATTTGCGGCGACGATGGAGCCGCTTACAAAGCATCGCGAGTATATCTCGGTCTTCAGCGGTTTGACCTTGGACGGAGCCCGGGCACATGAGGATGGTGCGGGCGATCACGCTCGTTCTGGCGCCGCCTTTTTGACCGGTGCGCACCCCAAAAAAACGCATGGAGCCGACATCAAAAACAGCGTCTCGGTTGACCAAGTAGCAGCGCAAATGGTCGGAGCTAAAACTCGTTTTGCATCTTTGGAATTGGGACTGGAGGGATCGGCACAGGCCGGCGAATGCGATAGCGGTTACTCATGCGCCTACTCAAGCAATTTGGCTTGGCGCAACGATACAAGCCCATTGGCTAAAGAGATTGACCCCTCGGCCGTCTTTGATCGACTTTTTGGCAATGGAGACAACGCAAGCGAGGGAAAGAATCGTGCGGCACGCATCGAACGCCGTAAAAGCGTACTCGACTTTGTTCAAGAGGATGCAAGGGCGCTGCAAAAAAAACTAGGGATCGCAGACCAAAGAAAGGTCGATGAATACCTTTACGCTGTTCGTGAAGTCGAGAACCGAATGGTTAATTCCGATAAGCTCAAGGTCGGGGAAGACGGGATTCCAAATTTCCCTCGCCCATCAGGCGTACCGCGTGATTGGAGCGAGCATTGCAAGCTGATGCTGGATATGGCAGCCATCGCGATTCGAACGGACTCGACGCGTGTTCTTACATTCATGTACGCGAATGAAGGAAGCATGCGAGGCTATCCAGAGATTGGTGCCCCCGAAAGTCATCATGATTTGTCGCATCATGGAAAGAGCGACGAAAAACAAGCCAAAGTACAGAAAATCAATTTGTATCATATGCAGCACTTCGCCTACCTACTGGATCATTTCGCAAATGTCGAAGAAGCGGGCGGGAAACTGCTCGACAATTGCATGATCGTCTATGGCAGTGGGATCTCGGACGGAGATCGACACAATCACGACGATTTGCCCATCATCATGGCAGGCAAAGCGGGTGGCAAGATTAGGAAAGCATCGCACTGGCGATTTCCCAAAGATACACCTTTGTGCAATTTGTACTTGTGGATGCTCAATCAAGTCGGTGTCAAAGCAGATAGCTTCGGCGATAGCAAAGGTATACTTAAGCTCTCCTAGTTGGATTGGCAGGTCGGGTCCAACATGTTGGGCTCTGGTGCTACTTCCTTAAACCTGGGGTAGCTTATCGCGTCAAGCGTTCTACTCGCTCTGCAAGTTGCCGAGACACTTAACGAATTTCGCTACAAGCCAACCCACGATTTTAGCGATGGCAAAGGACTAGTTTTGTTTCGGAAAGCAGTTATACTAATGCGATATGAATTCAGAACCTATTGTTCAGCAAGTCTTGAAACTTGTTTATGCGGATGATTACAAGCCGTGCAAACCCAGAGTCATCCACAAAAGTCTTAAGTTACCCGATGACGATTATCGGCTCCTACGACGTGCGATTAAACAACTCGTCCGCGACGGGCAAGTGTCGTTTGGACCAAATCACTTGGTCTTGAGAGCCAACATGGCAATACAAGAAGCGCCAGAAAAGCCGCTTCGAGAAAAAAGCTTCATCCCTGAGTCAATGGATAGCGATGAAACGGATGAGTTAGGCAACCCGGTCTCAGTCGCTTCGAAGCCTGTTCGAGAGAAAAAGGTGCGAGCAGAGGTAACCGGCATTTTCCGAACTGCACCATCGCGTGACTTCGGATTTGTTAAGTTAACTCCGGTGGCTGGAGAATTGAAATTAGAAGATGTGTTCATTCCGCCGCCAGCGACACTTGGCGCGATGGACGGCGACACTGTGCGGATTCGAATTGTCCGCTCTGGCAAGGATGGCAAGGTAGAGGGGAATGTTGAGGCAATTGTCGCACGTGCGCGCCGCGAATTCTCGGGCACGTATCAGTTGGTAGACGGGAAGTCCCTGGTTTGGCTGGATGGGGCCAATCTCGAACATCCGATTGAAGTTGGCGACATACGCGGTCTCCCATTGAACGATCAGGACAAAGTCATCGTCGAGTTGGTTCGATTCCCTGACCCCTATCATGTTGGCGAGGGGGTTATCCTCAAGGTCTTAGGAAGTAGCAAGAATCCAGCTGTCGATACGATGGCTGTCATGCACCAATTTGGATTGCCCGAAACCTATCCCGAAGCGGCACTAGAAATTGCTCGACAGCAAGCGGATCTATTCGATGAGGATGTCATCCCCGAAGGGCGAACCGATCTGAGGCTAGTTCCAACCTTAACGATCGACCCTATCGACGCTCGAGATTTTGATGATGCGGTTTCCTTGTCCAAGAATGAAAAAGGGAATTGGGAACTACAAGTGCACATTGCCGATGTATCGCACTTCGTACCGGTCGGTTCTGCTCTCGACGAGGAGGCGCGCAAGCGTGGGACAAGCGTCTACCTGCCCGACCGTGTGATTCCAATGATTCCGGAAACGATTAGTAATCACCTTGCATCGTTACAGCCGGATCGCAGTCGATTGGCGAAAACGGTATTCATGGAATATATGCCCGATGGCACGTTGATTTTCAGTCGTACTTTCAACACTGTGATACGCAATCAGCACCGTTTCAACTACGAACAGATTGATAATTACCTGGAAGAGCCTGAAGTTTGGCGCACCAAGCTCAAGCCTGAGATTTTTCAACTTGTTGCGGACATGCATGAGTTAGCGATGATGCTTCGGCAAATTCGAAACCAGAAAGGCGCGTTAGAATTGACGTTGCCTGAGGTGAAAATCGATTTGGACAAGTCGGGCAAGGTCCGAGGTGCGCATCTGGTCATCCACACCGAGAGCCACCAGATGATCGAGGAATTCATGCTGGCAGCAAATCAAGCGGTTGCGTCCTGGCTGGATTCCCTGGAACTGCCATTCCTTCGCCGAGCGCATGCGCCACCGAATCGACTAAAGATGCGACGGCTCAACGAATTTGTTCGTGCGCTCGGCATTCAAGCGGAGAATATGGAAGATCGATTTGAAATCCAGCGCGTGGTGAATGCGGTGCGAGGTAAACCGACGGAATATGCAGTCAACTATGCCATTCTGAAGAGTATGTCCAAGGCAGTGTACCAAGCTGAATTCGAACGCCACTACGCATTGGATATGACGCATTATTGCCATTTCACCAGCCCGATTCGACGTTATCCGGATTTAGTGGTGCATCGAATTGTTCAGAAACTGATCGAGGGGAAACCCGCGCGTGAAAACGAACAAGTGCTCGAGCATTTGGGGCAACAATGTAGCGACGCGGAACAGAATGCCGAGTTCGCCGAACGCGAGTTGATTCGAGTCAAACTTCTGCACTTCATGGCAAAGAAGCATGGAGAGCTACTTACCGGTGTGGTATCCGGCGTTCGGCCGACTGGGATCACCGTACGAGCGATTGAAATCCCAGTCGACGGCCTTATCCCAGTGCGGTCGCTGCCGAACGATCGGTATCGATTCGATCGCGATACTCACACGCTGGAAGGCTACAAAGAAGGAAACAAGTTTCGGCTTGGAGATGAATTAATTGTTCGGGTCGAGCGAACCGACGCAGCCAAACGGGAGTTGATTTTCGGTTTTGAAAAGTTGAGTCGTCGAGCATCGCCACTTTCTCTGGGTCCAAAAAAGTCACGGGGTAGCGAAGATAAAAAAGGGTTCGGTAAACGTCCAAAGACGTACAAATCGAGCTCGAAAAGCGACGCTTTATCGAGTCGGCTCAAGAACAAAAATGGTCGGAAAAAACCTCGTAAATAGCGGCGATTTACTATTCAAACTTGTCGGTGTCGACGACTAACTTCTCCATTTTGTGAACCAAGTCTGCAGCATCGAGCAACGCGTTCATCATTCGCTTTAAAATAGGCTCGATGTCGCTAAGGCTTTGCGATTGAAAAGACTTCGCGGTTTCATCGTTCCAGCTTTCCTCGACGATGGCGGAGGATTCAGCCCATTTGCTCAATGTGCTCTGTAGTCGACTACGGCAACCGACCAAATCGTTGCGACAGCGGGTGTTCATAAGTGGGATTATCCGTGTACAAACGGTTTGCTTTGCGAGAAAAACGTTTTGGGGTTCTCATAGACGACGCGCTGAATCAATTCCTTGGAGTGGCCCCGTTTTTTCAATTCCATGATCAGGTCCGGGATCGCAGTGGGTTTGCTCGGCCCCCAATCGCCTGCCGAATTGGCCATGAGTCGTTCCGGTCCGTAGCGTTCGATCATGTCCGCAGCTCGTTGAGGTGTGCACTTACTGACTGGGTACAGTGTCATGCCTGCCCAGAATCCATTCTCGAGCACATGCTCTATCGTATGCTCCTCAACGTGGTCCACCAATACGCGTGAGCGATCGATTCGAGAGTCACCTATCAGCATGTCTAGGATCATACGAGTCCCTTGATACTTGTCTTCGAGGTGCGGAGTATGGATAAGGATTTGTTGTTTGAATTTAACCGCTAGGTCGACATGCTCCATAAAAATGGTCGCTTCATTTCGCGTGTTCTTGTTCAAACCAATCTCGCCGATCCCAAGAACGTTTTTACATTCTAAGAAGTCGGGAATCATAGCGATCACTTCCCGAGACAGGCTAACGTTTTCGGCCTCTTTGGCGTTGATACACAACCACGTGTAGTGGGTAATCCCGTATTGTGCGGCTCGTTTGGGTTCAAAGTCGGTCAATTGGCGGAAATAATCCCGAAAGCTGTCAACACTTCCTCGATCGAAACCTGCCCAGAATGCGGGTTCGCTTATGGCGACGCAACCCATCCGGGCCAAAGTCTCATAATCGTCTGTCGTGCGAGAAACCATATGCAGATGCGGATCGATGTAATCCATTTCGCTAGTTACCCTTCTTTGAAATGGACATTCGCAATTGCCATTGAGGGTCGTACTGCCGGCTCATGAGCAATTGCACTCGTTTGGCTTTATCGAACTCATCATCGCAGAGGATGTGCATGCCTTGCAACAACAATTGCATCGGTTTGGAATCGGCGGTTTCACCTCGGGCTCGTTCGATGCGATCGAGCGTGGCAGCAAGTTCGACAATTTTTGCTCGTGCAATCATGAACTCGTCCGCAATTATTTTTTCGGCACTTCGTTCTGCTATGTTTGGTTTAGTATTCATGGCTTTCTGCCTCGGGTTCTTTAGGCTGTTCGGCTACGACTGGCACTTTCTCAATCGCTTGACGTATACGGCGCTGACTTACCTCTTCTGTCAACATAGATAGTACTTCCGCAATCGACTTAGTGCCAATCTCACCTTCAATGCGATCTCTCAACGCAATGCATTTCGTTTCCGCTTCGCGTGGGCCAACGACCGCCATGTAGGGGATCAAGTCGACTTGTGCATCACGAATTTTGGCTTGGACCTTTGCGCCGCGAAGATCCACAGTAACGCGAAATCCTGCATCGAGGAATTGCTTCTCGAGTTCCAAAGCATAGTCGTTGGACTTTTCGCTAAGTGGACAGATTCGCACTTGCTCTGGAGCAAGCCACATGGGGAACGCACCTGCAAAGTGCTCGGTCAGCATCCCAACGAATCGTTCCATCGATCCGAACGGAGCTCGATGGATCATAACCGGACGATGTGTCTTGTTGTCCGAACCGATGTATTCCAACTGAAACCGTTCTGGGAGATTATAGTCTAGTTGGACAGTGCCCAATTGCCATTGTCGACCGATGCAATCTCGAACCATGAAGTCTGCCTTGGGGCCGTAGAATGCAGCTTCTCCTTCTGCAGTCTCAAAGTTCAATCCGGACTCCTCAAGTACTCGGCGCAACGCCGCTTCCGCTTTCTGCCAATTCTCTTCGCTACCCACGTATTTGTCACTCTTTGGATCCCGAAGCGAGAGTTGAACACGGTAATCCTTAAGTCCAACCGACTCGAGGACCATGCGAGTTAATTCAATCGTGTTTCGAAACTCTTGCTCCACTTGGTCCTGCGTGCAAAAAATGTGCGCGTCGTCTTGTGTCAGCCCTCGCACTCGCAACATGCCATTCAGTTCGCCCGTTTGTTCAAAGCGGTAGACGGTTCCGAACTCAAAAAGTCGCAGCGGGAGTTGCTTGTACGAGCGAGGCATAGCCTTAAAAATTTGTGCATGATGCGGGCAATTCATCGGCTTGACCAAATAGCGTTCGTGCAGTCTCTGCCAGGCTTGAAGCACTGCAGTTCGCTCCGCAACGGTTTGTTCCTGCTTGTATTCCTTTATCTCGCAGCCCAAAACCTCGGCGGCTTGAATGAATGCCTGCTCGTGCGCGGCAGGTAAGCCTTCCTTAGCCTCCAAGCGACGTATCCATCCATCGACTAGGGCTCCTCCATCGTTAACGAACAAGGGAGGGAATTGACTGTCGCGGTAATAAGGGAAGTGACCGCTTGTTTCGTAGAGCTCAACCCGACCCAAGTGAGGGCTATAGACAGGTTCGTAGCCTCGCTTGAGCATCTCTTTACGAAGGAAATCTTCCAACAAACTGCGAATGCGAGCCCCTTTCGGGAGCCAAAGACACATTCCTGGCCCCACTTCGCTCGAAATCTGGAATAGCCCCAGGCGTTTACCAATTACTCGGTGATCTCGCTTCTTTGCCTCTTCGACTTGGTCCAAATGAGCTTGCATTTCTTTGGGACTGAACCATGCGGTTCCATAAACTCGCTGAAGTTGAAGCCCAGAAGCATCCCCTTTCCAATAGGCACCCGCGATACTCATCACCTTAAATGCTTTGATGCGGCCTGCGTCAGGAATATGCGGACCTCGGCATAAATCCACAAACTCCCCTTGTCGATAGAATCCTAGCGAATCATGTTGGGACAAGCCCGTTTGGATATGCTCCACCTTGAGCGACTGTTTCATGTCTCGGCACAACTCCAACGACTGGTCGCGATTCAGCGAGAATTGCTCGAATGGTTCAGCCATTTCCACAATTCTGGCCATCTCCGCCTCAATCTTGGCAAAGTCCCCTTCGTTGAGTTTTTGTGGCAAATCAAAATCATAATAGAAGCCATTATTGATAGTTGGGCCAAAGGCAAGAGAGACGCCCGGGTACAAACGCATGATCGCGCGAGCCATCACGTGGGCCGATGAGTGTCGCAATACATCGAGCGACTCGGGATCTTTTTCGGTGAGCAAACGCAACGGAATCGGAGAACCATTCGCAAACGATTTCAATGATCGCGTCGCATCTATAACAAGATCACCAACTTTCGCTGCGATCACCGCTTTGGCGAGCCGCGATCCAATTTTTTCCGCCACTGAAAGGGGTGTTGCATCTTCGGGATGAGAGACAATCGTTCCGTCGGGCAGTTGAATTTCCAACATCTTATAGCTTCCTAGCCCCCTTGCTAGCCAATTAATGTGGCTGGCCGGTTGGGGAATTATGAGGATCACGTGATTCGTCAAGACAAAAGACGAATCTTCAGGATAAAATGTTCGCTGTTGACTCTCCACTTGGCAATGGGGGTAAGCCGACTTGGATCTAGAAGGTATGCTACTATATTGTAGTAAGCCATTCATCTGCTCGTCTCTATCGTAATATTCCTCATGAGTGTACTTGTTTTTGGGCATCGAAATCCCGACACCGATGCCATTTGCTCTGCAATCGCATATGCGGACCTTTTGCAACAAACAACCCGCCCGGAAGCGATCGCTGCGTGTTGCGGTACGCCCAACAAACGAACGGAATATGTCCTACGGCGTGCGAAAGTGTCGGCACCTCGAATCGTGATGGATGTTCGACCCGAAGTTGAGGATGTTTGTCAACGCGACGTCAAAACCGCGAAGTACGGCGACGTTTTCTTCGAGGTCTACAATCGGATGAAAGATCATGACCTTCGCGCGATTCCCATAGTCGCCGAAGCGGGCAAAGTCGTCGGCGTCCTATCACTGCTGCAATTGATGGATCTTATTTTTCGCGACGACGCGGATCCGTTAAAAACCCGTACTGTCGCGACCAGTTTGCAAAAGATTTGCGAAATTCTTGGAGGCAAGTTTCAACATTCGCTGATACCGACGCAACACGACGAATTGCTTGTTATGGTTGGAGCGATGAGTGCTGGTGGCTTTACAGAACGAATGCAAAAGTTCCCCGCGGAAAAGCTAATTGTTGTCAGTGGAGATCGGCCAACGATTCAATTGCCTGCAATTGAGCACGGGGTCCGAGCACTAGTCGTCACGGGCGGATACACTCTTTCACCCGGTTTGGTGCAGCTAGCACAAGCCCGAAACGTCGCCGTAATCCAGAGTCCATTTGATACTGCGACTACCACGATGAGAATCAAATCGGCACAGTTTATCGATTCGGCAATCGATCCCCATTTCGTTTCGCTTTCTGCAAAGAAACCGGTAGATGAAGCCCGACTCATTGTAGAGCAATCAAGCGAGCCGATATTCCCCGTCGTGAACGACGCCGGAATCTTGGTAGGCGTTCTTTCGAAATCGGATTTAGTGAACCCGCCAAAGCCAAAACTTATCTTGGTCGATCACAATGAATTGAGCCAAGCGGTCAACGGTGCAGAGGAAGCAGACATTCTCGAAGTTCTTGACCACCATAGACTAGGTGGTGGTCTCAAGTCGACACAACCCATCCGATTCATCAATGAACCTGTTGGCTCCACCTGCACTTTGGTCGCAAGGCAATTCCGGGCGGCAGGCTTGGTCCCTCGACCCGGCATCGCACTTTGCATGGCGTCCGGTATCATTTCCGATACGCTCTTCCTGCGATCGCCAACCACGACCGAAATCGATCGAGACATGCTCAAGTGGCTCGAAACGCTTTGTGAAGTTAACCTCAATGAGTATGCAACAGAGTTCTTTGAAATCGGCTCCGCCCTCCGCACTTGCACGCCCGCTGAAGTCGTTCGCGAGGACTGCAAGGAATTCACAGAGCACGGACAACGCTTCTCAATCTCGCAAATCGAAGAAATTGGATTCGATTTATTTTGGGACCGGAAGGATGAATTGAGAACTGCACTGGAGCAATTCGCTTCCAATCAGCGATTGGATTTTTCCGCTCTGCTTGTGACCGATGTCGTAAGCAACGGCTCGTTACTTTTACTGAGTCACGAATCCGATGAATGGGACGAGATTAACTACCCACAACTGGACCGCAACCTCTATCAACTCGACAACGTGGTGAGCCGAAAAAAACAGCTGCTACCACTTATCGCACAACTGATTGAAACCGCCTCCAATCGCTAAGCGAAGCGATGGGAAATCGTTCCCGTCTGCGACACCGACCAAACGTATCCCTGGAAACGCCGGTTTCAGAGCCATTCAGCAGCCATTCAACAATGGTGTAATCTCAAATCTGTCGGAGTTCTTTCTCGCCGAGCATAAAAGTTGAGTATCATTATCTCAATTGTCCTGGGAATCCTGATCGGCTGAATGTCCGTTTTTCCTTAACTACCGAGCGACGCAGAATCGTTATGTCAATTCGTTTTCTTGTTTTTGTGACCTGGGTTATCGTTGGTGCTTTCGCTCCGTTTGAAAGACTTCTTGCGCAACCCACTTTCAAAGAACTGCCAGGGTATGAAAAGTACCGTGAGGTCTCGTCGCTTCGAACCGAATTGAGCGGAGGGGGACGAGTCGAGCAAATTCGCTGGTCCGAAGACGGCCAATCGGTTCAGTACACCGATGCAGGAAAACGCAAAACCGTCGACCTCAAGAGCTTTGTTATCTCCGATGAAGCGAAGCCCGAGACGGTAGCCCCGATAGAACCCGCGGAAGGTCGACGCGGACAACGTCGAGCGGGCCAATCACCAGTGGGTCGCGCTCAACAACGCGCCCTGGCTACGTCACCCGACGGCAAATGGAAAGCCCTATACAAAGATTTTAATGTCACACTGGAGTCGACTACGCCGGATGCAGAAAAAATTGCGGTGACCAAAGAGGGTGTCGATCGTTTGCGGTTCGGGACAGGTTGCTGGGTTTATGGCGAAGAACTAAATCAAAGCGATGCGATGTGGTGGTCACCCGACAGTACAAAGCTTGCTTACTACGAGGTCGACGAAAGGGAAATGTTCGACTACCACTTGACCTTGGACAACACATCCAACTACACCAAGCTGCAGTCGGTTCGCTATCCGAAAGCGGGCGATCCCAATCCAAAAGTCTCTCTCTGGATCTACGACCTTCCCACAAAATCCGCAAGAAAAATCGCCATCGACGGGGATGCCACTCAATATTTGTATTCCATTCGCTTCTCCCCCGAGGGGAATGAGCTGCTGCTCAATCGAACAAATCGTCGTCAAGATGTTTTGCACTTGCTCGCCGTGGATACGAGCACGCTCCATGTTAGAACCGTGTTAACGGAGCGCCAAACAACTTGGCAAGAAAACAGTCCGGCAATTCAGTTTCTTGACGACAAACAGCGATTTATTTGGACAACCGAATCAAATGGATGGAAACACTTTCAGCTGCGACACATCGATGGACGATTGCTCAACCCACTTTCGCAAGTTGGCCAGTATCCATGCAATTCGGTGATCAGAGTTGACGAGAAAGCTGGCTATGTTTACTTTTCGGCCTATAGCGATGTCATCCCCTACAATGCCCAACTTCATCGTGTCAAACTGGACGGTTCCAATCCTACCCGACTCACATCCTCACCCTTAAATCACACGTCGTTCGATATCTCTCCGGACAATCAATTTGTTATTGCGAGCCGCGAGCAACTAGACACTCCGCCAAGCACTGTGCTTTACGATGCGGATGGCAAGGAAGTAGCTGTCCTTGCTTTGGGAAACCGAGAGGGTGCCGAAAAAGCAAAACTGTCCCCCCCAGAGTTGTTTTCCTTCCTTTCGGATGACGGAAAGACAACCATCTATGGTACTTTGCACAAACCAAGTAGTTTTGATCCTTCGCGCAAGTATCCGCTTTTAGTTGATGTTTACGGAGGCCCTGAAAGCATTGGTCTGTCTAATCGTTATGCTGCTGCGAACCCCATATGCGAACTTGGATACTTGGTAGTCAAAATCGGCAATCGAGGCACCGTCGGTCGCGGCAAGTCTTTCGAAAGCGCCACCTATCTGAAGTTGGGTGGACCCGACTTGGATGACCAAGCAGCCGGAGTAAAGTCCCTACGTCAACGCCCGTATGTCGATGGCAATCGCGTGGGAATCTATGGCCATTCGTATGGTGGTTACATGTCAGCTCTAGCCTTATTGAGATACCCCGATGTCTTCCACGTAGCTGTGTCAGGTGCACCGGTTACCGACTTCCGAAACTACGATTCGATTTATACTGAACGCTACATGCAAACGCCGGCGGAGAACTCTGAAGGCTACGACGCGGGATCTTGCAATAAGATTGCCAGCAACTTGAAAGGCAAGCTTCTGTTGGTGCATGGGCTGATCGATGACAATGTCCACCCAGCCAACACGTGGCAATTAGCAAAAGCCCTCAACGATGCCGACAAGCGGTTTCAAATGATGATTTATCCAGAATTCCAACATGGTGTCGGAAGCACCTATGCGTCATTGCGTTGGGAGTACTTTCACCAGCACCTGACACCCTAAAGTCTCACAACACAATCCCCAGTTCCTAGCCCGTTCACCTGTAGGAATCTACGAGATCCATGGATGAAGAGTTCACGGCCGAAGTAGTTCAACATCAGCCCTGTCCCTATTCGGAAACCAATTGGATGTGGGTGTTGTGGGCTTACCCGCTCATGAGTTTGCTATTGATGGCCGTGAATTTGTTCTTCATCGTGCATGCCATCAAAACTGGGCGTCCGTTTTACTGGATTTGGATCATCTTCGTGATGCCGGTTCTCGGTGCCGCAGCTTACTTCATCATCGAGATGCGTCCCAACCTACGATCCATCGATTGGGCTGAACTGAAGTGGCGATTCGCAGCGCCGCAGACCAGAATCGCTGCGCTCAATGAGGTTGCGACTAAATCGCCTACCGTTAAAAATCGGATGCGACTCGCTCGCGAATTCGAATCGCAGGGGAAATGGACATTGGCTGCAAATACATATCGCGAGTGCCTCAACGGTGTCTTTCATGATGACGCGCGTTTGATGATTTGCCTTGCCTGTGCGGTTCTAGAAGAAGGAAAATTTGACCAGGCGCACGAGATCATTGGTAAAGTTCCAGACCAACGCGACCACAAACTGGATGACGATCGAAAGCTATCGCTCTTGCGTTGCCAGGCCGCCGTGGGGAATTTCGATGATGCGATTGGAGGGCTCGAGGAGCTCGCATCTCGAAAATCTAGCCTCGATGCCAGATTTTTCCTTGCCCAGGCGAAAGCACTTGCTGGTCATGACGACGAGGCAAATGCCGATCTCAAAACGCTTTTAGAAACCTATAGGAATGGGAGCCCGCTGTTCCGAAAACATGAATTGCATTGGTACGCCAAAGCCCAAAAAATGCTCAAACGCAAACCCGATCTAACTAGGCGTGACATATAGACGCTCTCGGCCATACCGATTCCAGGCGTTCCCCCACGTCCGGGCTTGAAAAAAGCAGACAAGTCGGCTCACTTGTTCTGATCGGACGTTGGTTTGAGATCCAATGGTGTTAAGTTATTCGGGTTTTAACGCTTCTCCGTGTTTACTTTTTATTTTCCTTTTGACAAATGGGAAATCGTTCAAGTTGATTCTTCATTCGTGGATCGGGTCTGGATAAATTGGTACTGTTAACGATTTCTTGATTCTCACCCACGTAAGGCGGTCATGTCGCAATTGCCGATGCCGATGGAAAGTGAAGTGGAGTTGCTTATGCGCAACGCCCAACTTCGCGACGAACTCGAACCCTATTTGGATGAAGCTGTAGACTTAGTTTCGATTAGACACATGTCATTGGTCGAGGAAAACGAGTTTTTGGCTTCGATTCTAGCTTGGGAGCGCGCACCAACTCTTCCGATTAGTCAATGGTTCGAGCCCGAGCTCACGCTGCCAAAGCCAGAAGCTCTTTCCGATGTGGAACTAACTTCTTTGCTTTGGCAAACTATCAATCAACTTTACACCCAACGAATCGTACTGGCACTCACGGATCATTTGAGCGATCGGCAGCTGTACTGTTTGATTGTTCGAGACATTCTCCCTGCGTACGAGAAGCGGATTGCTGAGCAGCGCAATTTTTTGCACTGGCATTGCTTGCAGGATAACGACATGGAGGGATGGCTCAAGTACTATGCTACGGATACCGAACGCGATCAATGGCGAGAAGAAAACGGGATTGAACCGCCCCCTCAGCAAGCACCGCCATATCCACGCAAAATGCCCCGTAAACCAAGCAACATGAGCTAATGGAAGAACTTCGATGTGTAACTGTGCAGCGCCATTTCACAGTACAAACGCCAGGTAGTGTGCTTTATCGGTGTGGAAACACGGTCGTACTCTGCACTGCGAGTCTTGAGAAGAAAGTGCCAGATTGGATGGCCGGCCGAGGTAAGGGCTGGATTACGGCGGAATACAACATGCTCCCCGGGAGTACGACGCCACGGAAAGCAAGAGAACGAGCTGGCAAAGTTGACGGCCGAACAACGGAAATACAACGATTGATCGGTAGATCGTTTCGAGCCATCGCAGACCTCGACAAATTGGGGGAGCGTTCGCTCACGATTGATTGCGATGTTTTGCAAGCAGACGGAGGCACACGAACAGCTGCCATAACCGGTGGTTTTATTGCCTTGGTGGACGCTGTGAATTCTGTCTTTCGCGGTGTACCTGCAAATGAGTATCCAATTCGTGGCAGTGTGGCGGCAGTAAGCGTCGGTATCGTGGATGGCTTACCAACCCTCGATTTAGACTATGAGCGAGACGTGCGAGCCGATGTCGATATGAACGTTGTGATGACCGGGACAGGCAAGTTTATCGAGATCCAAGGGACTGGTGAGGAAGCCACTTTTGACGATGAAGAGCTCGCGTTGCTTCTGAATCTTGCAAAGCAGGGGATTCGTCAATTGACGCAAATCCAGCAGAACGCGCTCGGCGATGAATGGCCGTGGCCTAAATAAGCGTACGAAAATCGAAGAATTTTGTTTGCCCGGAACTTAGCCGGTCTCGGGCGCTAGTCGCGATGCGAAACCGCTGCAATTTCATACGCCGTTAACGCGAAAACGATTAGCGATCATAAAATCGCCAAGCGGGCGAAAGTTTTGCGGCAAGAGGCAAGCCCAGCATTTTCGCACGCAATAATTCGAAGGGAATGTAATTCTCACGAAGCACGGCATCGTGGAATTCCCGATTAGTCATTTTGCCAGCTTGTACGACTTCTCGTTGCAGTGACCGAAGTTGCAAACCGCCTAGCATGTAACCGGCCTGATAGAGCGGGCCATAGCCTCCCATGATCGATCTGCGGACTTCTGCGGCCGCCGCACTTGGTTCATGTCCGACTCGATCGATCAGGTATTTTACGCATTCGTCAGCAGTCCACTTACCAGACTGGTAGTTCAACGAAAAAATGATGCGAGCGGCACGGTGCTTACGCCAAAAGAGCATTCCGACTCGGTCCTCTGGCGACTGAGCAAAGCCCATATCCCAAAGCGCCATCTCCCAGTAGAGGGCCCAACCCTCCATCCAAAACGGAGAGGTGAAAAGTTCCCGGTACGGTCGATAGCGGGCGAGGGAATAGTACTGCAAATGATGGCCTGGAATGAGTTCGTGATGCACCGTGGCTCTGCAAAAATGAATGTTATTGCTTTTTAGGCTCATCATTTTTTCGCTATGCGTCATGCTGCTGGTTGGGAACGATACCATGATGTTGTCGCCACCAAGAAAGTAAGGATTTACGCGTTGTGATTCTGCGGACATCATCTCAACTCGCCATCCATGTTTGGCCATCTCGGGGACTGAGATCAAGTCGTTCCCTTCCAAAAAACGAATGGCTTCCCAGGCCAACTCGCGAATGAGTCGTGGTTGATCGCCAGGTTCCACGTGCAGTGACTTGACTTGCTCAAGTGCTTTTCGCCAATCGCCATCGAGTTTTAGTTCCGTCGCCACTTCCTTGAACCGATCCTCGCACCACTGCATCTCTTTTTCGCCGATCGCAATCAGCTCTTGCGGAGAATAGGGTATCCATGCGTACCTCAGCTCTTTGAGCAAGGCGGCGTCGCCAATAGGCACGCCGACAATTTTGTCATTGTCCGAGTCATCCAATCCGGCAAGTTTCTCGCGGATTGCTTTTCGATGATTTGCAATCGCCTGCTTGCAGCTTTCGAATGGTTTTGCAGCCCACCATGTATACAGCGGATCGTATCCTTCGTAGTATCGATGCGTATCCTGCAACTGACGCGAAAACTGGTCGAGCAAAACAGAAGCATCGATTGCAATCGTCGGTGCAATTTTTTGTGGTGTCGGGTCTTTTTTTTCTAAGTCTTTACCGGGCTTTTGCAGCGCCTTGGTCAACTCGTTTGCTTGAGTCGTTATGGCATCGAGTAAGTTCGCGGCATCCTCAGCTGTCATGGAAGTCCCATGTTCCTTTGACGCGCAAAACTGCATCACTTTATCGCTGTAAAGAATCAGCGAGTTGGCATCGATATTCCGATCCTCCCTACGTTTCAATAGTTCACGATCGTATCGAATCTTACTGTCGAGTAACAACCAGTCAATTTGATTGTCGCGATCCAGTTTCTCAAAATCGACCGACCCTAGTTTTGCTTCCCAACTCGAGAGCATGTTATTACGGTATTCTTTACCGATGTGGTCTAGCGGGATTCGGAATCGAGCACCGAGCGTCTTTTGGTCAGCCGCATACTGGGAAATTAGCAAAGCGATTGTGGATTCGCTGGAAGGGGTTGCTAAGAGGTTCAGGCTTTTTTTCGTAGCCTCAATTGGACCATCCGTTTTTGTCGCCGCGTTCTGCAACGTTCCTTCTTGCGCTGAGCAAGCCGGAAAGTAAACAAGTTGGGCGGAGAGGCATAGCGCGCCCCATACAACGTTGCGCAACACGATTTTCATTGAGTTGTTGTTAGTGAGAGGTGTTCAAGCAGCTTGATGGATGCTCTGTAGTTTAGGATGAACAATTTTGCCATCACGCGTCACCATGGTTTCGCGAATGATCTCATCTTCCATGTTAATGCTTGCTTGCCCAGCTTTGACCATATTTTGCAGAAATTTGGTAACGTTATTTCCAAACATTAAACTTGCATGGAATGCAGCATCTGACGCGATATTGGTTGGGCCGAGAATCGTTACTCCCGAGTCGACAACCCGTTGATCTGCAACCGTTAACTCACAATTACCGCCTCGCTGCGCAGCGAGATCAATCACCACAGACCCGGGCTGCATTGCACGCACGGCTTCGGATGTAACCAACAGTGGGGACTTTCGGCCGGGAATCGCAGCTGTACTGATAACAACATCACATTGGGCGACGGTCTTTGCGAGTTGCTCTCGTTGCCGTCGGTAAAAATCTTCGTCCATAGCCTTGGCGTATCCACCTTTGTCTTCGGAGTTGGAATTGCCAAGTTCCAGTTCGACAAATTTACCACCTAAGCTTTCCACTTGCTCACGACATGCGGTTCGCAAATCGTAACCGTAGACGATGCCACCCATTCTCTTGGAGGTCGCAATCGCTTGCAGGCCCGCAACACCGGCGCCCAGAACGAAAATCTTAGCGGCGGAAAGCGTCCCAGCGGCTGTCATCATCATGGGAAACATTTTGTGAAGTTCCATCGCCGCTGTTAGCACGGCTCGATAGCCAGAAATTGTCGCTTGTGATGAAAGTATGTCCATGCTTTGAGCGCGAGTGATTCTAGGAATCAGCTCAAGTGCAAACAAGCAAGCACCTGTTTTTGCGATCGCCTGAGCTGCGTCTTGATTGCTCAGTGCGTCGCAACTGGCAATGATCCATTGCCCGGGCCGCATCCACTGCAAATCCTCCGAACCTTTGTCAAGGTTCTCGCCGGCAGCGCGCACCTGCGCGATTGCGTCGGCCTCAAAAACAGCGGCTCTGTTGGAAGCGATGGTTGCCCCTTTGCTGACATATACGGAGTCGGGATAGCCTGCTGAGACACCGGCTCCAGATTCTAGGATTACTTCGATACCAGACTTGGCTAACGCCGGTAAACTGGCCGGTGAGATCGCGACACGTCTTTCACCTGGAAACGTCTCTTTTGGAACTCCAACCTTCATATCCACTCCGCTCAACAAATGTTTCGGAACAACGACAAACCATTGGACATTCCTGTGAATCAAATCCTCATGAAAAGCAAACGTCCAATCTGGCCAGAAGTATACCATTTTTGGATTTTTCCTGTTGGTCCGTTCTTTCGCTTCTGTTGGGGCCCAAAATTTCTAGGGCTTGTCAACAAAATACAGTGGTCGGAGTCCTACGCCGTAGAGAGCAATGCTTACGCCGCAGCGCGCATTGGTTTGGGTTTTTTCGTACCAAACTAGAATAAAAAGGGGCATATCATGAATGCAAAACTATTGCCGTTTTATGCAATTGCGATGAGTTCCTTGGTCGCGGTCGCAGCCGCAAGCGACTGGTTACAATTCGGCGGCCCCACTCGCAATTTTGCTGTGCCGAGGAATTCCGACGCACCCATAGAAAATGTCAAGTCTTGGCGAGCAAATATCGCTGGTGGGGACGCATCGATAGTGGTTTGCGGCGAACGTCTGTTTGTATCGGCGATCGACTTTGCTAGCGACGGCACGGATGCACACCGCATCGCATGTTTCGATCGATTGATCGGAACGCCGATCTGGGAGAAGGTCTTTGCTGAGAACAGCTTTGTTTCACAAGACATCAGCGATCGGTTTCCGGTTCGTCCCCTTTCAACCCCAACCATCGTTGGTGACCGAATCATTGCCTGTGGCTTTGGAGGTTCTGTACGATGTCTCGATCGAAAGACAGGAGAGCTCCTTTGGCATATCGATCTTGTGAAAGAGTATGGCAGCAGTCCGATTCAATATGGTTACGCTTGCAGTCCTTGGTCCGATGGAAAGCAAATCGTCGTCGCCTGCGGTGGAGATATCGCATTAATGGTTTCATTGAGCCTCAAGGATGGAAGCCTCATTTGGAAATGTGGTTCAGGATTGGCCTCCTACACTTCCCCGTTACTATTGCAAATCTCCAGCAAGGGCATCCAGGAAAAATCGCAACATCTCGTTTATGCAGGGGGAGATGAATTGATCGGTGTTGATCCCAATAGTGGCAAGATCCTGTGGAGCTACGTCTACGAAAAAAGAGGGCTCACGAACGCCGTCACGCCTATCGTCGTGGCTGATAATAAAGTGTTGGTCGGAGGGCAAGGTGTTAGCGGTAGTAGATTGCTTTCCATCGAAAGTGTTCCGGAAGGATTTAGAGTAAAAGAGGTTTGGCATAACAGCAAAGCCTCCCCGTTCTATTGCAATTGGATTCAATTACCCGTCACATCACAATGCGTTTTGGGCTTCATCGGTAAAACGTTGACGCTTATGAACTGGACATCAGGTGAAATCATTTGGCAAAAGCGAGACTGGACGGATTGCAATCTGCTTTCACTGGATAGTCAAGTGCTTGCCGTACGCGGCGATGGATTCGTTGGCTTGCTAAATGTCGACGAAAAAGGGCTGGAATTGGTTGCCGGAGACGATTCAGTGAACGATCGTATTTGGGCACCACCAACAATTGTCGATCGACAGATATATTTGCTTGGGCGGAGTAGAATGGTTTGCCTCCCCTTGATCCAACTCAGGAAGATGAAATCCATCCCAAATGGTACTGAAGTCACATCGATGGACGCCATGTATGGCAGTCGGCCAGAGCGGATTCAGAAACTGATTGACCTTGCGAAAGGAGATAGCGAATTCCCTGTTGCGGAATATATGTCGGCCGTTTCCGATCGTTCCGTTGAAATTGGAGAAGGGGACTATAACGCAATTTTTCAAAACCTCTTAAACCACAATAACCCTAAAGCAGCACTTGAAATTGCATTGGATTGGACTCAAGGGTCTCCGTATTCCATCCCCGCGTGGGAACGATACGTCAATCTGCTTCGGAAATCAGGACGCGAAAAAGAAGCGGATGATCAAATCAGTGAGCGAATGGTCCAAGTTACCGTCGAGATGACTCCGCCGTTAATCGAACCGATGCCAAAGCAGATTTTTATTTCTGGAAATGTAGCAACACTAGGCCCGTGGAAGCCCGATGGGTTGGAATTAAAACCAAATGGAAGCGGCATATACACAGCGACATTTCTTGCTCCGCGAGGTGACTTTCAATTCAAGTTTACTTGCGGTTCATTTGAAACAGTTGAAGTGAGAACCGATGGACGATCTATATCCAACCGCCGTCAACGCCTTTCCGGCCCAATCACTTTGAGCACGGACGTGCAAGCATGGAAAAAGTGAATCAGGACCGGAAATCTCCGCTAATGCGAGCGGCAACAGTGTAGATACCAGGAGGGTGAGGCGGAGATGCTTCTACCGAACCAAAGCCAAGCTCGGCCGAAGCCTCGATCACGCATTTGAACCCTTGGCAGGTAGTATTCACTCTGCCGCTCGTTTTACAATGTTCGATTGCTTGTTTGTTAGTTTAGTTTCTTCTCAAACCAATCGGCCATTACTGCAACCTCGACCGGCAGAGTTGGCCATGGGTGCCCCCCACCCTCTTTCACGATAAGCTCGGCGGAGCCACCCACGCCTTCAATAGCTTTGACCAGTTTACGCGAATGCGAAATTGGAACGACCTCGTCTGCATCACCATGAATGAGCAGGAATGGCGTATCGGTTTTGCGAACTTGATGTAACGGGGAGATGGCCTTTGCCATTTCCAGGAGTTGTTGGTCACTATATTCATGGAGAGGGCCCTCCTTGGGCGGAGTGGCGCCGATTGCCAAAAGTGGCCCTAGCACTCTTGCATCCAACATCTTGCCATCTTTCCATTCGACGAAATCCGTGGGAGGAAAGAAGACAGCAACAGCATAAACTGTTGTATCGTGTCGCTCCAGAGGATTTTTGGCCATTGCATCGCCCGTTAACGGAGTCAACGCAGCCAAGGTTGCTAAGTGACCGCCAGCAGAGGCGCCAGTCAGCCCCAGTTTGCTTGCGTCAATTTTGTATTTCAATGCATTGGCTTTCACGAATCGAATCCCGGATTTAACATGCTGGTCCATTTCTAGCGCCGTATAGCGAGTTTTCGAGCCCGGTCGAATTGCAAAGACGACATAACCCCTTCCACAAAATGTCGAGTAGAGCTGTGCCAACGTATGGTCACGAATTTTCCCGCGGTCCGAGTACCACGCGCCACTCGCAACATCGATAATTGCCTTACCGTTGCTTTCACCAGTCGGAGTAAACACATCCATCAACAAGCCAGTACCATGCACCTCGCTATAAACCACATCCTGAAGTTGAACAAAGTTGGGTCCATCAGCGGCACAAACACCGCTCGCAAATACCGCGCAAGCAATGATTAACAACCTTATATTCGTGGTAGTGAAGGGAAAAAAACGCATGTACTGCTCCAATTCTCGTTATACGGACCGAACCGATTTAGTCTAAGATAGGTTATCCCGCCTTTGCGACCCATTGTAGTGTATCAAATACCACCTTCCATTTGTAACCTCCACGGCTTATGGGCCTTTCACGTCGCCAATTCAGTCTCCAGTTCGGAAGTGTTGTGAGTGTATGCTTGCTCGCGATTACCCAACCAGCGAGATCGAACCAAATCGACTTTGAACGCGACGTTGCACCGCTCGTAGTGCAGCGCTGCCTCGAGTGCCATAATGCTGCGGAGTCGAGCGGAGGGCTGGACCTTACCAACCAAAAGAACTTAATGAGAGGGGGCGATAACGGACCTCCGATTGTGGCCGAAGTCGAATCTAGCCTTTTGCTGAGGCGAGTCATTAAGGGAGAAATGCCTCCTGAGAAAAACGGAAAGTCGCAAGCATTAACTGGTGCGGAACAAGCAATATTCCGCGATTGGATTCAATCGGGGGCGAACTGGCCCGAGGGACGTGTTCTCGACCCATACGAACGCACAACGGCCAAACGTGCTGGGCGTGATTGGTGGGCCTGGCAACCAATCCTTTCGCCGCCGGTGACCAACATAGCCAACGACTCTAATGCTATCGATTTTTTTATTCGTGATTCGTTAAAGGTTCACGATTTGAGTCCTGCACCGGCAGCTGATCGACGCACATTATTCCGCAGACTGAGCTTCGACTTGATTGGACTGCCTCCAGCGGCAGAGGATGTCGCCATTTTTGAACAAGATGCTTCACCGAACGCTTACGAGAAAATTGTCGATCGATTGCTTGATTCCAAACAGTTTGGCGAGCGTTGGGCAAGGCATTGGCTTGATTTGGCACGGTTTGCTGAAACCAACGGCTACGAACGCGACGAAGTGAAATCGCATGCTTGGCGTTACCGAGATTGGGTTATTGATGCGTTCAATGAAGACATGCCATACGATCAATTCGTAACCGAGCAATTGGCTGGTGACGAAATTCCGAGTCCCTCTCAGTCCAGTGTCATTGCGACCGGCTTTCTTAGGTTGGGGACTTGGGATGACGAACCCAACGATCCCCATGAGTATCAATACGATCGATTGGAGGATATGGTCCATACGGTGACAACTGCTTTCTTGGCGATGACGGTGAAGTGCGCTCGTTGTCATGATCACAAATTCGACGCGATCCCGCAGACGGACTACTATCGAATCGCAGCCAATTTTTGGGGTGGGCCGCTTGCGCAACGCAAGAGGGAATGGAATGGCGGGCCTACCAAGGAAGAGTTGGGGTATGACGTGCTAGGATGGACGGACCTTGGTCGCGATCCCCCCGAATTACGTTTGCTCGTCAAGGGTGATGTCCATCGGCCCATGCAGGTCATTGAGCCGGGTTCTTTAACGGGTGCTACAAAACTGACTCGCACATTTCATGGTCCACCAATGGATGCGAAAACATCGAATCGCAGACTGCAACTAGCACAGTGGATTGTTGATAAACGCAATCCGCTCACGGCTCGCGTGATAGCCAATCGTCTTTGGCAACATCATTTTGGTGAGGGGATTGTGCGAAGCCCAGACAACTTCGGTTTTCTTGGCAATCGTCCAACGCATCCTGCGTTGCTTGATTTCTTGGCGGCAGAACTAATGCAGGGCGGGTGGAAACTCAAGCGAATCCATAAAATGATCGTAATGTCCCAAACCTATTGCCAAAGCTCAATCCATCCTCGCGCCGATCAGTATTCTGAATTGGACGCAGACAATCGTTATTGGTGGAGAGCTGAGCGAAGAAGGCTCGATGCGGAACAACTACGCGACTCGCTATTGCAAAGCAGCGGCCGACTCGACAGTCGCTTGGGAGGGCCCAGTTTTAAAGCTCCAATCAACGAAGAAGCGCTGGAGGGATTGTCAAAGAAGGGTGAAGCGTACAAAGCTTCGCCAGCGGATGAAAGCCGACGACGTAGCGTTTACATGTTTACCAAACGATCGTTGGCTGTACCGATGATGGCAGTATTTGATAGTTGCGACAACACGGCTTCAACAGGCAGGAGGGATGTCTCAATTGTCGCTCCGCAAGCTTTGACTTTACTCAACAATGAATGGGTGCATGAAATGAGCGAAGCGATGGCATCGCGCGCAATCGCAGCAAGTTCAAATCGGAGGCAACGCATTTCAACCGCTTGGCGTTTGGGGCTTGCAAGAGAGCCAACGGATCGCGAGAGATTGGCTTCCGACGAATTCCTATCTCGATGGCAATCCAATACGGCCTCGACATCCAATTCGGAGATGCAGGCACTTGCTGCACTTTGCCATACGATTTTAAACACCAACGAATTCATCTATTTGGATTGATCATGAATGACCAACTTTTCCCCTGCGGTCAAACACGTCGCCAATCGCTATGGCAAATGGGGGGTGGATTTGCAGGATTGGCTTTGACCGCTTTGCTGGAAAAAGATGGCTTCTTCTCAAGGCATGTAGTCGCGGCAGACTCAACAAGTCCACTGTCACCTAAACTTGCACACTTTCCATGCAAGGCAAAGAGCTGCATTTTTCTGATGATGAATGGTGGGCCAAGCCACGTCGATACTTGGGATCATAAGCCTGCGTTGCAGAAATACGCAGGAAAAATGATGCCAACCGACAAGAAGTTCATCAACTCGGGGGGGCGGGCTGTAGGCTTTCTTGCTCCAGAAGCTCGGCCTTTCAGGCCTGGGGGCCAATGTGGCACAATGGTTTCCGACTTCTTTCCTCGGATTCGCGATCATGTAGACAAACTTGCGGTCATTCGTTCGTGTTACACCGATACGCATGCACACGGATCCGCTTCGGTGCAGATGAACACGGGCAAGCCGATCATCGGTCGGCCTTCGTTAGGGAGTTGGCTTACATTCGGATTGGGCTCTGAAAACCAGAATTTGCCAGGCTACGTTGTTATGCTTGACAAACGAGGGGGGCCCATAGGAGGGCAGCCCAATTGGTCGAGTGGATTCGCTCCCGCTTCGTATCAAGGAACCCTTTTTCGTCCACAAGGAAATCCCATATTGGACCTAACGGCACCTGCATCAAGGACTCGTTTGCAACAGCGAGAACAACTCGACTTGCTGGCCAGATTTAATGACGAGCATTTGGCTAAGCGGCCAGGTGCTACGGAGCTAGCTTCGCGTTCAGCGAGTTACGAATTGGCGTTCCGAATGCAATCTGAGACCCCCGACGCAGTGGACTTAAGTAGTGAAACTGCCAATACATTGTCTTCGTATGGAGTGAACGAAGAACGTACTGCGGAATTTGGGCGCAATTGTTTGATCGCAAGGCGACTGGTTGAACGCGGTGTTCGATTCATTCAATTGTATTCTGGGGGCGGGCATTTGGAAGAGACCTGGGATGCACATGAAAGCGTGGAAAAGAATCACGGACGTCATGCTGGTGAAACAGACCAACCGATCGCGGCCCTCTTGACCGATCTGCAACAACGCGGGCTTCTCGATTCTACATTGATCGTATGGGGTGGTGAATTTGGACGCATGCCGTTTACCGAGGGAGTTGATAAGCCCGGTCGAAATCACAATCCCTACGGCTTCTCAATGTGGATGGCAGGAGGCGGCGTCAAGGGTGGTGTAACGTACGGTGAAACCGATGAATTAGGCTTTGCAGCGGAAACGAGCCGAGTACACGTACACGACCTGCACGCCACCATTTTACACTTGATGGGATTGGACCATACGCGTTTGACTTACTTTCATCAAGGGCGAGACGAACGGTTGACGGACGTTTACGGTCACGTGGTGACAGATATTCTTGCCTAACAACCAGGGCCAAGCGAAACGAGTACCATCAATCACCACCTCGCCTTAGCTGCCGATCGTACGGCCATCCTTTTTCCGGATAGCGACAGTTGCAGATCGAGGTCGCTGGCCAGTTGGCCCGTCTGGCCAATTGCTGTATTTCGCAGGTGCCATTGGATCATTTACGTCATCGGCAGGCTCGCCGGGATGCTGGATATTGATAAACATCGTTTTGCGATCGGGCGTAAATGTGATTCCAGTAATTTCACATCCGCGTGGCCCTGTCAGAAACCGACGCGCTTCGCGGGACACGGGATCTGCAGCCAGCATCATATTGTTGCCCAGTTCCGCAAAACCCTCCTTGCCCATAACACTACTGGACATATCGGTCTGAATCCAGAGAATGCCGGAAGGATCAAACTTTAATCCGTCCGGACATCCGAATGCATCTCCGATGACATTGCCATGTTGCGTAGGCTCTTTGTGCGAAGGGTTTCCAGCAAGCACGAACACTTGCCAGCGAAAACTCGTGGCTGCTGAATCGTCTCCGTCTTCCTTCCAACGCAAAATATGGCCAAACAAGTTGTTAGACCGGGGGTTGGAATGATTCGGTTCATTCCGGCTCTTGTTGTTGGTTAACGAAACATAAACCTCTTTCGTCACGGGGTGAACGGAAATCCACTCAGGCCGATCCATGGGTGTTGCGCCTGCGGCAGTTGCAGCCAACCGTGTGTCGATGCAGATGCTAGCAGCATCAAATCCTTCACTGTCCGTTGCCCCATTCTTCATGGGAATACCGTTCTCTCCCGGTTTTAGAGCTAACCAATTTCCCGTACCGTCGCCATTGAATCGCGCTACATACAGCGTGCCCTCATCTAGCAGTCGTTGATTGCGTTGTTGGTCCCGGTTTTCGTCAGGTTTCCAAATGCTCGAGGAGACGAATTTGTAGACAAATTCGTTCATTTCATCGTCACCCATATAGACGACAATGCGTCCGTCAGGTGCAACGACCAGTTCTGCGTTCTCATGTTTGATTCGTCCGAGGGCCGTGTGCTTTATCGGAGTCGATTTGGGGTCGAAGGGATCGATTTCGACAACGTAACCAAATCGATTGGAGTCGTTATCTGGATTAGCAAGGTCGAAGCGAGGGTCTTGTTCCCACCAGCGGTATGCACCTACTTTCTTGCCATTAATGAGGTAAGCAAATCCCTCGAGTTTCAGACCGTATCGCTGTTGCGAGGCAGATGCCTGAAAGGCACCATCGCTCGATCCGAAAACGCCAGGGAAATTTTCTTCACAGGTCAAATAAGTACCCCAAGGAGTACGACCAGCGGCGCAGTTATTTAGGGTTCCTAGAACGGTCGTGCCCAATCGAGCCGCTGCTGGACCGCTGATTTGCATTGGCGTTTCCGCTGTTATGCGTCTGGCGAGTGGCGACGCAACAACGGCCCATTTGTCCGTTCCATTTTTTGCGATTTCAACTACCGATATGCCATGTGACGCTTTGGATTTCCGAACCTTCTCGAGCGGCATCAGCGCAGGGGGCATTGGCTCCAGTCCATCTTGGAAGAGCAAAACTTGATCGGTGTATTCGTGATTGATTGCAAGCAACCCTCGTTTTGAAGGATCTTGGCCGGGGATTGAAAAGAACTCCATACCGTCATGTCCCATGCCTGCCTGCAGCATTTGTTCCTCAGCCGAGTTGGATGCGTCGGAAAGGAACTGAGGCGACATCCCATTGATTGGATCACCCCATCGATAAAGTACGTCCGCTACGTAGCCTTCTGGAACGACGACAGTATCGTCTTGCGATGGAGGAACATTCTTGAATTGAAATAGTGATGTTCCAGACTCTGTTGCTTCCGTTCGCTCGTCGTTAGAGATGGCTTCGTTTTGAGGACTATTGAGGAGCGCTGAGCAGGACCCTGCGACGACAACATTGATGAAGCTTCGGCGGGTCAACGAGGATTCGATCATCTCTCGCAGAGATTCGGCGGCAGAAAAATTTGTGGATTCGTTGCTACTACAAGATTTCGAAGCGGTGGTCATTGACGGTTCCTGGAAATGGAAATTGGCACTCGACTCTTCGAATCGATAGTCACGCAATAGGATTCATGCCAGTGAGACAATCATAGCGTCGATGTGGAAATTTTGGAAACCGACTCATTCGTTGCGCTTTGCTAGAGGAGCTTTCTCTCACAGAGTATGCGTTTGTTGGCAACAACACGGCCGCAGCAATCCATTAGGACCGCTCCGTAAATTCAGGCTGTGTTAGGAACTTGACGCGCCGCAGGCCTAATGTACGCGAACTTAACGAGCGTCAAGCAATGAGGGTTCCACGTACTTGGCCTTTGCGTCTGGTATTAATTTTTGGTCGGAAATGCAAGAGATGGAAAGCGTCCACCGTGCTCCGGCATCTCGCAACGACCTACGCGATTACAGCCCTACGTCAATTCCGAGTCGCTTGCGCAGAATTTTCAAATGGTAGGTGATGTGTCCGACCTGGATATAGGCCAAAGCGCGAACCGTAATTGGCTTTTCAGAAGCGATTCCTCGATGATCCCACGCGGTGGACTTCATTCGTCGCATTAGCAAAATGTTTGCCTCACGACAAAGCAATAGTTCTTCTACCAGCGCAGACAAGGTTGGCGTATTGAAATCTTGGTTTTCCACGTAGGGTTCTTGCTCCATTCCATTTAGAGGTTGGAAATCAGCCGCGGCGAACTTATGCATTCGATCTGCGAAAACGCGATCAGCGTCGATCAAATGCCCAACGACTTGCTTGGTGGTCCATTTATAGGGAGCGTGCAGGATTACCGATTGAGATTCAGGCACTTTTTGAAAGAAGTCACGTATCTCGATGACTTGAGCCTGTGCAATAGCCATAAGGTTTCCTGCTGGCACCTGGCTTATGTAGTTAGCGTAGTACTCAAAATACTCATCTGATGAAGGTGGGTTGTTGGGCACTGAATCCAGGACAGTTTGATGGTTCATGATATTCGTTTCGTGATCGCGTAACGTTGTTTGGGTTTTGATAGGATGGCTTGCTGCAAATGTCGTCGCAGCTAAGCATTACGATACAATCTAAAAAAAAGGATCCTGTAAAGTTCCAGATTCGATATTTTACGTAGATCCAGCATAGGGGTTTTTCGAATGAGAATTGTTGTTCTAAGCCGAGTTGGCAACAGTGGATATTCCGGGAGGGAGAGGCTTCTGCCGAACCAGAGCCAAGCTCGGCCGGAGCCTCTAGCCTCTAGCCTCTAGCCTCTAGCCTCTAGCCTCCTACCCCAGAAGTTCTTTCACGACGCGACCATGCACGTCGGTTAGGCGGTAACGCCGCCCTTGAAACTTGTACGTTAGTCGTTCATGATCGATGCCTAGTAAGTGCATGACTGTCGCTTGAATGTCATGGATGTGAACGGGGTTGTTGACGATGTTGTATCCAAAGTCGTCGGTTTCGCCGAATACCGATCCGGCCTTGGTGCCACCACCAGCAAACCAAGTTGTGAAGCATCGAGGGTGATGGTCACGTCCGAAGTTCTTTTGGATTTTGCCCTGACAGTAATTCGTACGACCAAATTCCCCACCCCAAATGACGAGTGTATCCTCTAGCAAACCAAGCCGCTTTAGGTCTTTCACAAGAGCTGCGCTGGGTTGGTCCGTTTCCGAGCAGAGCTTTGGCAATCCGCCAGGCAATCCACCGTGGTGGTCCCAGTCTTGATGGTAGAGTTGAATGAATCGGACGCCCCGTTCAGCCAGCCTTCTGGCCATTAAGCAGTTTGCTGCGAAAGATCCTGGTTTGTTCACATCAGGACCGTAGCTATCCAAAACGTCTTTGGGTTCCGAGGACAGGTCTGTAACTTCGGGAACACTGGATTGCATCGAGTATGCCATTTCATAGTGTTCTATTCGGCTATTGATCTCATTGTCCGAGGTCAACGAGAATTGATGTTCCTGTAGTTGTCTCCAACGATCAAGCAGGGCTCGTCGACTTTCGTTGCTGACACCTGGCGGGTTGCCTAGATAAAGGACCGGGTCTTTGGCGGCGCGAAACAATACGCCTTGGTGCTTCGTTGGCAAAAAGCCGCTACCCCATAGGTGCGCGCCTAACGGCTGTCCCGACTTGTCCTTGGTTACTAAAACTACGAATGAAGGTAGGTTTGCATTGGCCTGACCGAGTCCGTAACTTAGCCAAGCTCCGATGCTGGGGCGACCAGCAATCTGCGTCCCTGTCTGAAAGAACGTCACGCCGGGACCGTGATTGATTGCTTCAGTGAAGGTTGAACGAAGAACGCACAGTTCGTCCGCAATGCTTGCCGTGTGAGGCAGTAGTTCACTAAACCAAGCGCCTGCGGGGCCATGTTGAGCAAATTTGAAGGGGGATCCAACCAATGGAATTGATGATTGATTGCCAGACATTCCGGTCAATCGTTGTCCGCCCCGAACGGAATCAGGCAGTTGCTCGCCCTCCAACTGGTTCAGTAGGGGTTTGTAGTCATAGAGGTCCAAGTGAGATGGTCCTCCCGACATGAACAAGTAGATGACTCGTTTTGCTTTGGGTGCATGATGAAACGCTTTCATGTCACCACCACTTGCGGCAATATCCAGACTGTCCGCGTACCCGTCCTGCGCCATCAAGTCTGCCAGTGCGATGCCGCCGAGTCCCACTCCACTACGCTGCAGAAACGAACGTCGGGACTGGTGCAATTGGAGCGTTGATAAAGTCTTTAGGACCATAATTGATTCTTGTTTTAACGTTTTACCACGCATGTATCGTGATTCATTAGCGCTTGGCACAATGCAGTTGTTCCAGCGAGCGTCGCCAAGGAAACGGAATCGTTGATTGGGCTTCTTCCCACGTGGAGAAAGTCTTTCGCTGCCGTCTCATCTTTTTCGAAGTATTGAGTCTGTTCTCTCAACAACTGCCGAGCAATGCGCATCTCCGTATCATCTGGTGCCCGAGTGAGGCAACGCTGGAATGCGGTTCGAATGAGTCCGTCCTCATCGTCTTTGTGCTGTGCGATGAGTTGGCTTGCAAAGGCTCGAGCAGCATCTACGTATTGGATACCGTTCAGTAATACGAGAGCCTGGAGTGGCGAGTCTGTTTGTTCTCGTTTTGCCACACAGACAGCGCGACGAGGTGCGTCAAATGTGATCATTGCGGGTGGCGGCCCTGTCCTCCGCCAGTTTGTATAAAGGCTACGGCGATAGACCCCGTCACCATCGCTCCATTTCGTTGGCTTGAACGATTCACTCATCTCATACGGATTTACGGGTGCCCCGCCTTGTTTTAAATCGAGTAGTCCCGCGATCGAAAGCGCGTTGTCGCGTATCATCTCGGCAGGCAACCGAAAACGTGGTCCTCGTGCTAACAATTCGTTTTCTGGATCGTCCGCCATGTTGGCTGCGTTGGAAACACTTCGCTGTTGATACGTGTCGCTCATTAAGATCGTCTTCACTAACGCCTTCATATTCCAGCCGTTTTCCACGAATTGGATCGCCAATGCATCGAGTACCTGGGGATAAAGCGGCCTAGATCCCTGAGAACCAAAGTCTTCCGAGGTCTTTACTAGACCGCGTCCAAAGATGCTTTGCCACACGCGATTGACGGTAACTCTAGCCGTTAAGGGATGGTTGCGAGCTACGGTCCATCGAGCAAGTCCCAATCGATTCTTGGGTAGCGTCTCGGGAAACGGAGAAAGAAATGCAGGTGTCGCTGCGTGCACCTCTACGCCCTGCAGGTTGTACTCGCCACGCGTTAGTACAAATGCAGGCTTAGCCGTACTCATCTCTCTCATGACCATGATTTCGGTTACCGAGTCCTCAAGATCGTAAAGTTTTTTGCGCTCTGCAGCGAGTTGGATAGTCAATTGCTGGACTTCGTCTGATTGCGTTGCGAAATAGTGTTCTAGCAAAGACGACACCGCCAACGGTTTAAGCAATCCCATTTCAGGGACAATTGGGGAAGCCCCGAGCGGCTTCTCAGGATCAAAAAGATACCCCGCTTCCCATGCGCTCAATGCGTGCGCAAAGACTCGGAACTCATCGATCTTGCCACCTCGGAACCCACGGTCCCTAAACCGTTCAGCCAAATCAATCGAGTCTCCGCCGCCGCCGGTGATTTCTTTGGTCAAACAATCTCGAACCATCTCGGTTTGCAAGCGATTTCCATCGACGAACATTTGCAATCCATCGGCTCTGCTGCTGCCATCGTAGCTGACAACGACATGCGTCCATGTTTGAATGGGTAGGGGTTCCTTGGACTTAATGGAAATTGCATTACCGGGCCAAAAATGGATGAGGCTCCATTTGAGGCGGCCATCTTCGATCAATAGTTCGTAGCCGCGACTTGCAGCGTCGGTCCAAGCTCTCGAGCGATGAAAAACAACTGCCCTCTCCTTGACATCGGGTGTCTCGAGCCACAACGAAACACTAAAGGGCTCGTGACGAGCAAAATTCCCTTGTTTGGTCTTCACCGGCTCATCGCCGTTGAATTGAACTGCTTGACCGAATCTACCGGGCACGAGAACGTTGTCCCCTTCGAGCTTGGCGGGTGAATCCGCTTTTGCTGAGTTTGGCAGATTTCGATCCTCTGCAGAGTCAAAGCTCAAGTTCATTAAAGGGGACCGCAGCTCCAGCTTGGAAGCTTTGTTCTCGTTCGAATCGTTCTCAGCATTTTGAGGTGATTCACCCGTCAGAAATCGAGCTTGTTTACTAACCCAATCGATGGCCTCTTTACGTTGGCTCTCTTTTGCTCCAATCAGCGACTCAACAACACTGGCGACCACGTCTTTTTGCACCTCAATTCTCTTGTCCGTACTGTCATCTGTCAGGCCAAGAGCCGGAGTTGGCGGAGAGTTCGTAAAATATGAGTAGAGGCCCGCTTCGTCGACATTTTGAAATATCGAAAACAATTGATAGTACTCGCGCTGAGTGATGGGATCGAATTTGTGGTCGTGACAGCGAGCGCACTCGAATGTCAATCCTAGAAATGCCGTCGCGTAGGTTTGAACACGGTCGGCAACATACTCGACGCGATACTCTTCCTCGACACTTCCTCCTTCACTTTCCTGTTGATGTAAGCGATTAAAGGCTGTTGCGAGGATTTGATTTCTGGAAGCGGACGGGAGCAAATCGCCAGCAAGTTGTTCAATGATGAACTCGTCGAACGGTTTGTTCTCGTTAAAGCTCGTCACAACCCAGTCCCGCCATGGCCACATCATCCTTTCGCGATCCACTTGAAAACCATAACTATCCGAATAACGAGCGATATCAAGCCAGTCGACTGCCATTCGCTCCCCATAAGCTTTCGATTCGAGAAGTGTGTTGAGATAGTTCTCCCAAGCGTTGGGTGATTGATCGTCGAGGAAGGTTTGCAGAATAGGTGTCAAAGGAGGCAAGCCAGTTACGTCAAACGCGGCGCGTCGAGCAAGCGTGTTTCGATCGGCTTTCGGTTGCATGCCAATTCCGCGTTTCAGGAGTGACTCGCGAACGAAACCGTCGATCGGGTCAGTCTTTGCGCGGTCCTTGAATCCTATGAAGTCGAGCGGTTCAAACGACCAGTGTTTCTCGTTCTTCGCACCTTCTGCGATCCAAGCACGAACGGTTTCCACCTCGGATGAGGTCAGCCGAGCAAGTTTTGAACTAGGAGGAGGCATTTGAGTGTCAGGATCATCGGACAGCATGCGTTGAAGTATTTTGCTGGTCGCTGGGTCACCCGGTGTGATTGCGCCAACTCCAATCGCTTCTTCAAGCAGATCCAACCGCAAGTCCGCTTCACGCTTGGACGCATCAGGACCGTGGCAAAAGAAACACTTATCAGAGAGAAGCGGGCGTACCTGTTGGTTGAATCGGATTTGCGCGAAAGCAGAAGGTTGGCATGCCGATAGTCCGAAAGCGATCCCTAAGACAAAACGAATGGCAGGAAAGAATTTCGCGTTTTTCATTGAACAGCGGGATATTCGGCGGAGGGCTGTCGATAACCAAAGACACCATTCTAGCCGATCCCAAGGATCCTTACCAAACACAAATGCAGAAGCTTTCCGCAAACAGAGACTCCGCGAGGAAAGCGTTTGCTAGGTTAGCCTCAGTATCACGCCGAACTCTACTTTCGAACTGTTCGACCTAGGCACTCTAGCAGGAATTCCAGTACTTCGAGATGGCGCGTTGCTTCTCCCAAATCCTTGCCCCAGGTGTAGAGACCGTGACGCCTAATAAGGTATCCCCAACACATTTCTTCTGGATGTTCGTTCAAGTACTTTACTACTTGGGACTGCAAGTTGGGGATGTCTTGAGTGTTGTCAAAGATGGGGAGCCAGCATGACGCATCGTGGGTCGAGATTCCGGATAGACCCTTGAGCATTTCAAAGCCATCGATTCGAACCCCTCCAAGGGGAAAGAACTGCTGCGAGAGGGTCGTTGCCCAAACGCTATGCGTATGTAGCACTGCGCCGGCCCCGCATTGGCTCGCAGCGGTGCAATGCAACAAAGTCTCTGCGCTGCCTTTGCGTTGATCTGGGGTTGTGACCGCTCCGTGTTCATCAACGATCACAAAGTCATTTGGTTCGAGGTGCCCTTTGTCTTTTCCGCTGGCGGTGATCAGGATTCGGAGCGGATTGCGATCGATAACTACGCTATAATTGCTTGACGTTCCGAGCGACCACCCTCTGTTCCAAAGCTGGTGTCCCACCCGTCGAAGTCCGTTAATTTGCTCGGCATAGGGTAGCAGATGCGGTGCGAAGGAATCGGGTGGGTGGGACACGTGTCTTGCGAGTAGGGAAGGAGTTTGGTTGAACAAAGAATTTGGTTGAACAAAGAATAGGACCGGCAGGATTCGAACCTGCAACCAAGGGATTATGCATACCAACTACGACTTTCGCCGCCTCTTTCGAGTTTGGGGTCTGGACCATACCTTCACTTTACGTGTCTGCCGTCTGGTCTCTACACCTTCCACTTTTGGTGGCTTGGCTCGGGATTAGCATGCGATTGACTCCTCAAAGGAATCAAAGGCGAAGCCTTCCCCGAATTTGACAAATTCTACATGCATCCTGACACAGAACGGGTTCAGTAATCAAAACGCGTGCAACCCAATCAATTCCACCATAACGAATTCGCGTCAATCGCAGATTCATTTTAGGCTTCATCGCTCAAGTCCCCTGCTCTAACCATTGAGCTACGGTCCCAACAAGGCATATAGTTTAGCCCATTTCGACAAAGTCGACAAACCGCAATCGCGAGATTGGAATGCATGATTTTCCGACTGCCTTGACTGATGCCATAGCGTCGCAACGAATTTCCGAAGCTGGGCACATAAAACTTAAGGCCGAAATGAGTTCCTGACTTCGGCTTGGTCTGGAAGAAAATGGAGGCCTGGGCTATGTTTCTTTGCTTTGAATGCTTCCCCCTTTCCAGCTAATCCCAAGCGATGCAACTTCTATCCCTCATTCGTGCTAGGTTTGCTCCTGTACTTGCCCAATGGCTTACAGAACCGGAAGCTTTGAACGCTGCACTGGAACGCATTGTGGCTTCGAGGGAATCTCATCTTGCGGATTACCAAGCAAATGTGGCCATGCCATTGCAAAAAAAGATCGGCAAACCACCGTTAGCCATCGCAGAAGAAATCGTTTCCAAGGTACAACTTTCCGATATCTGCACGTCGGTCACCATAGCGGGCCAAGGTTACGTCAATATGCGGCTCTCGGCGGAATGGTTAGCCGAGCGATTGATGGATTCGCACAGCGATCCTGAGCGGTTGGCAATTGTCCCCATCGCGAAACCGAAAACGTATGTCATTGATTACTCCTCACCAAACGTTGCCAAGCCGATGCACGTCGGTCACATTCGATCGACCGTCATCGGCGATGCGATCACTAAAATTCTGCGGTTCCTGGGGCACAAAGCTATTTCCGACAATCACCTCGGTGACTGGGGCACTCAATTTGGAATGATCATCTATGGTTATAAGAACTTCCGCGACGACGCGGCATTCGCTCAAGCACCTGTTGCGGAACTCAGTCGACTATACAGAGTCGTGCAGCGGATCTTATCGTATCAAGATGCCGTAACCAACATCCCGAAATTAGAACAAGCGGTACAACGGGCTAGCGAAAAACGGAATGAGGCAAAAGCGAAATCCGTTGCAGCACCTCAAGATAAAAAACTGAGCAAGGAAGCGACCAACGCTGCAAACCAATTGACAGAGTCGAAGGATGTATTGGAAAAATCCCGTCAGAATATTGAAGAGAGCAACAAGGATTCAGAATTGGTTCAGCGATCTCAAGAGCATCCCCAGCTAGGGCAAAGAGTGCTCAAAGAAACCTCTAAACTGCATTCTGGAGACGCTGAGAATTTGAGGCTTTGGGAGTCGTTTGTCCCAAATTGCAAAGATGAGATCCATAGTGTCTATGCTCGCCTGAACATCCAATTCGATCACGAGTTTGGCGAAAGTTATTACCACGATTTACTACCTCAAATTGTCGAGGATTTGCTCGCCCGATCGATTGCCGTCGAGAGCGATGGTGCCATTTGTGTTTTTTTGGATGGCTACGAAGCCCCTATGATTGTTCAGAAACAAGATGGGGCCTTTTTGTACTCAACGACAGACATCGCTACCGCCATGTTTCGCGAACGTGAGTTTGCACCGGATGCGTCCTTGTATGTCGTGGATCATAGACAGAGCGAGCATTTTCAAAAATTGTTCGACGTTCTGCGCAAGATCGGACTGACGCACACGGAACTCAAACACATTGAGTTTGGAACGGTGCTCGGCGAGGATGGCAAACCATTCAAGACGCGTTCGGGGGCAGTTGTCGGTCTCAATTCGATGTTGGATGAAGCCGTTAGCGGCGCTTGGGACGTGGTTTGCAACCCCGATCGACTTCAGAAATCTGGGCATGCATTCACCGAAAACGAGAAACGCCAGATTGCAGAAATCGTTGGGCTTGGGGCGATCAAATATGCAGACTTATCCCACAATCGGACAAGCAATTACGTTTTCGACATGAAGAAGATGGTGCAGTTACAAGGAAATACCGCAGCATACATTCAGTACATGTACGCACGCACTCGCAGTATCCTTAAAAAAGCAGATGCAGAAGGAATTGCGACAAGTAAATGGCAGTCAGCCCCAATCGCCTTGTCCGTGGAACATGAATTGTCACTTGGACTTCAGCTCATTCGATTTGAAGACATGCTCAACCAATCGATGGTAGAGTATCTACCCAATGTGGTTACCGAATACCTGTTTGATACAGCTAGACTTTTTGCGAGCTTTTATGATCAACACAAGGTACTCGATCTTGGTGAGTTAGCTACAACTATGTCTCGCTTGCGACTAACGGATCTCACCGGCCTGACGCTTCGCAAGGGGCTGGAGCTTTTGGGAATTGGCGTAGTAGAACGCATGTAGAATCGGGAAAACGTATGGCAAAAGATGGCAATTCACCTCCACCGATGCACTATTACGGACCGACCGATTCGTTTGGACTGGGCCAACTCGGAGAGATTTGGCGAACCCGCGAGTTATTGTACAGCTTCTTTTTGCGCGATCTTCTAATTCGCTATCGTCAGGTCGTTGTTGGCGTGCTTTGGGTATTGCTCCAGCCTCTGATGGGCATGCTCATTTTTATGGGATTATTCTTTGCACTTGGAACCCAAGCAGGGAATTCAAATGTCGCATCCTACGCTCCTATCATCTTGACGGGGATGCTTTGTTGGCAATTGGTATCGAGTAGTTTTCGCGACGCGACCGGATCGCTGGTGAACTACCGTCACGTCGTGACCAAGATCTACTTTCCTCGATTGCTTTTGCCGTTAGCAAGCTTGATGTGCGCGGGCTTTGATTTTGTAATCGGTTCGCTCTTGTTGCTGCCTGTTTGCGCTATCAGTCAAACGAGTGTGGTTTGGTCGACAGCTTGGCTGGTTTTCCCAATCGCATTGTGGTTAGTCCTGTTTTGTGCAGGTTGTATTGCGTGGCTCTCTGCGTTGAATGCTCACTATCGCGACGTAGGCTACGCACTCCCATTCGTTTTGCAATTGGGTATGTTCGTTTCGCCTGTTGTTTACGACATAGAACGACTACGGCCGCTTCTCACGGATCGATGGGTATGGGTATATGAGTCGAATCCGATTGCAACCTGTATTGGGCTAATTCGATGGTCGCTTTTGGGGACACAAATACCTAGCTTGCTCGGCATGGCGGTAGCTGCAAGTATTACTGTTTTTGTTTGTCTAAGCGGACTGGCGTGGTTTCAATATGCCGACCAGCAACTAGCAGACAGGATCTAGAGATGAGTATCGAATCCATCCAGTTGGACAAAGTCAGTAAGCGATTTCAATTGGGAGCCTCCAACGACTACGGACGACTCACGGAAGCGATTGCATTTGGGCTGAAGAGTCTGTTTCGGAAATTGCCTGAACCAAGGCCGAAGCAGGTACAGAATTCGTTTGCTGATCGGATCGAGGACGGGTGGTTCTGGGCTTTGAGAGATATTGAGTTGACGATTCAGTCGGGTGAAATCGTCGGCCTAGTTGGACGAAACGGTGCTGGTAAGAGCACACTTCTCAAGATTCTATCGCGAATTGTGACACCTACCAAAGGACGCGTTGGAGTGCGAGGTCGAGTTGGCTCGCTCCTGGAGGTAGGGACAGGGTTTCATCCCGAACTGACAGGCAGAGAGAATGTTTTTCTTAATGGGGCAATACTCGGTATGCCTCGCGCAGAGATTCGTAAGCGGTTTGATGAGATTGTAGCGTTTGCTGAAATCGAATCCTTTTTGGAAACGCCAGTGAAACGTTATTCGAGCGGCATGGCTGTTCGGTTGGCCTTCGCGGTTGCTGCCCACTTGGAGCCGGATGTGCTCATCATCGATGAAGTTCTCAGTGTGGGCGATCAAGCGTTTCAGCGAAAGTGCTTAGGAAAGGCTAGCCAACTTGGTGCTCAAGGCCGAACCGTTCTCGTCGTATCGCACAATTTGGCGGCGGTCGCAAATCTATGCAAGCGAGCCGTTTTGCTGCGAGACGGAAGGTTGGTAGCGGATGACTCGCCCGAACGCATCATCGATCTGTATTTATCGGAAATGCGGTCAGATGACGGGCAGCGGAGATGGGCTGATGATGATTCGGCTCCGAGTTCAAACGAAATTCGGCTGCGTTCAGTTGCTGTTACGGGCAATGGATCTGATGCTCCAGTTAGCGAAGTGGATATCGACCAAGAACTTTTCGTGGTGGTTGAATATCGGGTGCTCGTGGCCGATACACCGGTATGCGTCCAAATACAGGTTAAGGATGAGACAGGCAGTTACGTGTTTTGGACAGCTAACGCTCCCTCGATGAACACGGAACCGGACCCATGGTTTTGCAAGCCACATCCGGTTGGTGTGTATCGGAGCCAGTGCCGTATACCGGCCAATTTCCTCAACGACTACCGGTACTTTGTAAGCGTTTTGATAGGTCCCGAAGTCGGAGTGGCGACCTTGAGGCAAGAAGCCGTTCTGTCGTTCGTCGTCCACGATACCGGTGCAATGCGTCAGGAGTACACTGGATCGTGGCTTGGACCCGTCGTGCGACCAAAATTTCGCTGGCTGACCACTAAAATCTAATGTCCATCGTTCGGTTTCGGTTGCTGAATTTGAACGACTGCTTTGAATTTCGATTCGGCCATTTCTTTCATGCCTCACGCATCAACCATTAACGTCAATTAGCGCTGCGGATCCACATTTCCTAGACCAAAGTGTCCCTAGAAAGTCAAAGGAACAAGTTGCTCTAATTTGCTTGCTTCCGGGCTAATTCGTCTCTGAGTTTCGCAGCCAGTTCGTATTCTTCGGACTTGACTGCATGTTCCAATCGCTCTTCCAAGCTAGGGCCAAGGTATTCTTCCTTGAGCGAATCCCGAAGCTTTTTTAGCTGTTGAACCATTTCATCTTGTTCGAATTCCTCTTCTGCTTCGTGTTCTTCAAAGACGGCGTGCATCAGTTCCAAACCATCATCGATTTCGGCGATCGCCTCGTGTGCATCGGAATCTTCGAGAGCTGCTAATGCGGATGCTTGCGTGCGATGAAACAGCACAAAAGGTCGATACTGTTCGTGGCTCATCGTCCATTCCTCTTCAGGGGAATGATCGCGACAGACATCCATCAAGGCCAGGGTATGATCTGAATCCTCAACAGCGCGATCGTAATGTTTTAATCGGAGCCAAGAAATGCGGCGATGGTAAAATTGAACAAATTCTCGGTCGGCCTCAAAGCACTGATCTTCGTCCATCACGAAATCCTGATCGCTCTTTTCGAGGTCAAGCATTTGGTCCAAAAATGTTGAAAATCCTTCTGGGGTCAGTCCATCCGGTCGCCCTTGGGTTTCCATCTGCAAGACGCCTAAGTCGACTCGCATTTGAATAACATCTCTCCCGTCCTCTCCCTTTACAAGTCGGACGGAAAGGGCATGCGGATCAAATTCCCAATCTTGCAAAATGCCATCGAGGCCTTTGTACGAACTCATTTCGACCTTTCTCAATTTGTTCCTGGACTCATGAGGTCGTTTTGACATCTGTTTGGCTCCCACTCAGTAGTTGCGATGGCAATTAGCGGCCTCAATTAAGTATAACACCGGTCTTGCCGTAGCGTAGTACAACCGATTCGCCGAAAACCGATTTGTAATTGAGGATGTGCAAGTGTTCGCTCCAATCCTCCAGAAGAATAGTGGCCATCGCTTGAAAAGTCGCCAAAACTTAATCACTTTTTTACCATGCCTTTCCTAGGGGCGTTCATCTGCTAGGATTATCGGGAGATTGACGAATTTTCGGAATGCAACAACACCCGCCGGAATCATCAAATGGCACCCCGCTGGTTGAGGCGATTGGACATTTAACGAAAATGGACGAACCCCAGTATGCGGAACCTGTTGGAGGTGCCGAACGACAGGAAAAATCGAGATTTCCGATCTCGCTGCCGATTGCAGAATCGCTCTCCAATGTCCATGAATGTTCCTATCTTGAGGGCCGAACTGCTAGTTTGCCATTAAAGCTGCCGTCACGGCTTTTGACGGATGACGAATTTGACGAAGCCATGGCCGGGGGATTGAGGCGTTCCGGTATTTTTCTTTATCACACTGCGTGCAAACTGTGTTCGGCATGCGAACCATCGCGCGTCGATGTTTCCAAATTTGTCTGGCGAGATTCCTTCAAAAGGGTTCTTAAGCGAGGTGATCGAAGCTTACAGATTGCCCTTAATCGTCCGTCGTTAGATGCGCGTCGACTTCAGCTTTTCAATCTCCATCGGTCCCAACGTGGATTAGGGGATCCTGATGGCCAATATAGACCGGAGGACTATCAGAATTTCCTTGTCGATTCCTGTTTGACTCAAAGCATGGAATGGAGTTTTAGTTTGGATGGTGACTTGATGGGTGTTTCAATTGTCGACTTCGGTCGCATCGCACTATCGGCAGTCTATACTTATTTTGCTCCGCAGCATTCCAAGTTTTCGCTCGGAACGTATTCCGTCCTCAAGCAAATTGAATTTGCTCGCGATAGCGGCATGCAATACGCCTATCTAGGGTTGTACGTGGCAGAAAACAAGCATCTCAATTACAAAGCAAGATTTACACCACAAGAGCGTTGGATCGCTGGCAATTGGGTGGAATTCACATAGGACTGTAATTAGAACTTCAAGCCGAATAGGTCCCCCCCGTTATTGAATCCCGTTCCCCCTTTGAGCGTCCCTTGGAATTTAGGAACAGCCGGCTCTCGCTTCGGTTCATCTTCTGGTTCAGACTTTTTCGCGGAGTCACTTGCTGATTCTGGTTTTGCTTGAGTTGCCTTGAGTGATAGACCAATGCGTTGGCTGTCACGTTCAACCGTGAGGATCTTGACTTCGACGTCCTGCCCTTCATTGAGAATGTTGGCAACATTGACCACTCGCTTATGCGCCAGTTCGGAAATATGAATCAGCCCTTCGATCCCGGTGCCGAGCCGGACAAATGCTCCGAAGTTAGCCAATCTTGTTACGGTACCTCTTACGACTGTCCCGATCGGGAACTTGGCATCGACGTCGGTCCATGGGTTGTCTTGGAGTGAACGGTAGGACAATCCGATTTTGCCAGTTTCAGCGTCGATCTTTTCGACGCGAACCTGAATCTTGTCTCCTTCTTTCACCACTTCGCTCGGGTGTTTGATCTTGTCCCATGAAAGTTGGCTGATGTGAATCATGCCGTCGAGGCCTCCGATGTCCACAAAAGCTCCGAAGTCCATCACTTTGCGAACGATCCCTTCGCATGCTTCTCCAACTTCGAGTGCAGCGAGCCGTTCTTTGCGTTTAGCTGCTTTCTCTCGTTCCAGCACTGCCCGATGGCTTAGTACCAAATTGCCGCGACGAGGGTTAACCTCTGTAATGATGCAGACGAGTTTTTGGCCGATATAATCGGCTGGCGTTTCAACTCGAAATTCCGAAAGCTGGCTAATGGGAATGAAGCCTCGAACACTTCCGACGAGGCATTCGACGCCACCTGTATTAGCGCTCTCGATCTTTGCTTCGACTGCCGATCCCTCGATAAGATCGTCCCAATCGTTGACAGCAACGGTCTCGCCTGGGATTGCTAGATCGTAAAGTCCTTCCTCCTGATTGAAAGCACGGATAAGGCAATCGACGGCTTGTCCCTCGACAGGGGGCGTTTCGAACTGGAGAAGCGGCACGACCCCTTCATCTGGCCCGCCGAGACTGATGAACACATTAGCATTGTGAACTTTGATGACTTTGCCTTGATGGCGTGATCCATCTTCAAGTGACCGACCAACTCGAAGCATCCGATCTCCGATCATCAACCCGTCGAGGTCTGCACCATCGAGTTCGGCGTCGAGCGCCATTTGCTCTTCGGCGCTGTTCCGAATACGAACACTGGGAACCGGTATTTTCGAAGGAAGAGGTGTGGTGTCGTTATTGGAACGGTATCGCGGTGACTGCGATTCTGCATCAATTCTCTCGGGGGCTGCTTCGAGAGTGTTTACGGTATCAGTTGTCGGTGCGGGTTGCCCGGTGGCGTCTTTCGGCGGGCGAGATTTAGTTGGTTGCTTTTCGCGATTCTGTCTTTTTTGATCTTGTTGGATGCGGGTCTGCTGAGCTTCACGCATCAATCGAATTTGCTCCAAATTGATTGGACCACCTCCGCTAGGCGATGGAAAGCCTGGCTGTTTGGCTGGGTTCTCGGAAGCAGAAACGGAGTCCGTTTGGTTTTGCGAATCGGTCATGAGACTGAGGATTAGAGTTGAACAAAAATGGAATCGGTTCGAGAGGCATTACACCGCACTGCGGCTTAGTGTAACAATGGTAACTCAACATTCTAGGGTTATCGTAGTTCTTCGGGGTAGGATTACCGCAGAGTTCTTTTTTCGAGTTCCTTTGGACTAGTGCCTTTCCAGTTGGAGCGACTGCGATATTCTTTCTGAATACGATCCATGTGCGGGCATTAGCCCCTAGCCGAAATGAAATAAGCTGATGCTTGAACTGCCAATACCAGGTCTTTTTGCCTTGACTGTGCTTGGGCAAGATATGGTTCCGGCCGATTTAGCCATCGTAGGATTACTTGTGATTTTGGAAGGATTGCTCTCCATAGACAACGCTTTGGTGCTTGGAATGTTGGCCAAACGATTGCCAAAGCACATGCGAGCTCGCGCCCTGTCGTTTGGTTTGATCGGTGCTGTTTTCTTTCGCGTGATTGCGATCTTAGCAGCGGGCGTCTTGCTCAAATATACCTTCGTAAAATTTATTGGGGGAGCATATTTGGTGTTTATTGCAGTCAAACACCTGTTCTTGGAGCAGAGCGAAGGAGCTGAGGAAAGGTTGGTCTTAGACGACGCCGGCAATCCGAAGCTCGTTGATGCTCAGACCGGTGAAAGTCTCGATATCGCTCGAGAAAACCTCGAAATCGAACAGCGAGTTCCCATTGCCGCCAACCTGGTGACCCAGGATGGAGTCGAACGAGACCCAAACCGAAAATACGACGAAGGAGCAATGTGCAATGTCCAAACGCATAGCATGGCTCTGTTTTGGAAAACCGTATTAGTGATCGAGTTGACGGACATCGCCTTCGCTGTAGATTCCATTTTGGCTGCGATGGCACTAGCAGGCGGCCAGAGGGAAAAGTTGTGGGTGGTGGTAACCGGTGGAATTCTAGGCCTGATCCTAATGCGTTTTGCCGCCGCCTATTTTGTCCGATTGCTTGAAAAGTATCCGCGATTTGAGGTTTCGGCCTACCTTTTGGTGACGGTCATCGGTTTAAAACTGCTCGCCGATTGGGCTTTCAATAGCGATTGGAGTTTTAGCCAGTCACCATGGCTCGGATCGTGGCAATCTTCGTTTCAATGGCTCGAAGAAACGCGATTGGCGTACGTACACGCATACGAAAACTGGTTATTCCATCATTGGCCATTAGGATTCTCCGAGCACAAGCCAACGGCGATCTCTCGGGCTGCGTCTTTGCTTGATTTCCATGACTTCCGTCGTCCGGAGTGTTCTGGTTTTTGGGTTGTCATGTTGGGGTGCTTTTTTGTTGGTTTTCTGCCAAAGAAGCCGCAATCCGAAATCGCTAGCTAATCGTTCAGGGATTTAACCAAAAAAATCTCGATATTTAAACGCGGTAAACCGCAATTCGAAAAACCACCTAAATGGGTGCATTCACATACTCCTTTTTGGTGGTTTTGCCGTGGTACCTAAGTCGAGCGATCGCAAAGATTTACCGGATGTGCTAGCTATCGCACTAGTTGATTAAGTCAACAATCGTTTTGCGACGGTTTGTCCCAAGTTGAGACACACGGCGGGGCGAATTGAATGAGTATCACGTGGGCCAAGCGGTTGCAGGGGTGGGCTGGACGCCTATACTTGCCAACTTATCGGACGCCGGTTGATCTTACCCAGGCCATAAAGTTTAACAGCTGAATGGTTTGGGACTCCGATCCTCATCCTAAGACTTTTTGCAATGGGATCAGCCGGCAGCAACGCACTTGCCTGCACGTTCGCGAACGGATTTTCGCGGACGGCGAGACGGACCTCGCAGCTTCAGGTGATGATTTTTGTATTGCCTAACAAGGAAAGGGGTCCAAGATGTTGCACGTTGCAGCATTGACGCTTTTGGCTGTTTTGAACGCTCCAACCATTTCGGATGAGCAGATTCCATACGATGCAGCCTATCGTAAAGCGCAGGAAGAGAAGAAACCATTAGTTGTGTTGGTCGGCGCCAATTGGTGTGCGGCTTGCCGAACGATGAAGTCGGAAACGATTCAACCAATGAAAGGTGCAGGTGAATTGAAAGAAGTTGTCTTTACCCATGTTGATAAAGACATTCAGCCGGAAATTGCCCAGCAGGTGATGCAGGGAAATACCCTGCCGCAATTGGTTGTCTTCTGCGAAGGGGAGCAAGGTTGGAAGCGATTTTCACTAACCGGGATGCAAAGTGAGCGGCGTGTCAAAGAGTTGATTCGCAAAGCCGCGGAATCGTTGCCACTGAGGCGATAAGTTTGCGGAAACCTTTCTCGGAAGTTGATCGCTAGTCGTTTAACCCATAGTCAAACCCTCATGCATGTCCATGCATGAGGGACAAATCGCGGGTTAGACGATGGGCAATAGAGATCGTCGAAGCTTGGTACGCCTAACCTAGCCTTTAGAACTCTTTCATGATCCAATTCTCCCTGTTACCAACGTCGGTAGGAATTCCGAACGTAATCGATGGATTTAGGAATGCTTGGAAATGGGATCAAGTGAAATGGGTTTGTTGAGCGATTTTGTCGGAATTGTGAGGGAAAACCAATCGCTTGCTCCCTTTAGTTGGCTGCAAATAGGTGGCCCGACTCGGTACCTAGTCGAGCCTATCGATGAGTTTCAACTCGTAGAGGTAGTACAGCGCTGCGCGGCAGCGTCGATTCCAATGCGAGTACTGGGTGGAGGCTCAAACCTGTTGATTCGCGAGTCCGGATTTGACGGTGCTACGCTGTGTCTGACTTCGCCCGCCTTCGGCCAAATGAAGCGAGAGGGTGACAATATAGTGTGCGGCGCGGGCGCGAAATTATCACATTTAGTAGCGTTCAGTGTTGGTGCGGGTTTGGGTGGACTGGAGCACTTGGTTGGGATTCCGGGAACTGTCGGAGGCGCGCTTCGCGGCAATTCTGGAACCGACCATGGAGACATAGGGCCCGTTGTTCATTCCGCAAAATTGCTGACCAAAGAGGCCAAGGTTGTTGAGGTTCGGGGTGCAGAACTAGCCTTTTCCCATCGAGTTAGCAGTTTGGATGAGTTGGTGATTTTGCAAGCAAACTTTCGATTGGAATCCGATGACATTCGAAGTCTGACGAAACGCGAACAGACATTTTGGATTGTGAAACGCAACAAACAGCCCAATTTCCCAGAACGTGCGGCGATAGCATTCGTTGACCCAGATGGATACAAAGCATCAGAGATCTTGAGCCAATACGGCTTTAACGGCGCGATTGAAGGGGCCGTAAGACTCAGTTCAACTTACCCAAATTACGTCATTGCGAGCGATGGAGCGACAAGCACGCAAGTGCTAACTTTGCTAGAGCGGGTGATGGAGGGTGTTCGGGATCGATGTGGAGTGCAGTTGCAGTTGCATTTGCAGATTTGGTAGGCTCTTCTCCGACGCGAGGTTTTTTTTTGGCGGCGTCTACAAATACGAGAGGTGAATAAAACCAAATGGCTTCAGTGGATGTGAATTCGCAAACGCGACAACAACCCATTTTTTGGAATCATTTGGTTTCCTGGATCCGCGCTGTCCCGCGCGTCGCGATTCTCAGTATGGTTGGCCCCTCTTTACTTTGCGTCATCGGATATTTTGGTTGGCTGAATTATGGTGCTCACAAATTGGATGTGGCATATTACGGAATCAAGAAGGAAAACGTGTTCCTTACAACGCAGCCACCCTGGATACGCACAAAAAATAAAGTTCTCGACGAAGTATTTAATGGGAGCGATCTTTCTAGACACTCTCTTCTGGATGCCAAGACACCAGGTTATTTGGCAAGCGTTTTCGATGCCCATCCCTGGGTACGCAAAACGAATTGCGTTCAACCGATGGCCGGTGGAGTAAAAATCGATGTCGAGTATCGCGTTCCTGTTGCCATGGTGGCTTGTGAGCGGGATGGCAAGCATGATTTTTTCGCCATCGATGGAGATGCCATTTTGTTGGATCATTTCGACTTCAACGATTCCGATGTGCCGCGTTATATTTGGATCTATGCACTGGGTGCAAATACGACCAGCAAAGAGGGCAAGCCCTTTGGGGACCCTCGCATAGTGGAAGCGGCAAAACTATGCCGATTCCTTCTTATGGATCGAGAACGTTGCAAGATTTCCCGCGTTATGGTTTACCCTCCCTCGACACCCGGAAGGGGCAATTCTGTGTTGGAAATCCAAACCGTTCAAAAAACCAAATCCACCGAAGAAGGCCCAAGTTTTCGCTGGGGCAGTTGTCCTGGGATGGAAGGTCCTGGGGAGCCGCCGGCAGAGGCCAAGCTGGCCATGTTAAAGGAGATTGTTTCGGACAATCAACGATGGAAGCCGGGACTTGTTGATTTGACTGGCGCGCAAAGATGACCTCTGGGTAACGCGCGCAGTTTCTGATTCCGAACAGCAAAACTGCGGAGTAGATCCCCGGTCGCACTAGTGCGGCAACTTAAACCAGCTAGAATTCAGCGGCCCGCTCAACGCATGTATTCACTTGGAAAGCCGTCCGGAATGAACGAAGAAACGATTCAGCGTATTCACTCGACATACGGAATCGAAAACTGGTCGGCTGGATACTTTGACGTAAACAACCATGGCAACATCATTGCACGCCCTAGCGCGCAGGACATGCGAAGCGTTGACCTAAAGGAACTCGTAGATCATTTAGTAAAAGAAAAGAAGGTTCAACTTCCTATTTTATTGCGTTTTCCGCAGATCCTCACGAATCAACTGCGGATACTCTCGGGAGCATATCGAGATGCGATCGAGCAATTCGACTACAAGGGCAAGCACTACCCAGTATTCCCCATGAAAGTCAATCCGCGACGGGAAGTGGTCGAAGAGTTTCTTAAGGAGAGCGACCGGTGCCGAGTAGGGCTCGAGTGCGGATCGAAGGCGGAATTGTACGCTGCTGTTGCACAGGATCAGACCCCAGAGTCATTGCTAATTTGCAACGGGTTTAAGGACGAAGCCTTTTGCCGATTGGCATCACTGGCCGTGCAATCCGGCAAGAGAGTAGTCATCGTTGTTGAAAAGCTTAATGAATTGAAGATGCTGCTCCGGGTGGCAAATGAAACGGGCGTATGCCCTTGGATCGGTTTGCGTGCCAAGCTCTACACGCGAGGATCTGGTAAGTGGGCGAGCTCGGGAGGTGACTCCGCCAAGTTTGGTTTGACAACCTCGGAGATAATCCAGTGCGTTCGCCTGCTACGCGAGAATAGGAAGGAACAGTACTTCAAACTGCTCCATTTTCACATCGGTTCGCAAATCACGGACATTAAGCGGGTCAAGAATGCGATGAAGGAAGCGGCTCGCGTCTATTCCAAAATCCATCAGTTGGGATTGCCGGTCGACTTTTTGGACATTGGTGGAGGGCTGGGGGTTGATTACGACGGCTCCAAGACCCGTTTTGAGTCTTCGATGAATTACACCGTTCAGGAGTTTGCCAACGACGTCGTTTACACGGTACAGACTGTTTGCGATGAGGAAAACGTACCGCATCCCAACTTGGTCACGGAAAGTGGTCGCATGATGACTGCCTACCATACGGTGCTTGTGGTTTCGATTCGCGAGGAAATAGAGACCTTTGCGGACGATCAACCTGAGGTTTCGATCGACGCGGACGATCCGCAAGTTATCACGGAATTGAAGGGCCTTTGCGATGAAATCAATGGCAAAAACTACTTTGAATACTACCACGACGCCGTCGAGCTCAAGGATGAATTGCACACTCAATTCAATTTGGGATTGATCTCGCTCGAGGATAGAGCCAAGGGCGAAGTCCTCTACTGGGAAGTGTGTGCCAGGGCGCTACGCGAGTCCGAGTTATCTCGCACTCCGAACGAAGAGTTCGAAGACGTCAAGCGAGTGTTGGCTGCCAAGTATCTTTGCAATTTCTCACTGTTTCGATCCGCACCTGATTCATGGGCGATTGGGCAACTATTCCCTGTTATCCCGCTGCATCGACTGCAGGAGTCCAAAGTGGACTTTGCAACCCTGGTCGATGTTACCTGCGATTCGGACGGCAAGATCGACAAATTCGTCGACCTAAAGGATGTGAAAGAAACCTTGGAACTGCCGGAGTGGCGAGACAACGAAGACTACTACCTTGGTTTGTTTTTGTTAGGTGCGTACCAAGAGGTGATGGGTTCCTATCACAACCTTTTCGGCCTCCCCAACGAAGCTCAAATATTCATGGAGTCCGATGGAAGATTTCACGTATCCAAAATAGTACCGGGCAGCCGGATTCAAGATATGGTAGCTTTTGCAAGGTACGATGTTCCGCATTTGCAGGAAGCGTTTAGCAAACGTATTCGATCGGCGATTGAAACTGGGCTTTGTCCAGCAGAAAAAGGGGACGCGTTGATCCAGCAATATTCGAACGCTGCGCAGTGGACCACTTATTTGGAATAGCCAGTTTTGGTATGGCGGCTGTTGGTTGAAACGGGCAATTCCTAAAGAAATATCCGGTAAGACGATCCTCAAAACGATGAGGGTTGGCTATCATAGGTGTGAAGTAACCTCATCCTGCGAAGCTCGATATCGAGCATCGCAAAACTCTGTCAGTGGCATCTACTTCGGATCATTTTTTCCATGGATAAAAGCGCCGTTTTAAACTTCGTAAGCAACAGCTGTTACGTTGCTCTAGCAGCGGTTGCACTTTGGGGGATTTACTTCGTCGTTTTGGTGATGACGCGAGTTTCTAGCAAGAGATTTAAGTCCGAGGAAGCGCAAGATTCGTTCATTGATACCATCGAAGCTGATCTCAAGCGAGGAGATTTTGACGCAGTGATCGGGACTTGTGATTCGGACACACGGGCGTTGCCGATGATGGTCTCCTTTGCTTGCAAGAACCGCATTTTTTCGTTCAACAAGGTACGGCAGTTGACCGTAGATCGATTCCAGCGCGATGTGATTGCGGACCTGGACTACAGTATTGCATGGATTGTGACCGTGATCAAAACCGCTCCCATGCTCGGTCTCTTTGGCACTGTAATGGGAATGATGGGAGCATTTGGAAAGTTGAGTTCTGCGGCAAGCGTGAGTCCCGCGGAATTGGCCAGTGACATACGAACTGCTTTGGAAACAACTGCGATTGGCTTGGCGATTGCCGTACCACTCGTAATGGCAATGGCGAGCATTAGCAATCGTATTCAGCACATGCAAGACTTGGTTTCTTCCGGGTTAACGAGGGTGCTGGAAGCATATAAGATCGGGCATGCGCGCGACGAGCAACGCCGTTCACGACATAGTGCTTAAGAGTCTAGAAAGCAGGGTTCATTATGAGCGATGCGAATTTGGACGAAGAGGCTATGCCAGTTGAACTTGATGATGATTCCGAATCACAACCGGTCTTGTTGGGGGAACGTCCCCCCTTGGATGATGAAATGGATATCACTCCAATGATTGACATGGTGTTCCTGCTTTTGATTTTTTTCATTCTGACATCGAAGATGACGGGAGAAAAAACATATCCGGTGCCGCCAGCAAAAAACGGGAGCGCTGTTGTTATCAAGAATTGTGTTTCCATCTTGGTTAGTCGAGGTTCGGGTGGCGTGCCGGTCGTTGCTCGCGGAGACGGAAGGACTTTTTCAGAGGACCCTGAACTGCAAGCGGCCGAGATTGCAGAATACATTCAACTGGAGCTGGAAACCGGTGGTAAATCAGAAGTTCTCGTTCGTGCGGAAGGAAATGTCACTTCCGGTCAAATGAAAAAAGTAAAGCAAGCGATCGCAGAGGTGCTCGAAGAGGGCAAGATGATCAACATTGCCGTTTCGGAGTCGAGCTGATGTCGATTCGTGTTCAATGCGACAAGTGCAAATCGACCCATTCGCTGAATCAGCGATTGCTGGGACGTTCCATTCGATGTCCAGTTTGCGATGCGACCATTGATGTGCCGTCCGATTTGCCAAGTGTTCCAGAGCAGGACGAGTTGGTTGAGGTGGGTCTTGGTTCTGCAGATTCGGAGGAGTTTACCGAAGTCGAATTAGTGGAGTCAGAGCAAGAGACTGCAATCGTTTGCGCTGGCGAGAATCAAGAAGTTGGCAACGTTCAAAAGGGCACAGAACAGAGTGACTTGTTGGAGGCGGTCATTGTCCAAAATATGTCAGACGAAGAGGATGAGCTCGTCTTTACGAAACGTGAGCTACCCAAGGACGACATGGACATGACTCCGATGGTAGATGTTACGTTTCTATTGCTTATCTTCTTCATGATTACAGCTTCGTTTACAAGCGAAAAAGTGATCGAAGAGCCGCCTCCTCTGGCCGACAAGGCTAGTATCAACGCAAGGGAAGAACCCGAAAAGATTTTAGATACCGTACGTGTGCAGGTCGATGAATTCAATGCGTACACCATCATTCTGCCTGGGGGCGAAGACCGTCAGGCAAGCAGCAAGCAAGACTTGTTGATTGCGTTAGCGGATGCCCGAAAAGAGTTGGTAACCGGGGCAAACGACGATGCGTTAAAGCTCTCCGTCGAAGCACATACCGAGTCCATTCATGCGGCTGTTGTGGCCGCTGTTGATGCAGGGCGAGAAAAAGGTTTCAGTAGTATTCTAGTGACCGTGGTCGAGGAGTTTGATTAATCGATGGCAGCATCGCAATTTATAGCCCTGTTGGAGAGCCGAGGTTTACTCGACCCTGAGATCATTGTTGAGCTCCATCGGCAGGTCGAGCAATCGAAAGTTAGAGTTACGCCCGAAGCGATTGCCAAGCTGCTCGTAGAGAACGGTCAGTTGACTCGTTTTCAGGCCACCAAGTTGGTGACGGAACTGAACGAATCGCTAGGTAGCAACAAGCCAGACCCATCGATTGCATTGAGAGGTGGACGACCACTGGAGGAGGTACCCGTCAATGATCACGATTCCGTAGACGACTTGCTTCCTCCGGACATCGTTGAGGTAGAGGATGTCGTCGAGTCTGTCGAAGTCATCGAAGACGAAGTTCCGATGGTTGATGTGCCGCCATCCCGTAAGTCGTCCCGCCAAAAGAAGATTCCATCGGAGTTGGATGACTTGCCAATACGAGTTGTCCGCGGGCCGAATGTAAAGAAGAAGAGCGCTTGGGAGTCGTTCAGGATCATTGGCTACGGATTCCTAGTATTGATGCTCATTATTATCTTCATTCCTTTGGCAGGTTGGTTCCTCAAGGGATCAGCGGACGACGCGTTTCTTCAAGCGGAAAATGCATATAAGTCGCAAGATTACGATCGAGCGAGCAAGGGTTTTGCTGACTTTGCAAAAAACTTTTCTGGCGACGAACGGATGAGTCAGTCCAAGGTGTTTTCGGCTTTAGCCAGAGTACGTCAAGACGCTGAGAAAATCGCGGATCCGACGGTCGCCTTGAAATCTTGTCAGGATATTTTGCCTTCGATCACAAGTGAAGCTGCACTCGGCCAATTGCGGGGCGATGTGACCGATGTGTTGCTTCGAATTGCGGAGAAATTTGTAGTAAAGACAGAGAATACGGCCTCAGTTGCGGAACGCAAAATATTGATTGAGAAGATGAATCAACAGATGGAACTAATCCGTGACCCACGTTACGTTGGAACACTGGAACGGACTCAAAATGAATTGCGAATCAAGACGATTGAGGAGAACCAAAGTCGATTGGTTCGGGACATTCAACGAGGCGAAGATCTGTCGGCTACGATCAGTGAAATGAAAAAATCCGTCGAGTCACGAAATGTGTCGGCAACATATGATTTGAGAAAGAAGTTATTGCGAAAATATCCGCAACTTGAGACCGAAGCGGTCCTGTCGGAGCTTCTCGGCAAAGCGACAAGCCAACAGCAAGAGCTTGTTGTCTCGTCAACGCAATTGCCAACCTTAAGCAATGAACCAGAGGCTACCAATCGCATTCCGAGCGCACTGTTGGTCGGCCGTAAAGCTAATGCCAACGAATTGCAAGGATCTACGGTCTTTTTGAGAGCCAAAGGGTCCGTTTGGGCGATGAACGTCGCAAGTGGGCAACCGCTTTGGCGCAAGTACATTGGACTGGACTGGTCGGGGGAACCGCTGAGGCTCATGCAAACAGCCGACAGCGATGTCCTGGTTTCCATTCCCGAACAGGGAAAACTCCGTCGGTTGGCGGCCACGGATGGAACGCAGGTTTGGGAAGCCAAACTACCTGGCCGTATCCACTCGCCGTCTATCGATGGCGATGACATTTTTGTGACGACCACGTCCGGCGAAGTTTTTTGTCTGGATGTTGCGACAGGACAATCCCGTTGGGGCAAGAAACTCCCGCAATCGATCGATGTTGGGGTAGGCGGAGCGACCGACAAAAAGAAACGATATGTCTTAGGAAATCACTCCAATCTGTACGTCATGTCCCGTGCAAGCGGAAAATGCGAGGAAGTTGAGTACGTTGGCCACTCTGCCGCAACCATCGCAGTTCCACCTATTTGGATCCAGAACCAGTTGATCCTTTTTGAAAACGAGGGACCGGACTATTGCCGGATGCGATTGTTTCAAACGAACGATGAGGGACTCGACATTCAGCCTAGCCCATCCACCATACGATTCCGAGGGCACGTCATTGTCCCCCCTCAAGTCGATCGAAGAAGGTTGGCGGTCGTTACGAATTTGGGGGAGGTCGCAATCTTGGAGGTAGATGCTCTCAATCCAAAGGAGAGAGTTTTCAAACATGTAAACCTTGTTGAAAACGAAACAGTGCCGAAACTAACTTGGCCTCTCATGATCGGCAATGAACTATTGCTTGCTTCGACCCGATTAACTCTCTACCAAGTCCCCTCAACCTCACAAAAACTCAATCGTCAATGGTCCAAGGATGAGGGGGACCAATTCACGGCGAAGCCGATCAATGCAGATGAATTTGTTGTCCATACGCGAGTCGTGCGCGGCAATCTTGGTGTACGCGTGACCGCCATCACTCTTAAAACGGGCGATGTTGCTTGGGAAACCGATATTGGAGTTCCAGTGACATCCGTGACTTCCGATGGCAAAGGTGGATTTTTGGCTATCACATCCCAAGCCGCAGCTTATTCCTTGGACGACAAATCTTTTTCAAGCGGGAAACCTGTTTCTCAGACCGAGAATCTTGGGCGCAATCAGCGTACGATGATGTTCACTTCGCCAGTCACTCTTCCGGATTCTCGAGTCGCAATCTTAAATCAAGCGCAGGGGAACCAAATGCTTTTGGCCGATCCAAAGCGCCGTTCGACAACTCCCACTAAAATGTTGCCGTTGGATTTCGGGGATGCTTTCCCTAGTAGTGAGCCGATCGCAATCGGTAGCGGAAGCGTATTGGTCCCATTGAATAATGGCCAGATCGCTTTGTTGGATCCAGACAAAGGCAAATTGATTGGTTCTCCATTCCAGCCTGATGTTCAAGCGGGGGAACGTCCCAATTGGCTCAATCCGGTCTTGCTGTCCGACAAACAAACCGTCATCGTTGCCGACCAGAAGCGATCGATGTACAAGTTGTCGACTGGCAAGCAATTGAGAAGGATCACCTCTCAGACGCTGGAAAAGGCTCTCAAAGGCAGATTGTCGGTTATCCAAGATGTCATCGTCGGAGTCTCGGCAAGTGCATCCGGGGATCAACTTGATTTCTACGATTCCATCGAACTCAAGCTGTTTACATCGGTTCCCGTGGAAGGTCGTTTTACCTGGGGCCCGTATGTATTGGCTGGAGAATCCAAGAATTACTTGCTTGCTTTGAGTGATATCGAAGGGCTGATCGCTTGTGACGAGACTGGAAAACGGCTTTGGACCAAGACATTGGAGAAGACCGTTCTCGTCGGCGCGCCTACTCTATTGGAGTCCGACGGTCTTTTGGCTACGACGAGCGGTGAACTGATCCGAGTGGCGATGGCGAGCGGAGATGTCCTTGCCAAGACCCAATTGGGTGAACCAATCAGTGGACCACCGATTGTTTTAGGAAAGGGGTTAGTCGTTCCCGGTGATGAGGGAATCGTATTAACGGTCCCATTTCCGACGGTCGCATCGGAAAATGCAGGTGCGAATAGATGAACAGTCTGTGTGCCTTGATGCGAGTTGCTTTATTTGTTCTTGTGTTGTCAACACATCGCGTAGCTTTGGCTGTCGTTCAACAAGACAAACTTTTGGAAGAGATTGGTGTCGCCGGCTCGATTCTCGATGAAGCGCCGTTCGATATCATCACGCTCAAAAAAGAGGAGCAAGGGCGAAGCGTCAAAGTCAATCCAATCGATTTTCCCAATCGCAGACTTCCGCAATCACCCAAAGAAACCGATCGATTTCGGGTCGTATTCCCATTATTCCCGGATCGGATCTATGAGATTCAATGGAAGGAAATCGACAAGGTCATATTATATGAAGAGCTTATTTTGCAACGCGGCACTGCGTTGCTTGAGCAAAAGAAATTTAGCGAAGCTTTTGAGCACTTAGATTTTTTGTTGAAAAACTATCCTCAGACACCGGGTCTTTCGAGGCTTCGTCGCGACTTTCTTTACCGAAGTGCAACGGAGATGGTGGGGCAACGTCAATTGCCGCATGCGTTGGGCGTTCTTGAGGAGTTTCAAAGGATGTTTCCCGATGATCGCGACAAGGACAAAATACGCAACGCGATATCGAACGTGTCGAGCCAACTCATTGAGAACTATTTCGCGGCAAATGATTTGGCAACTGCGAGAGCGATGATCCTTCGTTTAGAAAAAGACTATCTCAAATTTCCACTCCCGGTTGTGGCGAAATGGCGTGGTAAGTTTCTCGAACTGGCAAATGGCTTTCGCGATATCGCCATTCGTGAGCGAGATGCGGGTGACTACTCAAAAGCCCGACAATCCGCCATGCGAATGCTTGCTATTGAGCCCGATATTGAGGGTGGGAAACAGCTGCTGAACGACTTAATAATGGCCTATCCGATGATTCGAGTGGCGGTGTTCCAAACATCTGGCAAACCGGACGCAGGCGCTTTGGCAGATTGGGCGGCAAGTCGCTATGGCCACTTGGTGTCCAACCCTCTTTTTGAATTTCGAAGCACAGGTCCAGAGGGTGGGCAATACCGTTTTCTTTACGGTTCGTTTCAGCATAGCGATGATCGAACTGAGTTTGATCTGATGATTCAAAATCCAGGAAAAGATGGAGTTCCCGATAGTCTTGTAATGTCTCAAGCGTTTTTGGATCGAGCTACCGTTGGGCATGCAATGTATGTACCCAGTTGGGCCTCTATTATGGACCGCGTTTCTGTCTTCGGTCCCGAACGATTGAAACTAAAACTCCGGCGACCACACGTTTTACCTCAGGCATTCTTGCAGTGGGAGTTGAATGAAAAAAGCTCTTCGCAGGCATCGAAGCCACTTTATCGACTGAAAAGCAACGAATCTGGCATCAGGCGATTTGAATGGGCGGGCACAAGTCCACCCGCCGATTTTCAGCCCAGGGAAATTCAGGAAATTCTATATTCGGATCCGCAAAAGGCGATCGCTGATCTGCGAAAGGGCGAGATCGAGATGATTGACCGCCTATTTCCAGCCGATGCGTTTCAACTACGTTCCGTTACCAGTGTAGTTACCGATCAGTATGCATTGCCTATGGTTCATATGCTCATTCCTCAAACAACAAATGCGTACATGGATAGCAGTGAATTTCGTCGAACACTGCTCTATGCAATCAATCGGGAAGGGATACTCAATGGAGAGATATTGGGGAAAAGTAATTCGGATTCGAGCCGTGTGATCAGCGGTCCATTTCCTTTTGGAGCGACAGACGCAGATCCTATCGCTTACGCATACAACAAAAATGTCGACAACTTCCCATACGATCCAAAACTAGCCAAAGTGTTGTTGATGCTAACTAGAACAAAACTGACGAATCAGGCGGAGAAGAGGCGGGAGAAGCTTCCGCCCATGCCTACGATCCGATTGGGTGTGCCGGACAATGAATCCGCTAAAGTCGCGGGAGAAGCAATCGTACAGGCATGGAAACTCGTCGAAATCCCAGCCGAATTGGTTGTTATCAAAAGCGATACAGAACGAGAGGAAAAGGCTGATGTCGATTTTCTCTATGTTTCGGCAGCCATCTGGGAACCTGCAACCGATGCTGAGCGATTGTTGGGGGTTGGAGGCGCTGCACAAAGTTCAAACCAGTTCGTTGTTCAAGCGCTTGGTAAGTTGAGCGTCGCGCGAAATTGGCGTGAGGTTCGAGACGAATGCCATAATTTGCACATGGTTGTTGCCGCCCACTTGCCAATCATTCCGCTTTGGCAAGTCAGCGAAACCTTTGCATATAGGAGAGAGGCACTGGGAATCGCCAAGAGGCCAATCAGTCTTTATCAAGACGTCCAAAAGTGGAGGCTTCAAGCGCGATGAGTCCACAGCGTTTTCGACTATCTGCATTAGTCTTCATTTTTGCATGCACCACCGGGCAGCAACTCATTGCGCAAGGGATTTGGGAGTATTCACCCTATCGAGTTAAGGTTTGGCTAAGTATTTCGCCAACCTTGGCTTTGAGCGAAGAGTCAGAGCAAGAAATACACAGGCAAATTGTAGCATTTACGGAAGTCATTTTCGGCCCTACTTGGGAGACCCAAGTCGAAACAACTCCGGACGCTTTGTTCGGCTCGGTTCTTTATCGACTTGATGAACTCACCATTGAACAACTGCTCTCACGGGAGTTGCTTTTGGTGGTTGGCAGATCGGACGAAGCGAAGCAGGCTTTTTTAAAAATGAACCCGCCCCCGCCGATACCGACTGAGCAATTAAAGACGCAGCCAAAGAAGTTGAGCAAGGAAGAGATGCTTGTACAAGCGAACCTAGAAGCTGCCTCTGCAAGCCTGCAGAGTGTGCGAACTCTCGATTCCGCAATCGATCGATTGAAGCATATCGCAATTCAACCATTGTTGTACACAGCATTGCAAAGAGACATCACACCTTTTCTTGGCACGAAAAAATGGAATGACTTAAAAGGCATCGTCAAACCATTCGAAGGAAGCAATGATGAGCTTCAAAAACAACTAGCTTCCGGTGAGACGATAGCAGCCTTGATCCAAAAGTTAGACCTCGACAAGTTCAAGAAGGTCGCGAGGCAAATTCCTTCCAGGCTTCCTTGGCAACCTGAAGCGTTGCTCCGCGATCACGACAAGGTGTTCTTGGCGTCCGTTGACAAGGTGGGCGAAGCCATACGTATTCAAGTCAAAGAACTGGACTCATTTGTAAGAAGAATGGGGGAAATTGCGACCTCCGATGTTGTATCCAAACAAGAGATACCGCGAACGATTGCGGAATTGGCAAAAGAAGCCTTTTCACCCATTGTTCGAATTGAGGAAACCGACCTCAAAACGGCCGTGCTGCGAGTTAAGGCTGCCGGGCTTCTGACAAAGGGAGAACATCCGATTAGTGTCCTTCCAGGTGACGTCATCCTACCCATCATTCGCAGAGATGATTCCAATGGTAATCCGACTCTGCTTCAAGCAATTCCGTTTACTTATGTCGCCGTAACGGAACGGATAGACGGCGTGTCGAAACTCTTCGGAGCGATTTTCTCAGCAAGTCGAGGTTCACTGTCTTCTGCAAAGAACCGCAGAACGCAGCGAGTTGGATTGAAACTGAAACCTCGGCATGCCGAAACGGAACTAAAGTTGGCGGTCAAGAACCAACCTGAGGTCCCATTTGTCGGTGCCGAATTATACCGAAGAACGCCAGGCAGTGATGATTTGCAGATGGTTGGTCGTACCGACTGGCGCGGGGTAATACCCATTGGAATTCGAGACCTTCCTACCATTCAGTACGATCCGCCGGGGGCAAGCAAAGTCGCTGCAATTGCCAACGCTCGCCTGATCTCTGCGGCACCCATCGATCCGCCGGTCTACAAAGTTAGCGATGCAAATGCCTTCGTTTTGTCGAACAGTTCCTCCAACAACGAATCGCTTGCCAAAATTAAGGACTCAGGCAACATGTCTTCGGAAAAAGAGAATGCAGAAAACAAAGAGGGCATCTCACTTGCGAATGCACCGCCATCCACCTCGAAAAAGCCAGTTGGTTTCATCCAGATCAACGTTCCCCTGTACCTTTATTATGTCAAAAATGGGGAGACACTCTTGGCTCGACTCCCTATCGTCAACGGAATGAAATCCATGGAACAGGCCGAACTCCCGGATGATCGACGACGATTGGAGACAGAAGCGTTTTTAAAGGGTTTGCAAGGAGAAGTGCTCGATGTGGTCATTCGCAGAAAGGTGCTTGAATCACGAATCAAGCAAGAGATCCGCAAGAAGGACATTGCGAAAGCGGAAAAGCTGCTTGAGGAGTTGAAGCGAGTAAAGTCCTTCGAAAAAATGTCGGAGCAGATTGAGTCGATTCAACGCAGGGCTCTTTCCGTCGACCGTGGACCAATTCTTTTTGGTGTATCCAAGAGAATTGAAACGATGCTCGATACAACGAAGGTGTTGATGCAAAAGTATCTTCAAGACACGCTGGTTCGCACTCTGGAAAATGAAATTCTCAACGCAAAATGACAAAAACTGTTTTGGATATTGGTAATTGCGATCCAGATCACAACGCGATCAAAAGAATGCTAACAGGCCAATACGACGTGGTTGTCTTGCGATCGCATCAACTAGCGGATGCGTTATCGCTGCTTTCCAAAGAAAAAGTTGACCTGATCGTGATCAACCGAAAGCTAGATATTGATTATAGTGATGGTATAGAAGTGCTTCGGTACCTCAAGCAAGAGCCGTCAACCCAATCTATTCCCATGATGGTGATTACGAATCATTTAGAGCATCAATTGGCAGCAGTTGCCGAAGGGGCTGAATATGGCTTTGGCAAGTTGCAATACTCAGATCCTTCGACCCATGAACGCCTATCGCGTTTCCTCGACAGAAGAATTGCCTAGCAATCCACTCCGCGTTACAAAGGGACATTATGAACAAGAAAAAGGACGCAGATGAAATAGAGAAAGTGCGTGAGATACTACGCAAGGCAGGTCTAAGAAGCACTCCGGCTCGTATTTCTGTACTGAGCGCATTGCGCAAGAGCAGCAAGCCACAAACACACGCCGAGTTGTCCGACAAATTGGTCCCGATCGGCTTTGACAAAGCAACTGTATTTAGAAACTTGAGTGATCTCACCGATGCAGAGTTGGTGAGTCGAACCGAATTGGGAGATCACGTTTGGCGATTCGAAATCCGCGATCCATCCCATGATCGCAGCAGCCACCCGCACTTCGTTTGTGTGGAATGCGGAACGGTTTCCTGCATGGATGGAATTGGGCTTCCGGACGACAAGATGAAAAAGACACTTAATATTTCCCGAATCAGCGAGATTTTGGTCAAGGGGCACTGCATTACCTGCGAGCCAGCCGCAGGTTAGAACGAGTCAGCCAGTCAACGCGTTGCGATGGGGCTTGCTCTGTGAAACATTTTTTATTTTTTCAAGAATTCCATGAAGCGCTTCGAGATGATTCTACGCAGTGAGAGATAGATCTTTTCTACCTCAAGCGGAGAATACTAAATGGCTCTCACGATGGAACGGTTGGTGTTGGATTTCTCGGTTGGTCCGAATTGCAATAATACGCGAATGGACATTTTGCGAGTTCAATTTGCTTTGAATTCAATTGCTCCGGCCTGGGGGGGGCCAAAGAAAGCACTCCCTTTCGATGGCAAGTACGACAAACGAGTCTCGGAGGCACTCAAAGGATTTCAAATCCATTGTTTCAGTAGAGTTCGAAAGGCCACAGGCAAAATCGAACCCAACGATCCAACGCATCGCAAAATAAATCAGGTACTCTCAGGATCGGTGGATCTCGTAGCGATAACAAGCCACGGTGGCAGCGCCATCGAAAAGGGTGCGAAAGCTTTCGATACGGAGATTCGCTTCGACGGAATCACGGATCTAGTTGCAAAGGTAAAAGCCGCCCTTCAGGACAAAGCGGCAGACCCAAGTTTCAGGGATGCGGCGATGCCAAAGAAAATAGCAAATCTAAGTGTCTCCAGTCACGGAGCTCCCGGATTTATGAGTCTGTCTAGCTCGTCTCGAAGGGAGGACTTGATACTCGCCCAATATGAATACGACGACGTGGTCAACTACAGGCCAGACGAATTGCTCGACTACCAAGAAAAACAGCTTTCTTTGTTGAGGGGCTGCTTTGTACGTGAGGGGCTCGTTACTCTTTCTGCATGCAGTGTTGCAGCACCTAAAAACATTGTCAACAAAAAGAAAAGTATAGACTACCGCATTGATGGTCAGAATTTTTTGAAAGCCACTTCGAGGGCACTTGGAAATATTGCGGTGCAGGCAGGAACGGCCAAACAATACGACGCAGTTTTCGGAATGGAGGGGCCCTGTTACCGTTGCGACTCGCATTGCTGTATTCTGGTCAGTCCAAAGCAGCCGAATTTCTTCGGCCCTGATTTCTTGATCAGCGATGAATTTGGGAATCACTACGCCGACGACGTTTTGGCCGAAGAATCCTTGGCGGCCGTTTCCAGTTTACCGGTCCACCATCCCGAAAAACTAAGACTAATGCAAAGACTCTTTAACCGAAAAAGAAAAGTATGACTACCCAGCTGAGGAAATTGCGGTCGTCAGCTGTTCCAGCTGAACACGCATACTCTCTTTCATGAATTCATCGAGTGGGGACAAGCTCGGATCCCTAGATTTCAAATTGGACTTTCCAACAATCAATCGCGCGGAGACCGCTACGGAATCGCCTTTGTTGCCTGTTGCCTTGAGAGTTGCCGATTCCAAATCCATCTTGATAATTTCTGCTGTGATCTGCAGTGTTTGATTAGGCTCCATGAAGTCCGCAAACTTGACATTCCTCGCTTCCTTTAAGATCAAGACCGAATTTTCGAATTCTTCCGTTGCTCGCACCAACCAACACGAAGCTTGGAAAAGAGCTTCGAGCATGAGAACCCCCGGCATAACGGGAAAAAGAGGGAAGTGATCTCGCAAGTAATCTTCTTCTGCATGCATATGCCTGACCGCAACGATTCTCTTGCCAGGGATCAACTCCGTAATCTTGTCCAACTGCTTAAATCGCATCGACTAAACCTCGGTAACTCTCAGTGTCATGTATCTCGCTGCAGGTGGCAGTGTAAAGGAGCAAATTGGATTGGAAAAGTCAAACCAGCAGGAATGGTCCTTTCACATGAAATCGACTACATCCATAACCATGATTTTCCCATCCCCCATGCGACCACTTCTTGTGGTGTCTATTATCGTTTTGAGGACTTCCTCTACCCTTAAGTCGGCAACATAGAGTGTGATTTCGACCTTGGGCAAGAATGCGAGCGAATACTCGGTTGCCAGATACTGATCGAGGTAGCTTTTTTGTCGGCCGAACCCTTTTACCTCGGTTACCTGCAATGCTTCGAGTGGCGCGAGCCTTAGGTTCTCCAGTAGGCGCTCGGCGAGATAGGGCCTAACAATAGCGATGACTTGCTTCATTTCGCGCTTTGCTGCGGTTCTTGGTCGAGCTTTAACTCTGGATCAAATTGCTTTTCGTTTTTATACAGGTCAAGCAACTTTTCCGCCAATTGCTTTTGAGCTGGAGGCGCCCGCTCCACAATCTTTTCTTGAATCCCGATCGCCATCGAGAATTGCTTGGCGGCTGCATGAGATGCTGCTAGAGCGGCCATGTCGCTCAAGTCACTATATTGGTTGAGCTCGCAGGCCTTCGTTGCAGAGGCGATTGCTACAATTGGATCGCGCAGTGACAGGTCTTTGCAAGTAGCCAAAAGCCAGCCAAGATTTTGATGGGCCAACGCGTATTCTGGGGATAGCTCCACGGCCTTTTTGAAGTCTGCGAGCGCTTCCACGTGCTTGCCGGTTTGCTGATAGTTGTATCCGCGATTGTTGAATGCTACTGCAGCTTGGCCATTGAGTTCGATCACCCTGCTAAAGTCATCAATCGCTTTCGGATGATCCCCTTTCTGAAAATAAACGTACCCACGTCCCATGATCGCTGGGATAAAGGTAGGACTAAGCTCAATTGCTTTGGTAAAGTCGTTGATCGCATTGTCCAGTTCGCCTTTCACCTTGTAGGCAGTCGCTCGCTGTTGCAAAACGCCGGCATTTTTGCTGTTGAACTGGATTGCTGTTGCGTAGTCCGAAATCGCTTCATCCACCTTATTCATTTGAAGATATGCAGCGGCGCGATTGATATAAATGGCTTCGCTCTTATCCCCTTTCTCTATCGCTTTCGAAAAATCGGCAACCGCCTTTTCGTATTCGTGCAACGAAGTCAAGAACAGCGCGCGACTCGCGAATGCATTTGCCGTGTCGTATCCCAAGCGAATCGCGTCATCAAAATCCGCTAAGGCCTTTTCGGTGTTCCCACGAGCCCAGTGAGCACCCGCACGCAATGTGAAGTACCGACCTGTCGTGGGATTTTCCTTTACGAGTTCGTCATAGGTTTCGACCGATTCGGCCAAAGTAACTAGATTGCTTTTCTCGATTCCCCCTTTCACTCCACGAAAGGTCCTAATCAGAAAGGAGTTTGGACGCTCTTCCAAAACAGTGAGCAGGTCGCCTTTTTCAATGACATCGACTTCTTTTTCTCCGATGGTCAACCTCAACTCAACCCGGGCGACCATCGGCTCGGTGAAAGCCTTTTCCTCTGGCTTGGTTCCACCACTCGACGATGCGGGTTTCTGGATTGCTTCCTGCGCCACATTTCTGGTCTGGAAAGAAACAAGCATGGGGACAACCACACTTAGGGCGAATATTCCTGGGGTAATTGCCTTTACTTTCATACTTTCTTGACTCGAACGAAGCTGTTTTACGACCTAAAAGACTTTCGGAACGACAATCGTCGATCGTCCATTTTACCCCTTATAGCATGCCGTGATGTGGATTCAGTATTTTTCTGTTCGATTCCAAAGTTTCGCAGCGAACTCATCCTTTGGAGCGAGTTCGTACTCTCATAGTGGGCGCCATGGCTCTGAGATGTTGACTCTGAATTATCTAGGATTAAAGTCTTAGCATGCGTGGGATTGTGACGATTTTTCGTCTTTCGCCGATATTAATGATTTTGCCTAGTGGCAACCCTTTTTTGTGGAGTCTTCTGTGATGAAGCATCGAGTAACTTGGCTTTCGGTTTTGCCGTTGGCCCTAGCTATGGTAAATCTGGCTGACGCAGGTTTCCGTTGTGGTGGATGTAGCGATCCATGTCGTTCGGTTCGATCTCATACCGCTTGCAAAAATACCGCGGCGGGATCAATTGGTATGGTTTCAAACGGGTGTTCCATTGGTGCGATGGGCAACAATGCGGGATGCTCTGTCGTTGAAGCTAGCCCCGCATCGTGCGGTGCCGTTGGTGCCGACGGTTCGTATGCACTTTCGCCCTCAGTGATGTCGTATTCGCCAATGGGGTACGCACAAAATCCATCCGTTGGGTACTCGCAAGCTCCATGCCAGTCAGCCGTGGCTGCGACTGTAGCTGTAGCACCACAAGTCGTTTGCGAACCCGTGACCGGCTATAGAACGGTTATGGAATCTACGTTTGTGACGGAAACCCAATACGTCCAAGCGATGGAAACGAGGCAGGAAACTCGCACGCGTGTCAAAAAAGTTTCGAAGTCAGTTCCCGTAACCGTTGATGACTTTCGTACCAAGACGGTAATGGTGCCGACCACGGAAACCAAAACCATTGAGTACTCTGTCCTCGTTCCGGAGCAATCGACTAAGACCGTAGACGTTCAAGTTAGCGTTCCAGTATGGAATGAAGTTTCCGAAAACTACACAGTCAAAGTCCCGACGATAAGTGACGTTCAAGAAACCTACAACGTCAACGTTGCGAGGCTAAAAGATCAAACATTTACTTATGACGTATATGTTCCGCAAGTTGAGACGGTCACTAAGATGCAAACCGTTACCAATGCAATTCCGGTCGTAAAAACGCGAACTGTTCAACGAGCAGTCCCTAGTTACTCTACACAGTCGGTTACGAAGGACTACGGTCATTGGGAAACAGTGGTCGAAGAAGTCGCCGGGTCTTGCTACGGAGCCGCTCAAGTAAACGCGACGCTAAGCATGTCTTCTGCGATGCCTGCGATGACTAGCTCCAATGGATGCGGCAACGCTGCGATGGCAACATCATTTGTATCGGGCGGAGGTTGCGGCAACGCGATGTTTGCCGGCCACGCTCAACCGTGCAAGAGTTCTTACCAAAAGCGATCCTGCGGATGCGGCGCTGGCGCTTGTTCTTCCTGTGGCAACGGTGCGACGAATGCGTGCGGTTCATCGTACGGATCTGCTTGCGGCGGAAACGCCATCGTCAGCGGAAACATTGTTTATGAGGGAGCTGCAGTTGGTGGATGCGGGCAAACGGTTACTGCCGCGATTGCGCCGCGAACAACCTCTCGACGTGTTTGGGTGCCAAGCATCGTCACAGAGGAAGTCCCAGTGGTCACAAACACCTACCAGAACGAAGAAGTTTCGTACACGGTCTACGAACAGCAGAGCACGCAAATTCCTTACGAGTGTGCATATGTTTCCTACAAGCCAGAGCAACGAACTGCAACCAAAAAGGTTGTCGAATATGTTCCGGAAGCGCGTACGCGTTCACGGAAAGTCGTTAATTACAACGACGAGCAGCGAACGCGAACGCGACGCGTTCTCAGCTACAAGATGGAAACCAAGCAAGAGACCTATCCGGTGGTAACTTATCGAACCGAAAAAAAGACCAAGGATATCTCCTTTACGATTAACGTCCCGACTCAAACCGTCGAACCATTTCAGACAACTCGTTTTGAGACCGTGACGGAAGATATTGTTGAAGAATATTCTGTCAATGTACAGGTACCAACAACGAGAGAAATTCAAGTGCAAGTTTGCAAGATGGTTCCAAAGCTTGTTGCGTACACATTCAATCCATGTGCAACGTTTGGTGCATCGAGCGGTATGTCGAATTCAGGATGTGGATGCGGCAGCGCGGCACCTGCCGCTGCGATGTCTGCAACTCCAACCGGCTGCAGCTGTTCTTCGATCGGGGTTTCAACCTGCAACTGCGGAAAGTAATCGCACCGGACCGCAATTCAAATGGCCTAAACCTTCAGAAACCCGCGGATAACACTGCGGGTTTTTTCTATTTTGAAACGATGGAATGTACGTCCAATGACGATCTTTCGCAGTTGAATCCAAACGGGTATCATCACGGCTGATCGAACAACCATTCCTCTTTCGTCGAAGCCGGCAAACGTGCCATATTCTCAAATCGGCCCCATTGCCGTTCATTTTCCCGATCGAGTGGAAACCAACGAGCAGTTACAAATCGAAAATCCAGATTGGGATGTTGCTCTCATTGCCGAAAAAACGGGGATTTCACTCCGATATCTCGCTGGCGTCAACGAAACAGCATCCGATTTAGCTGTGAAAGCTTGTCAAAAACTGTTTGACGAACAGAATATCGACCCAAAGAGCATCGACTTTTTGCTGCTTTGCACGCAAACTCCAGACTATCCATTGCCGACCACCGCCTGTTTAGTACAGGATCGATTGGGGCTGAGTACAAACTGTGGCGCGCTCGATTTCAATTTGGGTTGCTCAGGGTTTGTCTATGGGCTGTCTCTCGCTCAAGGCTTAATGTCTGGCGGACAGTGCAAGCGCATTCTACTAGTGACTGCCGAGACCTATTCCAAATACATCAATCAAGACGACCGTTCGTTGCGGACCATCTTCAGCGATGGTGCTGCCGCAACCCTTATTGAAGCTTGCGACGAACAGTGCATCTCACAATTCCAGTATGGTACCGATGGAAGCGGTGCAGATACGCTCATCGTTAGCGACGGCGGATCGCGTTGCAAAGAGGACGCTATCGCTCCTAGGCATCGCAAGCGATGGTCCAGTCGGCTTTATATGGACGGCCCAAGCTTGATGAGTTTCACGATCGGCGCGATTCCTCAATTGGTTCGCAGTATGGTTGAAAAAGCAGAATTGCAGCTCTCAGATATCAGCCATTTCCTAATGCACCAAGCAACTCGAAAAATGTTGGAGCACCTACAAACAGCACTTTCTGTCAACGACGAACAATTGCCGATACGATTACATAATCGCGGTAACACCGTTTCCAGCACTTTGCCGATTTTGATCCAAGACCTGCGAAATGAAGGGAAAATACAGCCTGGGAGTCAAAATGTCCTCGTCGGTTTTGGAGTCGGTTGGTCCTGGGCTGGCTGTTTGTGGAAGGCGTGAATTTAATTTTCTTTGTCTGTTATGGATTGGTCCACAACCCGGTTATCGGGTATAGAATGGAGCAGTTCAATGGCCCAAGCCCAAATGTACTCTAGGACAGATTTCGATCGCGACCGTTTGCCAGCAAATTCTACTTGCGAGCCAAGAAAAGCTGCACGTATTGGAGCGGTCTCTTATCTGAACTCTAAACCTTTGATCTATGAATTGGAAGAAGCGATCGGAGATCGCAGTGTATTGACGTTGGAATTGCCAAGCAAACTCGCAAGCGACCTTTCCAGCGGTACGATTGACATTGGCCTGATACCGGTCGTTGAGTACTTTCAACAACCTGAATTTAGGATCATCTCCGACGCAGTCATTGCATGTCGAGGACCGGTTTGGTCCGTCCGGATATTCTTTCGATGTGAGCCTTGCAAAGTACGAACGTTGGCTTTGGACGAGGGTTCGAGAACCAGTGCAGCTCTAAGTAAAGTCTTGTTCCATCATCGGTTTGGCTTCATCCCAAATACCATCCCCTTAAAGATGAGTGACGATCCGACGCTTTCGCCAGCCGATGCAGTACTTGTGATTGGCGACCGAGCAATGCATCCTGAGAAATTCAAAGAGACCTTTCGAAGCAATTGGGATCTGGGGCAATCTTGGCTTGAGGAGACCGGCTTACCCTTTGTGTTTGCAATGTGGGTTGCCAGAACAAAAGACTTCGCTACTTTGGAATGGAAAGCGACACTCGAGAAAACGCGTAATGCTGGATTAGGCAACGTTCGTAGTATCGCAAGTTGTGCTGCAATGAAATACGGCTTGTCTGCCGAACAATGCATCGACTATTTGACAAACTATATTCGGTTCTTTCTGCATAACGACGAATTAGCGGGGCTCAATGAATTTCGGCACCGCTGCAAGGCAATAGGACTTATCCAAACTCACAATAGATGAAATTATCATGGTAACATCCAATCGATCGTTAGCTTCGATTTTGGACCGTACTGTCCAAGGGGAGCGGCTCACAGAAGAGGACGCACTGGTGCTCTTAGAAAGTCGCGAATTAGCATCTATAGGATCTGCTGCAAACCAAATTACGCAACGATTGCATCCGGAGCCCTATCGAACCTACAATATCGATCGCAACATCAACTACACAAACATCTGCACCGCAGTTTGTGATTTTTGTGCGTTCTATAGGTCGCCCAAAAGTCCTGACGGCTACGTCCTTTCGAGGGCTGAGTTGCTGCAAAAGGTTCGCGAGACAGTCGAATTAGGTGGCGATCAGATCTTGATGCAAGGTGGACTGCATCCAACTTTTACATTGGAATGGTACGAAGGGCTTCTTCAGGATATCAAACACACTTTTCCAAACGTCAATATTCATGGTTTCAGTCCTCCCGAACTGCACCACTTTACTAAGATCAACAAGCTGCCAATTCGATCCGTTTTGGAACGATTAAAGCAGGCGGGTCTAGGAAGCATTCCTGGTGGTGGAGCTGAAATCTTGGTGGACCGAGTCCGAAGCGAAATCACACGAGGCAAAGTCATGTCGGACGACTGGCTCAACGTCATGCGAGTTTGGCACGAATTGGGTGGCATTAGCACAGTCACGATGATGTTTGGACATGTGGAGACGTTAGCCGATCGGGTGGAACATCTCAAACGGGTTCGACAGTTGCAGGACGAGACGCATGGTTTTACGGCTTTTATTTGTTGGACATTTCAGCCGGACAATACAGAGCTGTCAGGGGTCCCACCAACTGGAGCCTTTGAATATCTGAAAACTCAGGCGGTAGCTCGATTGTACCTCGACAATGTTCCAAATATCCAAAGTAGTTGGGTTACGCAAGGATTGAAGATAGGGCAGCTTGCACTCGCATTCGGAGCAAACGATATGGGGTCATTAATGCTCGAAGAGAATGTGGTCGCGGAAGCGGGGACGGTTCATTTCCTGACTTTGGATCAAATCCGAAACGCTATCGAAGAATTTGGATTCGAAGCGCATCAACGCGATGTGAGGTACAAGCTGGTCGACGCAGCCATGGAAAATCTAGCGATCGAGGCGAATCGCAATCGGGATGAAGAATCCAAACGACAGAAACTCGTTGAGCTTGTGGTACCGTAAGAAAAAAGCCGAAACAACTTGTGTAATCAAATGCGTTCATTCCGGATTGGTGCAACACACAATCTTTCGTAAATCTGCTTATCAAAAGCAGCATAAGCAAGAGAAATTGGACCGTGAATTAATCCGATTTTTGTTTGGCTTTTAGGGCTTCAATTCTCCGAATAGCTTCCTCTTGATACTTGATCATCTCAGACATCCCACTTGCTTCATAAGCCAAGACCAGCTTTTTTCGAGTTTCAACGCGTTTGGGATTGATGCGAATCGCCATTTCGAACTTATTGATCGCTTCTTGAGAGCGTTTTGCAGCAAGCAGGGCTTCTCCCCACGTGTCAAAAATATCTGCATTGTTGGGAAGGATGGAATTTGCTTTGGAGACCATTTCGATAGCTCGATCTGCGTTTGATGGAGACAAAGCGATCAAGCAGGTAGCTAGGTTATTCAACGCTTGAAAGTTCTCGGGTTCCTTTTCCAATGCCGCTTCCCAGTACTTCTTTGCGGCCTCGAAATTTCCTCTTGCATAGAATTCCTCGCCGAACAAAAGGAGAGACGGCACACTCACAATACGCAAATCGATCTGACTCTTTAGAATGCTAATCAACTTTGGCGAAGGACGCTTTCCATATCGGAGAAGCATGGCGATCGCGCTGGATATGCTTGGGTTTATCGGGTCGGTGTCAGCGGCCGTTTCTAACAGAACAAGATCAAGGTCGAAGGTACCATCGTCTTCTTTCTTGATGGACCGAGAGTAAAACATGAGCTGGATCTCGCATAGCTTGCGTCTGATGTCAACCGCGTTGGGATTATTCTGCAAGCCTTCTGTGAGAACCTTTACTGCTTCATCTGGCCGGTCGCTTAACAACATTGCATCTGCCACAGCTAATCGATCGGATTCATTATTGGATTCGGAGTTGGTTTTCGCGAAGAAATGGTCTGCCGCCTCCGCGGCCGTTTTTAGACATTTTTCTTTGTCCCCGGTCCTGCCATAAAGCTTGGCGAGTTCTAGAATCAGATCCGGATTAGCAGAAACAGCTTGCTGTGCAATAAAAATCGCCTTGGTGATTTCTTTGCGTTCTTCGAGCAGTCGAGCGTAAAACAGCAATAGTCGCACATCGTTTTTTTTCCATTTCCTTGCGCTGTCTAAATAAGCGAGCAGCTTTTGTACCGGTATTTCCACTCCGGCGCCATTCTTGATGATGAGCGACTTTGCGAGCCACGCTTCGCCCTGCGGAAAGTCGCCAAACCTTCCGCTAACAAGCTCCGTCATTTCGGTAGATGCGCGTTCCGTTTCACTATTGAGTGCATAAATCAGAGCGAGACGGTACTTTGCCATTCCATTTCCGGGATATGCGGTCAAGACCCTTTTTGACTGAATCTCGACTTGGCGTTTCGTATCGTATGAAATCGGCACTGAGACTTCTTCTTCGGACTTGGCTGCTTGAATCGCATGGCAAAAGTCTTCCTCTTGTTGTTGTTTCGTTGCTTCTTCCAATAGATCATTCGAACATAGTTTCTGACTTTCTTCCAAGAGAAATTGAGTCTGGTAATCGATACGTTTAGTGGAATAAAAGGCAATCGTAAGGTAGATAACGGTCAACACCAGGACGGGAGGGGAATGGTAGATTAGTCGCATCCATTTTCGAGAACTCTTCCAGCCACGAACAACGTCGATCATGCTCCCGATTCCATTGATGGGATGACGAATCAGATCAAAGGACTCTATTCGGATCCATTGGAAGTCCGTTTTCCATGAAGGTTTCTTTTTGGCGATATGTAGGAGTGTTCGCCACCGTTGGCTAATTTTGTTCCGTTTCGGAATTCGCAATGACAATAGTGGTAATCCGCAAAGCCAATTCCATACAAAGGAGCCCATGGGGGTCTCGGGATTAAAGTCTTCGAATGGTATCGGTTCGAACACCTCGGCAAAAAACTGATCGATGCAAAATACGAAAACAACAGAAAGAAAGAAAATCCCTAGCTCTAGCTCCAATGACCATGGATACCATGTGTCGAATCTTTGCGCCAAAAGGGAAATAGTTACCCAAGCGATACTTCGAACCGCAGCCCAAACAACAAATCCAAGGAGTAGGTTGACCGATGCTGGAATTAAGTTGCGTCGAAAGACCAAAATCAGAAACACAATGACCCCATAGAGTCCAACAACGCTATCCCATACCCCTATGCTCGTGTAGTGATCTGCAGTTCCTTTTCCGAAAAGAATATTCTTTTCCTCTGCTGCATGCGGTTCTCCGACCACATTGGCTATGAAAGACGTTGTGTTGACGGCAAACGAATCAAGCCAAGCGAATCCACCTAGATTCTCGACTCCATCAATCGCAAATGGGACCACCAATGTCAGGCCGAGAAACATCCCGTGGAATACAGAATCTCCACGAATTTGGCCTATACACCATCCCCCAAAGATCACCCCACAAGCCAAAGCACTCCAAATCGGATTGGAAAGCTGAATACTAGTACAAATCAGTGCTGCGCCAAGAACGCAGGCTAAACGCGCAAATCGGACCTTGGTCCAAGTTCGCTCCCCTAGCCAATTAGAACGCGCCAACGCGATAACAATTCCGGCTAACAAGCATGTCGAAAAGAGGATGCGGTCTGAGGTTGGAAACAGGTTTTTCCAGCTCTCGAATCCAACTGAGAATGATGCAAATAGGAGCAATAGAATTGCTCCGCCAAAAAGCCAATCTGACGCATTCGAAACTTTTGACTTTGCCTCGAGTGTGGCTTCCGTATTTGAGAGGGGGAGTGTGTTTTGCATTGGTTTTTTATCTGGACGTGGGCAATATCGAATTCCCGATAATTGGTAAACTGAACGGCTCGATACTACCCCCCCGCGGGAACGTGCAGATGTATTTCGCTTTACATTGTACTCCCAGTTTCCGTATTTTCACGCTTTGCTTTCAAATTGATCATCAACAGTTTGAGGCGCCCGTAGACCAACCATTTCGAGAAGCTTAAGAGCGTTTGTCGTCGGAGTGATCCCGGGCCTCATAATGTAATCAAATTGCATTATTTGTTGCCCATCGACACGCTTGAAATGCTCACGAAAATGTACCACCTGTGCAATGCGTTGAATGCTCTGGTTTCCGGCCATCTCCAAATCGTGTGTGCTGGTAAAAACGATACAACCGCACTTAACCAACCTATCTAGCACATGTTCTACCGCGATCTGCCGCTCTCTCGAGTTTGTGCCCTGAAGGATCTCATCCAGCAAAATCAACATTTGTTTGCCTTTCGAATGGTTCTCGCTTTGCGCCCTATCGACAACTGTTCTTAGTCGTTTTAGCTCTGCCATAAAAAACGAAACACCGTCCTGTAGGCTATCTTGAACTCGGATGCTCGAAGCCAATTCGCATACGGTTCCCACCCAACTCGTTGCACAAACCGGGGCGCCCAGTCGGGACAACAAAATGTTTACTCCAATCGACCGAAGCAATGTCGACTTGCCGGCCATGTTGCTGCCAGTTACCAACAGCAGAGGTTTGTCACGAGTGATGGTTAGGCTATTTGGCACTTGACTTGAGTCTTTGAGCAATGGGTGCGCAACCGCTACCACATCCAAAAGCTCCGATTCCGATTTCAAAGAACTCTTGTCGATCCAAGTTGGGTAAGCCCATGTCGGATACTCATCCGCGATCGTAGCTGCGGAAAAGAGGGTTTCTATCATGCCGATCGCATCTATCCAACCGGCAGCCTTTGCTCCGAATTTGACCTTCCATTTTTCAAGCAACTCAAGAAGTCTAACGTCCCATAGAAAAACAATCTGCAGGACGAGATAGGGAACGAAAAAAAGAGGGCTTCGCTGCATTCCCGCCAACAGCATGATGCGTCGCAGTTTGGAAAGTGCTTGTTCCGCGCAGTTCTTCTCGTCGAAGCACTTCGAACGGATCCGCCCGAGCAATCCTTGTTTGGTCTCGAGTTTCTTGATGGCCTGTAGGATCTTGACCAGAGATTGGAGGTCGCGGTTGGCTGTCCCTATCTTGTTGAATATGTCGTGTATGGGACCGATGATGACCATCGTGATGAGAAAATTCAAAGCTGTGGCACTCAGTATTAACACCAATCCGGCAACTTGCCCTGACTCGAATTCTTGATATTTGCACGCTACAACAACCAGCACTCCAATAATCAGCGTCGCAGGCCCGATCCAAGTGAGCCATTGCACCCAAGGACGTTTCGCAAAATAGTATTCATCCCGGCCCCACTGTGCGAGCCCCTCTGGGCTTGCCTGTTGATTTCGATAATCACATGTCGTTTCAAAAAACGATTCTCGCCATTGTCGGTCGGATTCGAGCTCTTTCACCGCAGTTTGTCGCTCACGGATTTCGTCACTCGTCGCACTGCAAGTAAGCCACTGGCAAATTGTTTTGGATCCTGTTTGTGTCATAGCGAGCGAACACCACCGAAACAAACTTCGATCCCCAAACACATCGAGATCGCGACTCAATTCCGAAACAAAATCGTGGGTACACTCCTCAGTTGGCAACGCCGTAAGCTCGGTCCAATCTCGATTGTAGCGTGCTAGCAATCGCCGATAGCCAAATAGCTGTTGCCGAAGCTGGGAAGTCATCCACAGGTTTGTTTCATGCCAAGTTGCAGCGGCAAGAAATGCGACAAAAAGGATCGAGCCAGTTCTCCAACTCAAACCGCTTGAGTCTTGGAGTGCAAGCCCAACGAAGATCAATGCAAGTGCTGGCAATGCCAACCCCAACCGAATCCAAACAAGTCTCTGCGTTTGCATTGTCCTCGCTTGAATTTTGGACTCAATTGAATGGATTTGATGCTGGTAGCGGTCAACGGCGCGCGTGGTTGTTTTTGAGTGGTTTTTCATGGATAGCGATTCTAAAAGTGAAACCGAAATTCCAGAATGGCATTTCGACCTGGCCGGCTAGATTTCCTCTTGTATTCAGCAAACAACTCTTGGTATTGAAGTGTGTTGACAACCTCGCAGTTGCCATTTTTTGGGGAATGGGCGGACACAGAGAAAAAGCAAAACAAATGACAACGAAATCCGCAATGCTATCTCATCCGCTTCTTTTCATGTTTCTCGCTTCCATATTGGGATTGTTCACGTGTGGTTGCACGCGGATGGCTCAGAACGGTACCGGTGTAACGCTCTACCAACAGGGGCGTTACGCAGAAGCCCTCCATACGTTTGAACAAGCCAAGCAAACCGACCCAACCAACCCCGATACGCATTACAACCTGGCATCCACCTACCATCGCTTAGGTACGGCCGCGAAGGATCAGAAAATGCTAGACAACGCGGAAGCCATCTACAATCAAGCTCTGGAGCTGTCGCCAAACCACGTCGAATGCCACAGAGGGCTCGCTGTCCTCTTGGTGGAAACGGGGCGATCGGATAGGGCATTTACTTTGCTGAAGAGATGGGCCCAACGTAGTCCCAATGTGTCGGATGCACGCGTGGAACTGGCAAAACTTCATCAGGAGTTCAACCAATCGAAAATCTCCGAACAGTATCTCGACGAAGCACTCGCCATGGACCCAAACAACGCCAGGGCCTGGGCCGAGAGGGGACGATTGAGGGAGAATTCGGGTGAGTTGATGCAGGCGGTTCAAAACTATCAACAGAGCATTGCGTTGAACTCTCTGCAGCCTGACCTTTACCAACGCATCGGAGCTCTCAATGTTCGACTGACACAAAACGTCCTTGCTACCACCGGAACTAGTATCGCTGGTACTCAAAGCGTTCCTAGCAAACCTGTCGTTCAAAATAATGCAACCTCAAGAACTAGCTCGTTGGGAACGCAAACCTTGAACGCTGCTATTCCATCATCGACCAACTCAGCATCCAATACTTCTGCACCACCGGCGCAAAGTCGGTACTAATCAGCGCTTGTCCAGATGAGTCCACTCGACCATTCGCATTTTCGATCGTAGTTCGTCCGTTTGCACCTCGATCATTTCAGTGGAATAACCGTAGCGATGATGCCAAAGTTCCTTCAAGTGCGAATCCATTTGAGAATCTACGTCGATACTTGCCACAATCGTCGACTTTGCTGCATCTGAAAGAAAGATTCCATCGCGATAGACAAGCCTTCCACGACGGAAAACCATGCGCGGGCGCGAAAACATTTCTTCAGGATTGCTGCTTTGCTCGTATACGACAATATCGGCCAATCTGCCGTTTTCAAGCGACCCTCTATTCCTAAGCCCCAATGCACGAGCCGGCCCGAGTCGCGTCATTTTGATTATTTCTTCAATCGAATACTCTCGTTTGAGCAAGGGAAGAGAACTTGATTTTCGAACGTCAGGGTGCAATCTAGAGAAAACGGACATTCGAAAATCGTAGTCCATCAATAATCGGATGAGATGCGGGTACGAAGTAAATGGTGCACCGTTCGGGTGGTCGGTGGTCAAGAAGACTCGCAATGGATCCTCAACCCTTAAGAACAACTCGATGCCGATCGTCCAAAGCAGGCCATGAACGTATTGGTCTTGGCGGTAGCGGAACGGGAGCACACCACACCCGGCCTGGCATTCCAAATCCTGAAAGATCGCTTTTCGAGGTCTTGCTAAACTGCGATTCGCAAATTGATGCATCGTGTCGCCGGACAGCGTAACGGTCTGTCCGAACTGAACTTGGCCCACATCGATCGAAAGACTCGTATCGGTATTGACGCGATCGGCCAACTGTTTGGCAGCCGAACTATAACCATGTGGGCCATCGATTCCGTAGCAATGGTACTGTGCGTGTGTTAGATGCAATCGACGTCCTTCGACCGCATCGATCGTCGCCATGGTCGCGGCGATGTTGCCCGCCAGGCCTAAATTGCTGCAATGCACATGCAGCGGGTGAGCCAAGCAGAGCGATTCAACTGCCAAGGATAGCGTCTGCAATATCTTCCTCGGCGTGATCCCGTAATGCACATGCTGGTCATCTATACTCAAGTGCCGTTGGTTGAACTTGAATGCATCAATTCCGCCCGCATTGACGACCTTCACGGCGCAGCACTGATGCGCTCGGACCATCCAGCCAACATAGTCATTGATTTGTTGCTGTGGAACGCCGTCACGGATCCACTCCATGAGCAATCGATCGTTCCCCAGCAACAAGTACCCGCCTGTATCGAGCCAGGGTGTGTCTGCCATCTCGGCATGCGCTTGCCTTGCATTGGCCGGCAGCACGGCAGGCTCGAAACATGCCGTGTAACCCATTTCCAAATAGCGACGTCCGGTTTCCCAAGTGCCTGGCACCGGTGAGCTAAGTGGATTAAGCCAATTCGGCCGCGATTCAACTAGAACCGATTGGAAGGGTTGGCTTCGCACCAAATCTGGTAACAACATGCGTGCGATATTGACTTTGCCGCCACCGATGTGTGTGTGAAGATCGATTCCTCCCGCAACGACGATGTGATTTGGCAAATAGTATTCCGCGTCAAAGCGACACCCATTCGCAGGTACCTGACAAACCGTTTCCCCGTCGAAAACAACATCGCGAATCCCGCTCTCAGCCACTCCGTCTATGCAGATGGCACCATGAATTCGAGTGGTCACGGTGCCAATCCTTCCAACCAATACGATGCGGGCTTGGCGATCCCCTTTTGCATGCTACATGGGGAAACACGAGCGAGCACTGTTTGGTCTGCACGAAACATGTCAGCCGTCGTTTCCAGGCCTGCTATCGATGTTGGGAATTGAGCAGAACTTCCCGTCATCTCGATGACCACGTTATTACCTAAAAGTTTTCGTGCTAGCGGCGTCAAAAACGAATTTGCAGCAATGGTTTCGTCAACCAAAACAACGACGGACTCGGGGTCGCTGCTCCCTTGCGTTTGCTTGAGCCAACACTCGTAACTATACCTTAGAGGATCGTATTTTGGCTCGCCGTTTCGAAAGGACACTCTGCCAGGGAAACCGGTCAACCATGTACAAACTTGTAGAAATGTTCCATCGAAGGATGACCAAGGCAACGCTGCACATCGAGTCTTTTCATTCCGGCTTGCGATCCACTGTAGGATTCGTTCGACCCATAGATCCGCTTGTTCGATTCGTAAGTTCTCTGCGCACCATAAAATCGTGGTATAGTCCGCATTCGCCATCCGTTGAAATAGCGGACTGACCAAAGACTTGCTGTTAGGCGAATCGGATTGTAAATCATCGGACCATTTCGACCATTGTGCGAGGGCGCTTGGGACCGATTTTAGGTCGCATTTCACCGACCATACATCGAAACCAGCGTTCCTCCACGCTGCGTGTGAGGCCATGCTGAAATCCCCCAACAGCAATACCGTCTGCCCACGAGATTCACCGCTCGATAAGGCGATCGGCATACGAGGCACTGTTTGGAGTATGGTGTCATCGCCTATGACGATGAACTGGTCTGTACGGTCGCGCGCTTCGGCGAGCGAAACAGAATTCATACCGACTCGCTGCATTGCAAGGACGTTTTTGAACACATTTCCAAACTCAGCGAAGTCCAAGGTGGCATTGAACCTCGCCGCGAATGCAACCGCCGACCTAGCCGTAGCGACGCTCGAAACCCGACCCGTGACTAGTATTCTTTTTGCTCGCCGAAGAGATTCGTTCGCGGACTGAAGCCAGCGTTGAGAATCAATCTCTTTCGCTTCAAGTGCCTTTGTAATTTCTTGCTTTGCCATCGGGGCACAAAGACGACCAACCTCAGTCTCAAGAAGAATTTGTCCATCGACCGAAGCACTGATGCCACTTCCGTCCCGCGCGATACTGACGGCGACGTGGCATTTCTCGCCAAAGCGCTGAACCAGTGCGGACACCATGGAGGCCTCGATCGCAGTGAGCAGGGATTCACTGTCGATTTGACTTTGCGGCATTTCCATGCTCAGACGTTTTCGCAATTCATACTTCGCGATGGATGCCGTCCTGCGATCACAATGGATCTCATTGAGATTGTTTGCATCGCAGAGCAAAGAGCAAAATGGACAAATCATTTGACCAGTGAATGCAGTACGTGTTCGGTTATTGGGACTGTTCCAAGTGAAAGTTCGTCACGCCGCACTAAGTCGGCGGTTCGGTGGCCATCAGCAAGAACGCGTCTAACCGCCAATTCAATCGTTGCAGCTTCCTCTTCCAAGCCTAAAGAATGGCGAAGCAGCATGGCGGAGGCTAGGATAGTTGCAAGCGGATTTGCGATCCCCTTGCCAGCGATATCCGGGGCCGAACCATGAATCGGTTCGAAAAGACCGGGGCCACTTGAACCAAGTGATGCGCTGGGGAGCATGCCCAAGGAACCGGGCAGCATCGACGCTTCATCGGTCAAGATGTCACCGAACATATTGCTGGTTACCACTACATCGAAGCTGGTCGGTCGACTGAGTAAGTGCATAGCCATAGAGTCTACTAGGACGACATCATAAGCCAGCGAAGGAAATTCCTCCTTGACAATCCTAGCGGAGACACGCCGCCACAGGCGGGATACCTCTAGCACATTGGCCTTGTCTACCATGGTTAACTTTCCTCGCCTTTTCAAAGCCGCTTGCGCGGCCATGCGAACGATACGTTCCACCTCGGAGGTGGTATAAACAGCAGTGCTATAAGCTCGCTGTTGACCATCGGGGAGTTCTTCCAGACCGGAAGGACCAAAGTAAAGCCCTCCAGTGAGCTCTCGGAAAAACAGTATGTCCGTCCCTTCGATGATTTCACGCTTCAGCGGTGAGGAACCCAGTAGTTCTTCAAACGTGACGATCGGTCGGAGATTGGCAAATAGTCCCAGCTCCTTTCGAATTTTTAAAAGTCCCGCTTCAGGGCGCGTCTTCGCATTCGGATCATCCCATTTCGGGCCCCCAACGGCGCCGAGCAAAATCGCATCCGAAGCTCGGCATGCCGCTGTCGTTGAGTCGGGCAACGCGTCCCCTGTTTGGTCGATCGCAACTCCGCCAATGATATGCTCTGAGAATTCGAACTGATGCCCGAAAAGAAGAGCCACGGATTGGAGCACTCGATGGGCTTGGCGAACGACTTCCGGGCCAATTCCATCACCTGGTAACAAAACGATCTTGGCTTGCAAAATTGCACAACTCCAAAATAACTCAAAGGTCAAGGCAAACGTATTTCACAATAGTAACGCCAGATGATATCTCAAAACCCAGGAAAAAAAACTGCTGAGTCAATGCGAATGCACGCGATACGTTTGTTCTGTAGCAAAATGAGACTGACAAGCGTATAATGATCTTAACCTCACACTTACCGCTATACACACCACAATGTCAACGTATTTGGTCATTACGCGAGGCAGGGAGCCTGAATCTCGTGTCGCGTTGGACAAAACTAAAGAAAACACAGTAGGTCGCGGGTTGGAATGCCATATTCAACTCAACGATCCACAGTCGTCGCGCGTTCATGCCAGATTGGTTTATCAAGAGTCACAGTGGCGACTCTTGGATGCAGGCTCGCGCAATGGAACCACGGTCAATGGTTCCAAGGTGGATGTAGCTGTGCTTGCGCATCGAAATCGCATTCGCATCGGTAGTACGGACCTCGAGTTTTTCGATGATACGATTAACGAGGATATTACAGTCGAACGAATAAACCTCTCGCATGATCTTCGCGGCGACAAACTTGGGAGCAGCCCCGACGGATTCGCGTCCGGTATGTCCGCTTTCCTTTCTCTTCGAAAGGCAGGCCGAACGGAGGATTTGTCTGATCTTCATCAGTTGTCCATACGTTGCATTTCTCTCACAACTCCTGATGACGTAGTCGTACTTGCGATCGATGTTTTGCGTACACGTACCAAAGCGACTTTTGTAGCGTTTCTTCTCGCGGAGGAGGATGGAACCCTCACGACGCATGGAAGATTTCCGAACAACAGTGAAGCGTCGCGTATTTCATTGAGCGACAAACTGACCGAGATGGTTTGCAAGCAAGCGACCGCCGTCTGGGTCAAAAATGAGTCACAGCCGCTTGGGGATGGTCCCCTTCTACATTATGCCGATGCTATTTGCGTGCCGCTTTTGCATGAGGGCAAGACAATCGGCGTCATCCATTTGTATCGCGAAAATGAAGTGTTTGAAAAGCACTCCTTTGACTTTACTATTGCGTCAGCTAGTTTCCTCGCGGCTTCGTTGGTGAGGGCTAGGAAAGAATCGTCGTTACGATTTGACCATGGACGTCTTCAAGTAAAAAACGCGGACTTCGGCGAGCTTCTTGGCGAATGCTCTCTGATGCATGAGCTGAAAGAGCGGATCGTGCGAGTTGCGAAAGCAACCGGCAGTATTTTAATTCGCGGCGAGAGCGGCGTCGGAAAAGAACTTGTGGCACGAGCAATCCACAAGGCCAGTTCCCGTGCCGATCGTCCGATGCTCAGTGTGAATTGTGCTGCGATGCCAAGCGAGTTGATGGAAAGCCAACTCTTTGGACATGTTCGAGGTGCATTTACTGGAGCGGACAAGGACCATATTGGGTGGTTCCAGCAAGCCCACAGTGGGACCCTTTTCCTGGACGAAATAGGGGAGATGACCCTCGCCGGACAAGCGAAATTGCTCCGCATTTTGGAGGGCCATCCGTTCCTTCCTGTTGGCGGCCGAAAAGAAATACGCGTTGATGTCCGCGTATTAACTGCGACGAATCGCGATTTGAGCGATTTCGTTTCCGAAAAGCGTTTTCGTGAAGACCTTTACTACAGACTCAGCGTCTTTGAAATGAAAGTGCCTCCATTGCGTCAGCGAGGCGGTGATATCTCTATGCTGCTCAACCATTTTCTGGAGCATTTCGGCCGACAGCATGGTCGACCTCAAATCAAGCTGAGCGAGTCTGCTCGCAAACGATTGCTCGAATACAACTGGCCGGGAAATGTGCGACAACTTCGGAACATCATCGATAGCGCCATTGTCTTGGCAACGGACGATGAAATCCAAGCGTCGGACCTGACGCTGCATGAATCCAAAACAGAGGTTTTTGATACGCTCAACATCGAACAGTGGGAGAAACGACTGATTCAGGAAGCCATGCGACGAACACGGGGGAGCATCCCTGAAGCCGCGGAATTACTAGGAATCTCACGCGCAACGATGTACCGCAAACTCGAGACCTACGCCATCGATAAAGACGATTTCGACAAACGCTAATCGCATTTACCCGGATGCCAATTAGAGGGCTAACAACTTCAATTGTGAAAACGCTATACTCCTGTCGTCGTGTATAAACTCGCTCCCATTAACGAAGTTAGGAATAACCATGTCGTCAGGAATGCCGTTGAATCCGTATGGTGCCGATCAAGGCACAGCTACAAAAGTACCAAACTACTTGGTGCAATCCATCCTAGTGACCGTTTGCTGTTGCATCCCGTTTGGGATCGTGGCCATCGTATACGCAACTCAGGTTAATTCTAAGCTAGCAGCTAACGACTTCGCAGGTGCACAGAGTAGTTCCCGGCAAGCCAAAAAATGGTGCTGGATCGGATTCGGTATCGGACTCGTTCTCGGTTTACTCGGCATGGTTATGCAAGTTATGGTTGCTATCACCGCACAACAACAAGGTGTAATGGGGAACTAGTGAAGGAGCGTGCACACGCCAATTGGATCATTAGCGCTATACTCATTTCACTGAGTCTCGCGTTGGGACTGCTTATTTGGTTTCCGCCGACGGAGTATAGCTTCTATCCAAAATGCGTTTTGTATCAGGCTACTGGACTCCACTGCCCAGGCTGCGGCGGAACACGCGCGGCACACCTCTTGCTTCAAGGTCGTTTTATTGACGCTTGTCGAATGAATGTCTTTATTTCTTTGTTCCTACCGATACTGTTTTTGGTGCTCTGTTTGCAAAAACTCTTCATCGAACCCAAGAAGCCATTCCTTGCCCTGATCGCACCACCAAAAATTCAATGGGCAATTGGAATGGCGGTGATCGCATTTGGGGTGGCCCGAAATCTACCGTGGCCACCTTTTTGTTGGCTGGCTCCACACTGATTCCTTTTCCACGACTATTCCACATAATCCATTGACTATTGAAACGACTTTCCGCAACCACAAGACTTCGTCGCATTAGGATTCTCAAAGGTGAATCCCTGCCGCTCTAAGCTCTTGTGCCAGCCGATTACAGCGCCGTCCAATAGCAATGCACTCTTTTTGTCCACGACGACCCGCACCCCGTGCTGATCATATTGACTGTCTTTCTGTTCGTCGAATTTGTCGTCGAAACTCAACGAATATTCGAAACCGGCGCATCCACCTGCCAGGACACCAACTCGAACGAACGTTTCAGGGGTAAGGTTGCTTTCGGAGTGAGCTCGCTTGAGTTCCAAAGCAGCCTCTTCAGATACATTCACTGCCATCGTTTAACCTCAAAAACCAAAGTGCGAAAAATTGAAGAACAAAACCAATCAAGACGATTAGGTTTCGTAGCGTAACTTACATTTCTGTACGTATAGTATGCCTGCAAGCCACTTCGCGGCAAGTCAAAATTGCCTTTGCACTGGCTGACAATCCTGGTATTCTATCCACCCCGAAGCTATTTGAGCTTCGAGGAATGTACACTCAACTCGTAAAAAAACTCTAGGACCATGACAAAACCGCACAGGAAATTGAAAAAAGCCAACCATGGCCAACGCGCTGCAAACAGCAAAGCACGAAAGTCCAAGCGACGTAAGGTTCGCACCTAAAGTTTTTGTTTTACGCAAAATGCTTTTAGTGGCCTTTAGTATGCTATTACGGACCATAATCGGAGCAAGACGTTGGTCACCAAGGACTTCATTTTCGATCCAGATGAGATCGACTTCGATAATGTAATTGCGGATATTGAGCAAATCCGAAAGTACAATCCGCAGCGTTTCGAAATGGAGCAGCTTACCGCGATTGTGCACGAGGACCCCGTGCGAGTTGCATGTGTCGGCTACAAAGACATCACGCACGAAGAGTTTTGGGTTCGAGGGCACATGCCAGGCATGCCACTTATGCCTGGAATTGTCATGCTGGAAGCGGTCGCACAAGTCTGTTGTTATTGTTCGCACAAATACGAACTTCTTGGAAAATCCATGGTCGGATTTGGCGGTTTAGAGGATGTGCGGTTCCGGGACCCCGTTGTTCCTGGGGATCGCCTAATCGTGATGTGCGAACTTCTGAAAGTCCGCAAGCCAAGGTTGATCGTATGCCGTTTTCAAGGCATCGTAAAACGCAGCATTGTGGTGGAAGGCATTCTCAAAGGAATACCTATCCCTGTCGAATATTTGACTACGAAGTAATGCCTCTTGGTTACTTGACTGGTTTCATCTCTTGAAACTCTTCTCGGGAACGAAACTGCAGAGAGAACTTTTTTGCAGTTACCGGATCGATGGCAACCGTGTTTTCTTGGCGTTCCACTGAGTCGACCAAAATTCGATTTACCATCCAAAGCTTTTGCCGTGTCGCGTCGAAGCGGGGTGCTATCAGTTCCAGGTGAATCCAGAGCCAGCCCCGTTCTTGTTCCGTTCCAACCCACTTCAAGGACGATTGCTCTGGATCGATTTCATCCTTTTTCGTCGATGTATCCTCCATTTTCGCCCACGACTTTGATTTCGAGGACTCAAGAATGGCTTTCAGCTCCGCGCTCTTTAAAGCCGCGGGAGAACGGCGAATAAAAAAATGTGAGCCAAAGTACTTCTTTGCAATTTCGGGAAAGTTATCATCCTCGATGCTCACGTGTTGACTTGGTTTGTCCCGATACCATTCGTTTGATAATGCCTTTTCCAAATCTTGTGGATGCAAGCGAAGCGATACTTCCCAAATTTCCTCGCGTGGGTTCCAAGTCATTTGCCCAACGCATAAATGAAAAGGGTGGCCATCCACGAACGCCGCTGGAATCAGTCCAGCAGCTAGGAAGAAACAAGCGGAAAAGAAATGATAAAGCGGCGACCGGCTGTGAATCACTTGCCTGCCCCTTGTTTGTCTTGCTTCCTTTTCTTCTTGCTTGTCTTGTTTGTCTCTTTTTTCTGCTTGGGTTCATCTGAAGATTTAGCATCCGTCGCTGGTTTAACATCCGTCGCTGGTTTAGCATCCGTCGCTGGTTTAACATCCGCCGCTGGTTTAACATCCGGTGTAGATTTTGCATCCGATGTTGGATCGGCTTTTTCCGTAGTGACTGGTCCTTTCTCAGCAGCCTTTTTGGAACCCTCTATTTTCTTTGCTTCCGCTGCTTTCGCCGCCTGCATTGGATTGTCTCCCACGTCGCGAACCTGACGTCGTCCCTTGAATAGTTGGAACTTGGAAGCCTCGATCACCGGTGGATAGTAGTTGTTGCCTCGGTCCACGTCCGCCGTTTCACGATAGGGATCCAGCTCGACGCTCTTTAAGGGCTTGCTGGCCACTATCGTTGTATCAAACTTGGTGCTATCCATCCGCCAGGCTTCGGCAGGGATACGCACTTCACGAGTTGTTCCGTCCTCGAATTTCGCCATAAAGATGATTGGCATTACCAGCCCACCGAGGTTCTTGAACGACACGCGGTAGTAAAGGTCCGTATTCTCAAACATCAACTTTTCTTTTTCAGTAAGCTCACTCTTAAACTTCTCGAAGGCTTTGCGCTGTTCGTCCGTCACTTTTTCGGGATCGTATTCATTATAGAAATCCTTAAGCTCAGGGAACTGATTTGCTCGTTTGGCAAGAGGTTTGTCCCGTTGTTTCGAAAGTGTTGCAGGTCGCTCTGCCTTCTTTGCCTTTGCGATTTCAGCATTTTGATCGGGCGAGTTTCGGTCGACCTGGAATTGCTCGACTTTGTCGATTGAAATGTCGCAGTGGTCCGTTGTATAGAACCAGCCTCGCCAAAACCAATCTAGATCGACGCTAGATGCATCCTCCATCGTTCTAAAAAAGTCAGCAGGCATTGGCCGTTTGAACTTCCAACGGCGAGCATATTCCTTGAATGCGAAATCAAATAACTCGCGACCAAGAATGGTTTCTCTCAAAATATTAAGAGCCGTAGCAGGTTTGGTATAAGCGTTTGGACCGAATTGCATGATCGAATCACTGTTGGTCATAATCGGCACTTGTTCGGAGCTTTGCATATAAGGCACGATAAGCTCAGGCTCTCCGCGCTGTGATGGATACTCTTCTTCCCATTCTTGCTCAGCCAAGTATTGCAAGAACGTGTTTAGGCCCTCGTCCATCCAGGACCACTGCCGTTCATCGCTATTGACAATCATTGGGAAGTAGTTGTGCCCCACTTCGTGAATGACGACGGAGATCAAGCCGTATTTTGTGCTCGCTGAATAGGTTCCGTCTTCTTTGGGACGGGGGCCATTAAAGCAGATCATCGGATACTCCATGCCGCCTATGGGTCCGTTGACACTGATCGCGATCGGGTATGGGTAGTCGAAAGTGTAGCGGCTATAGACGTTGAGCGTGTGAATAATTGCATGCGTACTGTACTTGCTCCAAAGCGGTTCCGCCTCGTTAGGGAAGTAGCTCATCGCCATGACATTATTGCCGTTAACGCTATGCCCTTGCGCGTCCCAAATGAACTTGCGGCTCGAAGCAAAAGCAAAGTCCCGCACGTTCTCCGCATGAAAAACCCAGGTCTTCGTCTTATCCGATTTGTTTTTTTGGTTCTCTTTAGCTTCTTCCGGAGTTACAACAAACAAAGGTGTTTTCGCTGTTTTCGCCTTCGCGAGTCGCTCCTGTTGTATAGCGGAGAGCACTTCATTTGGATTCTGGAGTACGCCCGTCGACCCGACAATGTGATCCGATGGGGCGGTGATACGAACTATGTAATCGCCAAACTCGAGCGTGAATTCCCCTTGCCCCAGAAACTGTTTGTGTTGCCAACCTGTAACGTCAGTAAAAGCTGCCAGTCGGGGAAACCATTGGGCCATCTCATAGATGTAGTTTCCATCCTTTTCAAAAAACTCGAAGCCAGTTCGACCGTCGATCAGCCTCGCATTGTTAATCTTGTAGTTCCATTTGATTTTGAACGATGTTTCCTGGCCGGGAGATAGCGGTTCACCCAGATCGATGCGCATCATCGTATCAACGACCTGGGTCGCCAGCTTTGTATCCTTATGGTCGGTAACGGACTCTATTTTGCAGCCACCATCAAAGGTCTTACGAAGCAACATCGATTCGAATTCGAACGTCGAGACGCGACCGGAAAGTCGACGAGCCGAACGCGTCTTGCTGGCATCACTTTCTGGCGAGAAGATATTAGCATCCAATTGGACCCAAACGTATCGCAGCGTGTGTGGCGAAAGATTGTGATACCGAATCGTTTCCATACCATGAATTGTCTGATCCACATCATTGAGCGTTACGTCAATGTTGTAATCGATTTTTTGCTGCCAGTAGTCAGGCCCAGGCTCGCCGGCTGCGCTTCGGTAACCATTGGGTGTAGGCAGGATTTCTTCTAGTTGCCTAAATTTGTCCTCTTGGCCGTACTTTTTGTTTGGAAATGGTTGAGCGGAAAGGGGACTGAGCAGCACGCACAAAGTCAAAACAATAAATTGACCAATCCCAAAACAGAATTTCATCACAGTTAACTCTCTACGTCGAAGGGGGGAACTTTTGGGGAGGCGCAAAAGGTTGGATTCGAAAATCATAGTCAAATGGCAATCCGTCTAGCGTAGTCGGAAAGGAAAAAATGGCTAACTATTTGGTAAATGACGCTCTCAAGAGAATCGAACAAGGCATTTTCCCCCATTTTCTAACGCGAGACATGGGACGCTTGGCTGAGTACTACAAGATTATGATTGGCCGCATCGGTATACAAAGAAATGGAATTGCCAGCGAAGTGATGCCGATGATCTGGCGTGGCAAGCCCAATGCAACATTGTCATCCCGGCTGGCGGGGTGCGTAATTCCCATCAACGGTATCAGCAAGAGCATCAAAATATATTCTGGCTGTCCATAACGAATACTCGTAAAGGTCACATAGGCTATACAGGACAGGTACGCGAACCAGCAAACTGGTCTGGATCGACGACCCATGAGGCCAAAGATGACGTGGCCTCCGTCGAGTTGACTGATTGGAACCATGTTGAGACCAGTCACCAAGAACCCAACCCAAGCCGCCATTAGCATCGGGTTCATCGACTCGTTGCTGATACTATTGGATTGAATCACCTCCACATGTGCCGTGGGCTTTTCTTTCTCCTTTTCCTTTTTCTGTTGACTGGACTTGGCCTCGCGGGAGTCTTTTGTGACTGGCAACTCAGCCCGAATCGGTAACGATTGAGCCAATAATTGGATCGCTAAAGGTTGGCCGAACTGAATCGAACGCCCGCGTGTCTGCGGAGGCTGACCGTACATGAGCCCCATCGCTGCAATCGGGATTGCAAAGACCAAGCCTGCCAATGGACCAGCAAGGCCGATATCAAAAATCTGCCGCTTATCAGCTCGCATTCCATCCATCAGGATGACCGCTCCGCAGGTACCGGTTGGACTGACCGGGAATGGAATAAAGATTGGCAAGCTGGATTGAATTCGGTAGATCCGCGTTGCAAAGTAGTGGCCAAGTTCGTGAGCGCCCAAGATGATTGTAAGGGACACCGCAAAAAGCAGACCCGGGTACCAGTTAGCCAATATGTGTCGACGCACCTCAAATAGCGACCCTCGCTCATATGCTTGACCGAGCAAATCCATTGGTGACCAAGCCGCAATACCAGCCCAAGTCATCGAAATCAATGTAGCGATGAGCAATAATAATGGGACCAGCCATCTCGGTCTGGATTGTTGGCGAGCCTGCTCGTAATTGAGCGGTTCAACGTTGTCGCCGGCAATGCCGTCGAGCTCAATTTCCAATTTTCGGATTGCCTGCTCGGCCCTATCCGCTTGCTCAGTTCGTGGATGCATCGGTAACGGATCGTCCCAAGTGGCGGTAGGATGGAAATGGATATTAGTAGCTTAGTAAGCTGACAACTTGATGCGGCGAAAGCCGCGATCTCCCATTTAGACCGAGTAACTCGATGCAAAATAAGCAGCCAACGATTTCGACTTCAATGTTGGATAGCAGCTTGCAGCATGCTTCAACCGTACCCCCTGTTGCCAACAAGTCATCGACTACGAGAACCCGTTGCCCTTTAGAAACACCATCTTTGTGCATTTCCAACGTGTCGCTGCCGTACTCTAAATCGTAACTGAAGGAATGCTTAACGTGAGGCAATTTGCCAGGCTTGCGAACCGGAACGAAAGCTGCACCTAACTCGATTGCGAGTGGGGCAGCAAAAATAAACCCCCGCGCCTCAGCGGCTACAAGACTATCAATTTTCATTCCGCGAAATGGATCCGCCATGCGAGCAATGGTCTCGCGAAATGCTTCCGTGCTACCCAGAAGTGGGGTGATGTCTCGAAACAAAATGCCTTGCTTGGGAAAATCAGGGATGTCTCGAATGAATTTGGTCAAATCCAGCGAAGGATTGCGTTGCATAAGCGGATTGGCTCTTGTTTTCGCGCAAAGCGGTTCGCTCTGCTGTTGGATAGATACTGCTCGATCGGCTCGAGATTGTAACACCAACTAGGCGGCGATTCTAGGAAGGGAAAGGTCGCTGGAAATCTTGTCGCTAGGAATCTCTAACTGCTGTAGGATCGCGTCGACGACGATCGGGTAGGTCAGGCCATGCATGCAGTTGTTGTGAACCAAAGGGCATTTGGCCTTTCCGCAGGGTTGGCAATCCATCGGCAATTGTAAAGCCGACTCCGGTCGGTTGTAGGTGCGAGTCAATTCTGGGTCCGTCGACCCAAAGAGGCTGACTACCCTCTTGTTAAGGGCAACGGCGATATGGCGGGGGCCGCTATCGGTCGATAAAACCACACTTGCTTGTTCGATCATGCCCTTGCTCAGTCCAATTGGAATGTCGGACAATTCCCCCATGCTCTTCACCAATGGGTGTGATGCCCCGAACGCGATCGCATTCGCTCTATCCCGATCTGCCGGCCCGCAATGGACGACAATTTGAATTCCATGGCGGCTAGCTAGGTGCTTTGCGGTCCGGCTAGCATGCCCTACAGGCCAAAGCTTCGAATCCGCCGCGGCGGATGAAGTGTTGAATAGAACCGTAGGTTTTTCCCAAGAAAACTGAAACTGGGAATGCAAGGCCTTCGCTTGTTTGCGATCCAAATCCGATACGAAGAGTTGCATTTCACGGTTCACAATGCCGCAGCCCAAATGTCGGGCAATGTTCAAGTAGTAATCAACGGTAGGGGTCTTGCGATGATCTGTTTGTTCGTCTCGTTGCGGGATTGGATCTGTTAGCAGCCATGTCCGACCATCTTTGGCATAGCCTACTCGCCTCTTTGCGCCGGCAAAAAAGCCAATCAATCCAGCCGAAAGTGAATTCGGAAGCAGAAGGATCATATCAAAGCGTTCTCGCTTCAATTTCCAAACCAACATGCGACGAGAGACCAACTTTGGATCTTTTGTTCGGGGTTTATAGATGATCGTTGAATCGATCCACGGGCATCCCTCTAAAACCGCGACGGGCGCGTATCGCCCTACAGCGCAAAGTTCTCGGATTTCGGGCATTCCTTTTCGAATGGCTCGAATCATAGGGGTGGCCATACAAGTGTCCCCCACCCAGGTCGGAAGTAAAATTGCTACCTTCATGATTTAGGCAATTCATAGAAGATCGGTAACGTTCGAGTCAATAGAGACTAAAGGCTCCGAACCTTTTTCTGACTCAGATTGAGCCACGGCCTTGCTCGGGTTACTATTTAGTGGCATACAATTCGCCTTCACCATCGCTTTACGGGGTGCCGACCTTCTTCTTGATCTGATGCAGGTGGGTATCCAACGATTTCGGCATTCTCTTCGAACCCTGAGTAACCATGAACCAAGTCACGCGACGCAATTTTGTGAAAGCCTCGGCCGCCACCGCTACACTCTCGATGCTTACCCCGGCGAGAGCTGTTCCAATGTCCAACAACGAGATTCGTCTCGGATTCATCGGTTGCGGTGGACGTGGCGGCGAACATCTATCTGTGTTTTCTAAACTAGAAGGAGTGAAGATCGCTGGTTTATGTGATGCCGACAAGACCAAGGTCGCGGCTGCCAAGAATTATGGGCCAGATGCAAAAAGCTTCACCGATCTGCGTATGTTGATCGACGACAAACAAATCGATGCGGTCGTCATCGCAGCATGCAATCATTGGCATTGTCTTGCCGCTATCTGGGCCATGCAAGCGGGTAAAGATGTTTACGTCGAAAAACCACTCTCGCATAGCCAATGGGAAGGGCAGCAAACCGTTGCTGCGGCTCGCAAATACAATCGTATCTGCCAGGTTGGCACTCAACAACGATCGGATCCGATGCAGGCGGAGATCAAGAAGTTCTTGCACGAAGATAAAGCCCTTGGAAAGATCTTGTCAGCACGAGTCAATCGGTATGGATATCGAGAGTCGATAGGACTTCGTACAACCCCGTTAACGATCGATTCGAATATCGATTACAACTTGTGGCTTGGCCCTGCCCAGGAAAAACCCATCTTCCGAAACAACCTCCATTATGATTGGCACTGGGATTGGAACACTGGGTCGGGAGAAATGGGGAACTGGGGCGTTCACGTTCTTGATGACCTTCGAAATAATGTCTTTCTGGACAAGGTATCGCTCCCAAAACGCATTTTTGGCGGGGGTGGTCGAGCCGTTTGGAAAGATGGAGGCGAAACTCCAAACGTCCATTTTGTCTACTTCGATACCGGCTCGATTCCCGTTGTCATCGGTTTGACCAACTTGCCAGCGACCCCGGGATCAAACAAGTCACCCAAGCGTCCAGGTCCTGAAAGTGGCTATGTCGCGTACTGTGAAGGTGGAAGATTTGAAGGCCAGCGTGGACGAGGCGCGGCATTCGATTCGGAAGGGAAAGAAATCAGGAAGTTCTCAGGAAATAGCGGCGGAACGCTTCATCATTTGAATTTTCTTGAGGCTGTAAGAAAACGAGACCGAACACTTCTCAACACGGATGTTCAAGTGGGGCATGATACTACGGGTTGGTGCAACCTTGCCAATATCGCATACCGCACCGGCAACGCGTTTTCTATGGATAAAGCGCAAAGTGTTGACCTCAAAGAATGGAGATCGTTAGTCGATGAAATGAAACAACTCATGGCTTCCCATTCGCTGACAATGGAAAACGCAGATCTCAAGATTGGTCCTATGTTAACCTTCGATGCCAAAACCGAAAAATTTGTTGGGAACGATGCGGAGGTTGCCAACAAGCTGCTGAAACGAGAATACCGAGCACCCTTCGTTGTGCCCGAAATTGGATAACAGCCGCTGCGAGTTTAAGCCTATTGTCGCTCAGATTGTTCTACATTTGAGCGTCGTACACGAGTCCAGTGGATCATCGTAATGGTGAGTATCGCGGCTTGCGCCGAAGGCTCAAGACTACAAGATGGCTATTTCAGTCCTCGTCGGACGAGCAGTGCATCGACCGTGGGCTCTTGCCCTCGGAAGTCTATGAACTGCTGCATCACCTCACGGGTTCCGCCACGCGAAAGCACCTTATCGCGGAACATTGCTCCATTTGCAGCAGTTAGTCCGCCTAGTTTCTCCATATGCGCAAACGCATCTGCCGCCAAGACCTCGCTCCAAAGATATGCATAGTAGCCAGCCGAGTACCCACCCGACCAAACATGGGCAAAGTAACTCGTACGATAACGCGGCGGTACTGGCGCATAGTCCATGCCAAAACTCTTTAAGAGTTGATTTTCAAAAGCAACAACGTCCGTTGGGACCTCTTCGGTTGAAATGGAATGCCATCCGAGGTCGAGTAATGCGGCCGAAAGATACTCAAGCGTTTCGAAACCCTTGTTGAACTGGTTAGCCGCTATGCTTTTGTCGAGTAAATCCTTGGGAATCCTTTCGCCTGTTTTGTGGTGTCGAGCGTAGTTGTTCAACACCTCAGCATGAATTGCCCAATCCTCATGGAAGGTAGAGGGGAATTCAACAAAGTCACGCGGGACTGACGTACCTGAAAGGGAGGGGTACTCAACGGAAGAAAACAAACCATGAACTCCGTGACCCAGTTCATGGAACATCGTCGTTACATGGTCCAAGCTTAACAATGTGGGCTCGCCGGCCGCTGGAAGAGGAATATTCATCACGTTGACCACAACGGGTAGACGATTGAGAAGTCGAGACTGCGAAACAAATGCATCCATCCATGCGCCGCCCGCTTTGGCATCGCGATGGAAGTAATCTGCATAGAACAAACCAATTTGCTTGCCGTCGCTGTCCAAAACGTCGAAGACACGGACCGTTGAGTGATAGACGGGCAAGTCCTTTCGCTCTTTGAATAGAACTCCGTAGAGTTTACCATACGTGTAAAAGACCCCGTTCTGCAGAACGCTTTCCATCTCAAAATAGGGTTTCACCAAGTTTTCATCGATCTGATACTTTTCCGCTCGTACTTTCTCGGAATAGTATTCCCAGTCCCAAGCTTCAGGTTCACCGTCGATACCATCTCGCTTCATGAATCTTATGATGTCGGTCGCTTCCAATTTTGCTTTGGCGAGAACCCCTGGCGCTAGGTCCCGCAACATCTTAAACGCTGCCTGAGGCTTGACCGCCATTTGGTTTTCGAGCGTGAACGCCGCATGGCTCGGATAACCCAGTAGTTTCGCGCGTTCTGCACGCAGCCGAGCGAGTTTCAAAACGAGTTCACGATTGTCTAGCCCACCGGCTTCACCGAGCCCACGGTTTGCAGAGGCTAGCCAAACACGTTTTCGTAGTTCACGATTCTTGAGCGCTGTCAAGACTGGTTGCCTCGTTGTGTTTGTAATGGCTAATAGGTACTTGTTCTCGTACCCCTTTGCCTGCGCAGCTTCCTTAGATGCAGCCACGTCAGCATCTGACATACCCTCCAATTGAGCGACATCATCTACTACGACCCCCCGCTCCTTGGTAATCGCCAAAAGATTCTGTTGGAATTGGGTGGTGATGGAAGAAATCTCTTCGTTGATCGCCCGAACTCGAGTTTGTTGTTGCTCGTCTAAGCGAGCGCCGGCTCGCAAGAAGTTTTCGAAATACTCCTTTAGCAGTCGCAGTTGCTCTTCGTTCCAGTTCTGCGACTCCCTTGCCCGCCAAAGGGTTTCCACACGTCCAAACAACTTTTTGTTGAGGTAGATATCGTCTGAATGCGATGCCAATCGGGGCGCAATAGTCTCTTCTAGCTTTTGAATCTTTTCGTCGGTGTTGGCGGTCGACATGTTGAAAAAAACGGCTTGAACTCGATCCAGGATTTCGCCAGACTTTTCAAAAGCGACAAGTGTGTTTTCAAAAGTAGGGGCTTCTGACAAATCCGCAATTTTGCGGACTTGTTCCAACTGTTGACTTATGCCCGCTTCGAAGGCGGGTAAATAATCTTCGTGTTTGATACTTGCAAAGTCAGGTGCAAGCAGTGCCAGTTTGCTCGGCAAAAGAAAAGGATTGTCGATATTCATGCGAATCAAATGGGTGTGGGGTAAACCGGAGGAACTCCGATCCAGTGGTGTTTGAGCGACGCAATGATCGCAATATGAAGTGAATATGCCGCTAGACATAATGGCGACTTGCACTGAGATTCGTAATCGACGAAACATGACCTGGCTCCAATTTTTGTTTTCCATGATCTCGATGTATTGAATGAGCGTGGAATCGAACGCGATGACCGATATGCACACCCAAGCCGAAACGGCCATCCCTAGGCCGGAGTCGTTGCCTTCACTTCGGCAGCTTGATCGATGGATCCGCTTTCTTGGCCGCCTTAAAGGCTAGGTCCGCTTCAGCTTTTTTACCTTGTTTGGCAAGGAGGGAACCTTTCGCGAGCTGAAATTGTGCGGGATTGGGCGAGCCCTGATCGGCGTGCTCCAAATCGGCATTGGCCTTTTCAAGCTCGCCAGCGTCCGAGTAACAACGCGACCGCAACAAAAGTGCAGTCGCGTAAAAGTCCGCCGACAAACCACCCGATGCTATCGACTTTTCGAGCAAAGGAAGCGCTTGAACATAAGAACCAGAGTCCACTAAGGCCAAAGCCTCGTCAAAAGCTACTTGTGAACTTCTATTGTCTTTTACTGTGACCTTGGCACCGCAACCGACCGTGGAGAGCAGTATCACCAGAATCGCGATCCACTTTGGCAAATTGTTGATTTTCATACTACAACGATCATTCGTTACTTCGGCGATCATTCGTTCGAGAACACTTCACCACCATCGCGAGTGCCTTGTGCACGCCAAACTACTAAGTCGATCGCACTGCTAACGAAACGCACCGACCCATCCCCCATCGACGCGTTTACACCACCTGTGTGCAAGCTTCGAGCAGAGATGATGGCATGTTCGCCCGGCGCGTCCGGAATTGCGCTTCGCGTTCCGCAATCGATCGACTTCCAATTTGGAGGAGCAACGTGGTTGTACATGGTACTGGAATAAAATCCGAACGGCCACCCATTTGAAAAATCAGTCCCTGGAAGCCAGCGGCCTGCGGAATTGAAATTGAAGCCGCCGTTGATTTGAGGTGCCATCGCTCCACAGTCCGCCATCATTACGTTCGCATCGATCAACCCTTGTGGGCGACTTGCCATGTTGGTTACATCCTCTATGGCCGGCAAGCCAGTGAGTGGACGACCACTTCCTTTGGTTCGCTCGGAAAAGAAGGTTGTGTTGGAAAGTCCGTCAGGAAAAGAACCAACAGAAAGTCCATTCCCCATAGAAAACGCACCATTACCCTTCGAGGAAAATCCTGCTGGAGACGTTGCCTCCAGGTCATTACGATCTGAACCGCGAGAACCTCCGAACGGGGTCGAGCCGCCAAAGTTGTATCGATAGTTGTTTTCTGTAATCAATACACCTGTGTTTGGACAGGATGGGCAGATAAACAAACCAGCAGCATTCGCATAGGCTTGGTAGTTGGCATTCACTGGTGTTACACCACCGCCAGTCGTCATACGAACAGAAGTTGGTTTTGTGAAATCGATCAAATTGTAGATGTTCGTCTGCTCCATGTAAGGCAGAATGAACGTGTGCACCGAGCGAAATCCGGTGGCCGAGCCAGGGCTCAAGGTGGTTGGGTAACTTGTGTAGTTCTGTTGAACAACTCCGTTGACAGTATAATCAGGTGCCAAACGACCTGGAGGGAATCTGCGAATCGCCGATTCGTAATTGAGGGCGGCAAGACCCAATTGCTTGAGATTGTTGGAGCATTGCATACGTCGTGCAGCCTCGCGAGCTGCCTGGACGGCTGGAAGCAAGAGCCCTACTAAAATTCCAATAATTGCGATAACCACCAATAGTTCCACTAGGGTGAAACCATTAAGCATGCGTATTCTTTTGTTCATTCCCGTTAACCTTGTCAAAAATAAATTGCGAAAGATCTGCCCTTGACTCGCTTAAAACGAGTGCATGGACCAATTAGCGTAACGGAACGCGGGATTCCTTCAACTGATATTAGCGAAATTATTTCTGAAATATTCTACCTTCGCTTGACGGTCTCTTTTTTGCAGTTTGCTCAACGAATTTATTGGTTGAAGGCTTAGTTACCAAGTCGGCCATTAGTAGATCGTTAGGGGGGTCTTCGCGGCGTAGCAAAGGGCTTGGCAGACTTTGCATTTACTCACATCCCATTAGCGTCAAGATCAAAGATCTGGCAGTCGCCCTTTCCCGGTGCTCGCACAGGTAAATCCCTTGCCAGATTCCTAAAGCAAGGGATCCGTTTGAAATGGGGATGGACAGGCTGTTTCCAAGAAGCGAAGCCTTTACGTGGGCCGGCATATCGTCAGGTCCTTCCAGAGTATGCACATAATCAAGGTCTTCCGGAACAAGGTGATTGAGCGCAAGCTCCATATCGACTCGGACATCTGGGTCGGCATTTTCATTAATGCTAAGACTGGCCGAGGTATGTTGAATGAAAACATGTAGCAATCCCATCCTCAAAGAAGGGAGGACGTTTAGCTCTTGAAGCAAACGCTCGGTTATCAAATGACAACCTCGGGGGAGTGGTGGCAAGGAGATCTTTTTCTGGGACCAGTGCATAGCGATACTCCTCGATGTTAGGGTCAAGATGAAGTTTTGGCCCGCGATTAGCCTTGAACTGCTACCATCCCAAGACGCAAAACCTCAGGATACCGTGCAATGCCCTTCGAGCGAAGCGCAGCTCGAAATGCAGACGTTATGGCTGCTGCTGACGAGTGCGAAGTTCGTTTGCTCATCCTCTTGACGGTGGCGGCTTAGTCCGGATACTTCGTGAAGTTACGCAAGTCAACTTCGACAAACTATCAAACAACTAAGGCATCTCACATGCGTCGTGCAAAAATAACCATCATTGGTGCTGGAAACGTCGGGGCCACATGTGCCCATTGGTGTGCGGCTGCGGAACTGGGCGATGTCGTGCTCCTAGACGTTCCTCAAACCGAAAACATGCCCAAGGGCAAAGCTCTCGATTTGATGCAAGCGTCCCCGATCATGGGCTTCGACAGTCGTCTGGTCGGATCGACAGACTACGCCGACACCCAAAATAGCGATGTGGTTGTGATTACCGCTGGTATTGCGAGAAAACCTGGCATGAGTCGGGACGATTTGTTAAGTACCAACGCTAAGATTGTTACAAGCGTCGCGCAACAAGTGAAAGCGAGCAGTCCAGACGCTGTGGTGATCGTTGTCAGTAATCCACTCGATGCTATGGTGCAACGGGCCTTTCAGGTGTTGGGCTTCCCCTCCAATCGCGTCATCGGGCAAGCAGGAGTGTTAGACACCGCCCGTTTTCGAGCCTTCTTGGCGATGGAACTCAATGTGAGCGTCGAAGATGTCGCTGCTATGTTAATGGGAGGCCATGGCGATACCATGGTGCCAATCGCCAGCTGTACTTCCGTTGGCGGCATACCCGTGACCCAATTGATCAAACCGGAACGTCTCGCTGAGATCATTCAACGCACTCGCGATGGTGGTGCAGAAATCGTTTCATTGTTGAAAACAGGCTCGGCATACTATGCACCTGCAGCGGCCACCGCCCAAATGGTAGAAGCTGTTGTTCGCGATAAGAAACGACTCCTGCCAGTGGCGGCGCTTTGCAACACGGAATACGGCGTAGGTGGCTATTACGTCGGTGTACCTGTCATTCTCGGAAGCAATGGGGTGGAAAAGATTATCGAACTCTCTTTGACCGAATCCGAGAAAGCCGCGTTTCAAAAAAGTGTGGATGCGGTTAAATCGCTTGTTGCAACCATGGAACAACTACTCGCTTCCGCCTGACGGTGAAGAACATCCATGGAGCCATGCCAAATGCTAACGTGAATGACAGCATTTGCAATGCCGTGTGGCGTACCGAAATCTTGTTCGTTGCGCCATTGACTTACCACCAAAGGCCTTCATACAACCTGCATTATTGCGTTGTCGACGGCAAACCATTTCGTCTCTCCTCGCGCGTTTCAGCTGAACAGGAACCTTTGCATGAGTCGCCTTTCGATGCATTTGGAATCGATGACTGAGAGTACTTCTTTGAATTCCTGTGCTTCGCGAAGCCGGCCTAGAGACAAAGCCATCATCGATCTCGACTTTGAACATCGGCTATTCGTTCCAGAGCGCTATGAACCTGCCTACGATTATCCATTGGTGGTTTGGTTACACAGCGACGGTAGCTGTGAGCTTGAGCTAGACAACGTCATGATGGCTCTTAGTTCGCAAAATTATATTGCAATCGCCCCAAGGGCCCAACAAAAGTGTCGAGGCATCGGCCATCGTTTTCGATGGGGACTTTCCAACACGGATAGTGCTGCAGCCGAAGATTTGGTTTGGGACAGCGTACAAGCGGTTATAAGCGCAATGTCGGTCGATAGGAGCAAGATTTTCTTGGCGGGATTTGGTGCTGGCGGGACAATGGCACAATGGATTGGACTCAAGTACTCCACGCAAATCGCTGGAGTTGTTTCATTAAGTGGTGTCTTTCCGAAAACGCCACGATCGCTTTCCAATTGGAAACAGTCTCGAGATCTGCAGGTGCTGTTTGGTCAAAGGCAAGGTTCGAGTCTATGCGCAGACGATGAGTTATTGCGAGCCGTTAGGATTTCGCATCAGTCCAGTTTGGGATACAAGTTCTTTCAAATGAGATCCGATGAGGATTGCTGCTCAGCCAACGATTTGGACTCGACCATGCTGGACGCAGCCAACAGATTCATGATGGGAATTGTTACCAATACAGAACTGAGTTTATTGCCGGAAGAAACTTGCGACAATGAATGTGTTGAGTTTGGCTTTAACTGATGAACGCAGAGACCGTGCTCATCGATCTAAAGAACGTGAGCATCGTGCGAGGAAGCACACGCATACTTGACAGCCTGCACCTAGGAATTCCTCAGCATGAGCATGTTGCGATCTTAGGTCCAAATGGATCAGGTAAGTCCACGCTTCTGAAACTGCTTATGAAATTCTTCTATCCTTCCGTAATCGAAGGGCAATCGGGGACGGTTACTGTCCTAGGCAAGGAAGACTGGAATGTTTGGGAGCTTCGCGCGCATCTTGGTTTCGTTAGTTCGGAAATAGACCATCATTTTACTTTGGGGCGATCGTCAAGGCTAAACGCTCTGCAATCGGTTCTGACGGGCTTCTTCTCGGCAGAGCTGGAACCAGATCCGCAATCCCTTACTGAAGCGATGCGATGCGAAGCAGATCGGCTTCTCGATTTGTTCCAAATGGAACGCACTTCCACAAAGTGCATTGGGCATATGTCGACCGGCGAAAGGAGACGGGTACTTTTGGCACGAGCGTTGGTTCGTCAACCGCAAGCTATCGTTCTCGACGAACCGACGAGTGGACTAGATATTCTCGCCCGAGCAGAGTTTCTTGGCATATTGAATAAACTGGCAATTGCGGGCACTCAAATCGTTCTTGTTACGCACCATCTCGAAGAAATCTTACCATGCATCAACAGAACTATTCTCTTGAAGGCGGGCAGGCTTCATTCGGATACAAGCACCATCGTTGCGTTACGCTCTGAGTCCGTCTCCGCGCTCTTTGGCAGTCGTATCTGTGTCGATAGAGACTCAGCAGGATTCTTCCACTCGCGTGTCATAGGAACTCTTCAGCAACCGGAGATCAACTCGTTTTACAATTCTTCGATGCCGTAAGCAATTCTGTCGACGATTTCTTCGGTCGTCTTGGGATTAAAAAAAACAGCCTTCCATGCTGGTATGTCAATTCCGTTTGGGCAGTAACCGAAACTGGTAGTGAAGCCCAGTTTTGCATCAAGTGTCGGGTCCATCATTTTGGTGCGTTTGTCAAACAACTGACGAACCTCCGGCAAGTAGCGAGCGAGTTGCTCAGCAGTCAGCTCGTTTCGTACTAGCCTTTGGTAAATGTCTTCCGCATTACGACCTTTGGGCAATACCCACCAATTGACCGAGACCCCGCACGTATCGGCATTGAGAACCTTGCAGTATTCAATTTTGGCAAGCCTATCTTTCAATCGCTGAGTCAATTCCAACGCCCTCGCGGTCAGCATCTGCCAGCCTGTCAATCCGATTCCATTGAGAGATGCGATCACGCAATACGGGCCGAGTCCTGGACGCGAACATTCCAGTGTGAACAACGCAGGATCGCGGCTTGCGTCGGCATCCGAAAAATAGGGAGTGTCAGAAACGGTTCTTGCTAAGTACTTCAAGTCCTCTCTTCGGTTTACGATGAACGCACTTGATGGGTAGTGGCCCCGTCCAAGTTTATGAAAGTCAATAGTGACACTGTCGGCGTAACGCAACCCTTTGTTCTTCAATTGAACAATTCGAACAATATCCAAGAGTCCCGGTTCCATTTGCAATGGATTCCGCGACGTATCGTAATCGGTCAACATCACCATTGCCCAACCGACCGCTGCATCGACATGCAATTGCGGCATCGGAACCGAGTACTGATTGCTTTTGACTACCAGCAATTCCCGAATCGACTGAATGTCATCGATTCCAAATCCATCGGTTGTTCCAAATGTTGCGCAAACGTAGGCAACCTTGATATCGTGCGAATACAGCTCATCCAGCTTGGCCTCAAGCAGATCAAGACGCATGGCGAGCTTTTCATCGGTCGGGATTTCGATCAAATTTTGCGTCCCAATTCCTAACCAACCGGCAACCGTTTGATTCGAATAGTGGCCCGCTTGCGAACAGATTCCGACAACGCGTTGCCCAAAAACTCCTGTTCGCATCGCCCCTGGCAATACGCGTTCCAAACCGATCTTCGCTCCGTACAAATTGGAAATAGTGCCTCCAATTGTAAATACACCCCACGGGTCATCCGTGTGGTAGAAGATCAAGTTGGCCAAAGTCGTTACCGCTTTGACTTCCAATTCGTTTGAACGCTGACTGTACTTGTCTGTACATAAGTTTGGATTTTTAAGTAAGCAAGCAAGCGCACCAATTAGGGACGCGTGATTGGCGGGGCCTTTGACGTTCTCAAGGTGCAATGGATTATTCCAGCTGTCAGTACCCCAAAAGTAGGGGAAAATGGCGTCTCTGGCATTTTTGAGGTTGCCCGGCAGAACATTTATTTCGGGATTTGCTCGCGCCGTTTCGTAATTTTGGCTCATTAACCCAGAGGGAGTCAGATCGCGTTCTGCCGCCACGGCAGATAGGAGCTCTGCAAAAATCTGCGAGATTGCCGGTTGGTTCCACTCAAAAAAAGTTGAGACGAGTTCCTGGTATTTTTCGCGATCCATAGTGCTTCCATGTTAAGAAATCAGGCAAATGCAAAGTTTTCGATCAATCCGCACTCGCTCGTCGACGATTTGCATTCCCTGAAAAGAAAGGATAGCCAATCGATACCCCTTTTATCATAGAACGGTAACAATCCAAAGAGTAACAAATGCGTATTTGGGCAAACTGGTGTGTTTGCATGGGCTCTGACGTCTTTCCGGATTTCCGGGATAATGTCGGAAACTTTTATGATTAGTTAACCGAAGAGCACCTAGACGAATGGGTAAGCGCTGAGGATCATAATGTTCTTGCGGTTCGGTTTCGGCTAACCGCTCAAAACTCAATTCACCCAAAAGTGAGTTGTTGTTTACCACTCATCGAGGAACACATCCATGAATTTTCCGGTTTTCCCTCTCGTTGCCCTTTCGGTTGCTTTCTTGTTTGCACTGGTTTCGACTCCGTTGGCGAGACGATTAGCGCTTGCCATCGGATTGATGGATCACCCGGATACACATCGGAAATTGCATCGAGAACCGATTGCGCTGTGTGGAGGGATTGCTATTCTATTCAGCATGATCGCTACACTCGGTGTAAGCCTCTTGACCAATGTTGAATTCGCCTCTGTTTTCGCAGGACATGTGTACGAGGTGACCTCGATGGCTTTGGGGTCGATCGCAATTGTTTTACTCGGAGTCTTGGACGATCGTTTTGGGCTTCGCGGCCGTCAGAAGCTTTTCGGCCAAGTTGTCATTTGCCTTTCGATTATTGCATTCGGATTTTCGATCGACTCCATAAGCCTTTTTGGAATGCCGGTTCAACTTGGATTGCTTGCGGTTCCGATTTCGCTCGGTTGGCTGCTGCTTTCAATCAATTCCGTTAATCTGATTGACGGGGCTGACGGGCTTTGCTCTTCCGTTGGATGGATCTCGTTTGCTGCACTTTCTGCAATCGGTTTCTACACCGGTCATCATATGGAGTCGTTGGTCGCAGCGGCTATGGCCGGCTCGCTGCTCGGTTTTTTAATTTTCAACTTGCCACCAGCCAAAGTTTTTTTGGGCGATGCTGGAAGTATGCTCGTTGGTTTGGTGCTGGGTGTTTTGGCTATGAGAAGTTGGCTTAAAGAAGAAAGCCCTATTTCAATCGCGGTTCCGATCGTGTTGATGGCGATTCCATTGTTCGATTCTGGGATGGCCATCGTTCGAAGAAAACTAACTGGACGAAGTGTTTTCACGGTCGATCGCGGTCACTTGCACCATAACCTAATGCGTTTCGGTATCAAGAATCGCTGGCTTGTTGGTGTAATCACCTTGCTAAGCTTAGTCACCGCGAGCGGAGCAGTACTCGGCGTGTTATTTGAATCGGACGCCATTTCTATTGGAACTATGGTCTTTGCACTCGGATCACTAGTCGCGACGCGTGTATTTGGCTTTGCGGAACTAGAGCTGTTAATGAAACGCAGCTTGAATTTTTCCAGAAGTATCGTGGCTCGTAGAGGTATTTCGGATGACAAAGTTCGGCAACAAACGGTTCGGCTTCAGGGCACTCGCGAGTGGGACACTGTTTGGTGCACCATGGTTGAGTTTGCGGAGAAGCATGGTTTGGCCAAAATCAGCTTGGACTTAAATATGCCTTGGCTTCACGAGGGATTTCACGCAAGTTGGCACAAGAACAAATTGCCGGAATTCTCCGAAAGATGGTTCTTACGGTTGCCTGTAATTTCCAATACCAAAGTATTAGGTCGGATAGAGGTTCTCGGGCACCACAATGACTTAAACACATACAGCACCATGTCGGCGCTATCGGAAATGCTAGGCGAGTTGCAACCTGGTATTCAGGCCCTCGTGGAAGACTTTACGGTTGCGAACATGCCCGCTGCTAAACCATCTTCTGTGCTGTCCCAAAGACAACGGGATTTGGAAACGGTGGCTGATGCACCGATTTCAAATGAATTGCGAGCATTGACAAGCGATCTTAGCGATGCATTTTAGCGGTTAAGAAAATGCAAGTAGGGTTAGGCGTTCCTCGACCAATGGAATAATATAGGAACTCAGGTTTCCTATTTTGCCTCCTCGATGATTATAGAACGACAAGCGTGTCCAGAATACAGACTCAGGCGGCCAATTTGCTCTTTGGTTTCCTATTGCCAACTCTGCTGGTCCTTGCAAGCATCGCGATTTTCGTCGCGATGGGATCCCAACAACCAAAACAAGTCGCGGTTGATGGAAATGATCCCGTTTCCAAGATGGCAAAGCTATCCATTGTGAGCGTCCAATCCGTCATGCCTTACACCGGGCTTGATTCTCTAGACGTCAACGTCACAGGCTCTGTGGTCCCTTATCGCCAAGTGACACTCGGAGCTGAGATTGCAGGCAGGGTTCAATTCAAAAGCGAAGAGTGTCGTATTGGTCGCTATGTGCACAAAGGGGACGTCCTTTTCAACATCGACCCCACCGACTTCAAGCTCGATGTAGAGCGACTCGCTGCGATGCGAGACTCGGAGTATGCCCAACAGAAAGAACTCGACCAAGAGCTCTCCAACACAAAGAAATCCTTAATGTTTGCAGAGGAGGACCTTGCGTTACAAGAGAAAGAGCTCAAACGGTTGGAGTCGCTATCGATCGGTATTGCCTCAGCCACGGAATTGGACCAATCGCGTCGACAACGGATCATAAGTGCCAATCAGCGGCTAAACATCCAGAACCAATTGCAAATGATTGAAACGCGGCGTAAACGCATTCAACTCGCAGAGCGACTTGCAGCCACCCAACTAGAGCAAGCGAAGATAAACCTAGACAGGACAACAGTCCGGTCACCTATTTCAGGCGTCATCGTTACCGAGTCGGTACAAGAGGACTCCTACGTTCAAAAGGGGACGACTCTGTGCATGATCGAAGACACAGAACGGGTCGAAGTCACCTGCAATCTACGCTCGGACCAGTTGCTACTCATCTTAGATCAGTTGGATCCAACCAAATCAAAAACTCCCTCATCGCGGTTGGTGAAGTCATCAAGCTATGAGCTACCCAAGACACCCGTCACCATATCGTATCAGGTAGCTGGTCGGATTGGAACGGAGTTTCAATGGCAAGGCCATCTTAATAGATACGAGGGTATCGGGATCGATGCGCAGACTCGGACTGTCCCGGTTCGCATTTGCGTCGAGAATCCCCGCGAGGTTTTTCAGAACGGGCGAGCAATTCGAGAAGAAGAGAATGGTGGCCTGCCAGCACTCGTTCGCGGCATGTTTGTCGACTGCAAGATTCATACGAAGCCAATTCAGTCGTTAATGTTGTTGCCAAAACTTGCCCTCAAGCCAGGAAACCAGGTTTGGGTATTTGAACAAGATGATGCACTGACTTTGCCTACACCATCCGAATCCGAGGTTGAGAAATCATCCAACGCACCACCCAGAAATGGCACCGACTCCGCTTTGAACCCAAAACTCAACTTGAACGAATGGTCCGCTGGACGTATTCGAGTGCTAACAGATATTAAAGTGATCAGTACGATTAAACTGCTGTCGGATCCCAAAGCGGAATATTGGATTGCAGAATCTCGTTCCGATCTAAGGCCCGGATCCAAAGCGGTTGTCACGCCTATGGCGAATATAATTGGAGATGGCTCCGATAAAGCCAGGTATCAGCACGGAAGCGATCAACCATGAAATCTGTTATTCGCTGGGCAATAAGCCATGGTGCAGGGATCAATGTTCTGGTTGTGTCCGTGCTGATCGTAGGCTTTCTGTCGTTCTTTGCGATGCGTCGCGAGACATTTCCCGAGTTCCAGCTCGATGTGATCCTTGTCTCGGTGCCATATCCCGGTGCGACGCCAGACGAAGTGGAAAGCGGCATCTGCCAAAAGATCGAAGAATCGATCCGCTCCCTTTCAGGCATCAAGAAGTTAACAAGTATCTGTCGCGAGGGCAGTGGATTCACGCTAGCACAATTGGATTCAAAAGGGGTCGATCCTCAGCGTGTCCTTTCTGAAATCAGATCAGCCGTTGACAGAGTGTCTGTCTTTTTTCCAGAACGAAGTGAGAAAGCCACTGTAGAACAAGTGACCTTTCGATTGCCGGCAATACGTGTTGCTGTCTTGGGTCCATCGAGCCGAACTGAGGACTCTGAGCGGCAGTTACGAACTTTCACTGAGAACATACGAGAACGGCTATTGGAGTTGCCTTCGGTTTCGCAAGCTCAGATCGCGAATGCAAAACCATACCAGATCGACGTAGAAATCGACGAAGACACGCTGCGCAAGTATGGATTGACTCTCTCGCAAATTGCGATGACCCTAAAACGCGAGAATGTCGAGATTCCAAGCGGGCAACTAAAGAGTGACGGACAAGAGATTCTGTTGCGAGGAAAGAACAAACGGGACATCGGCGAACAAATCGCAACTTTGCCCGTCATCACTCAACGCAATGGCGTCGTTTTGACCGTCGGAGAAATCGGTAAAGTACGAGACGACTTTGACGATGTAACAGCCATCAGCGAAATCAATGGCCGCCCTGCCATGGTAATAACCATCGAGCGTACTAGCGACGAGGATCTGTTAAACATTTCCGACGAAGTCAACGCATTCATTCGTGCTGAGGAAGTACCTCCAGGTTACTCATTGCGAACCTGGGGTGACGAGAGCGTCGATGTTCGCGATCGCATTCGGATGTTGCTAGAAAACGGAATCCAAGGCGGGACCATTGTATTCTTGTTGCTCGCCATTTTCCTAAACATACGAATGGCATTTTGGGTGGCGATGGGAATTCCGATCGCATTGACAGGTGCTGCTATTTACCTGCTCTACACCGGTGAGACGCTGAATATGCTGACGATGTTTGCGTTCCTAATGGCCGTCGGCATTGTAGTGGACGACGGAATCGTTATCGGCGAAAATATTTTTGAGCATCGCAAACTAGGGAAATCAAGACTTCAGGCGTCAATTGATGGAGCCTCTGAGGTGCTTCCCAGCGTCTTTTCGAGCGTCGCTACGACCATCATTGCGTTTGTTCCATTGTTTTACGTATCCGGGGTGATGGGGAAATTCATTGCAGTCATGCCAGCTGCGATCATCGCGATGCTATTGGTCTCATTGGTCGAAGCAACGATTGCTTTGCCAGGCCATTTGTCACACGAAGAAGAACAACCAAAAACATTCGCTCAGTGGGTACGCTTTCGGCTTTCTCAGTCTATCAATCCAATCGAGCGATTCTTTGAGAGGATCGGTAGGCCGTGCAACGCGGGATTGGACTGGTTTGGAGAAAAATTTTATGGGCCGGTATTAAAGGTTTCGCTAATGCATCCAGCTTTGCCAGTCTCCGCAGGTCTGTTGGTCGTAATGGTCGCCGCTGGGATGGTTCGTTCGGGAATGGTCCCGTTTGAGTTCTTTCCGAATTTAGATGGTAAGACGATCATAGGACAAGTGATTTATCCGGATGGAACTCCGGTCGGAATTACGAGCGAAGCGACTCGCCGAATGGAAGCAGCGATTCGTAGAGTGAGTGAGCGAATCGCTGCCAAAGAAGAGCAGGACAAAACAAGCAAGACACCAAAGCCCGATGATCCAACTGCTCCCAATGGTCCCGTTGTTTTGACCTTTTTGCAAATCGGTTCTGCTGCACAGGGGGATCCTGCGGGCGGAGATAAAATCAGCGGATCGCACGTTGGGCAAGTCCAAGTTGAGATCCACGAAGCGACGGTACGAAATGTAACTAGCGACGAGTTGCTGAACTTGTGGAGAGATGAAGCCGGCGTGTTTCCGGGCGCTGAACGAGTAACGTTTCAATCAGCCAATATGGGTCCCGGTGGACGAGCTCTCGAATTCAAAATACTTGCACCAAGGCAGGATGTGGATGCATTAGATGCGGGCGTCGAAGCGTCCAAAGAAGCACTCAGCAAGTTTGCTGGCGTCTATGACGTTCGAGACGACTCCGCGCCAGGCAAGATTGAATTCCAGTTTAGTGTCAAAGAGCGTGCGAAATCGCTTGGCATCACCGTTGCGGACCTCTCCGAGACGGTACGTAACGCCTACTACGGTGCCGAAGTCATGCGACTCCAGCGAGGCCGGCACGAAGTTAAGTTAATGGTCCGATACCCACTGGATCAACGTCGGTCCTTGGCCGACTTCAAGGATTTGAAAGTGCGTGGCCCAAATAACGTCGAGTATCCGATTACGGAGCTAGCGGACATCGCTACTCCAAGAGGTTATTCGGAGATAAACCGACTGGACCAAATGCGATCGATTACGGTGAGTGCTGAGATCGATACCGCTCAAGGGAACGCAGCATTGGTCGCCACAAAATTGAAAGAGACCTTGGTTCCCGAATTGCTTACGAAGTATCCATCGCTTCGATTCCGTTGGGAAGGACAACAACAGGAGACGGCGGAGTCCTTTTCGAGTTTGGTGATTGGATTTTCGGCTGCCATGTTAGCCATGTATCTGTTGCTGGTGTTCGAGTTTTCCTCGTATTTGCAGCCCTTCATTATCTTGACAGTGGTTCCCTTTGGCATAGTCGGCGCTATCTTTGGACATGCATTTATGGGATTGCCACTGACTCTTTTCAGCATGTTTGGGATCGTGACACTTTCGGGCGTGGTTGTGAATGATTCCATCGTTCTTGTCGATTTCATCAACCAGTGCATTCGCCAAGGGATGCCGGTCAACGACGCTTTGATGACCGCAGGTTCACGCCGACTCCGGGCAGTATTTCTAACCAGCGTCACCACCATCGCTGGCCTATTTCCCATGCTGTCGGAGAAGTCGCTCCAAGCACAAGCGCTGATCCCTATGGCGACGAGCCTAGCTTTTGGACTGTTTGCCTCGACCAGCCTGGTCCTTTTGATGGTGCCGTTCTTGTTCAAGACCTATGCATTATTGACGTTTACGAAAGCCCAGATGCTCGGTCTGGAGCCAATTGGCCACGTCGATTCCGTTCTGCCGAAATCAGGTGATGATTCCGACCAAGACCAGGTTCAAGGGTTTGCTCCTGCCGCAGGTTAGCGATTTGTCTTGTCGGCCATTACGCAGTAAAGATGCGTGTATGATCTGAGGAACAACTGCCCTTTGTCGACTGCAGGTGTTGCGTTGAATACACTGCTATCCGACTCAAAGCGATTCTGTTTCAATAATTGCATTTTAGGCGAACCCTCGAGAACAAAGAGACCGCTGTTACGAGTTTGCATGAATAACTTTCCATGGATGGAAACGGGTGATGCATAGACAGGTCTTCCGCCGGACTTGATACCTGAAACGCGTTGTTTGTCCACCGTCTCACCTGTTTTCGCAGACACGCAAAAGTACATGCCTTGATCATCGATCCAGTAAAGATGCCCTTCATGCAAAACAGGGGTCACTACATAAGATGAATTCCTGCTATTCCAAATTGTATTGGATTTTGTGACATCTCCTTTACCCCCCAGTTTGATGGCCAAGCTACCAGACGAGCGATAACCACCAAAGACATAGATTGCATCACCGTCTTGAATAACACTTGGCGAAAGATTGCCCGTCAACTTAGTCTCGACGTACCATACCAGTTTTCCGGTGTTTGGGTTCAAACCCCATACTTCACTCGGTACCGCTATCACCAAATCGTCACGATCATTGTCGATGCGGGCGATGATGGGTGTTCCGTAGGCAAGCTCCAGGATGGAACCGGGCGCTTTCCAAATCATTTCGCCAGTGTTCTTGTCAATGCCATAAATGGTTTGACTTTCTTCGGATGCATTCACGATGAGAATGTTTTTATAGAGTATCAAGCTTGCGGCTGTACCCCAGCCTCGATTGCCCGATTCCGTGCCGACAGAGACTCGCCAGATTTCGTTTCCAGCCATGTCGAACGCGAACACGCCAGTCTTGCCAAGAAATGCAAAGATCGACTTGCCATCGGTGACAGGAGTGTTCGTCGCATAGCCGTGCTCGGGAAGCCCCATTCCTTGGTAAGGGTCCTCGGGGAGCAATGCATCAATACTTTTTGACCAAGTGATCTTTCCGTCGATACGGTCAATGCAATGGATCTGACGTTTCAATTGGCTCATCTGGCCCTTGGCTCGCTCATCGTCCCCATAGCCAGAATACGAAGTCAAAAACACGTGCTTGTCGGTTAAGACGGGACTGGACGATCCGGGCCCTGGCAATCTTGTCTTCCAACGCAGGTTTTGAGTGTCGCTCCATTCACTCGGGATCGATGCGTCGGAACTGTGTCCAGTGCCGTTTGGCCCGCGAAACCGAGACCAATCCGTTGCAAGATCCGTCGCATCCGTTGCGCTAAACGGGCTCTCTGATGCGACTAGCCTCCCAACCTCCGGTACCGATGACCCATCGACGGATTGGCTATCAGGCCGTTGAGAATGCGCCATCGATCGCCCCGAAGGATGCCTGGGTTGCGAGCGAACCGCAACATAAACGCCTCCTGCTACTCCGAGCATCAGGGTTGTGCAGGCAACAATACCGATAGTGCGTTTCATTCTGTTTCTTTCTTATTTCATTCATGGACGTGGAGATTCCATTCAGCTTTTTTGAATACCGCCATCATATTTACATGCATACCTTAAAAGAACGTGAAGCGTCGGGATAGAAAACTTGATTGCTAGCTGTCGAATAGTTGCGAAAACGCAAGTCCGAGCGATTTTAGACGGCTTGACATTGACGTGGCGAAACAAAAATGCGAGGAGATTAAAGTTGTCTTCTCTCGCTTGCAATTCTCCAAAACTCCCAAAAGTGTTCGCCGCATGCCTCTCTCCAGATCCAATCGTATCGATCGTCGTAGACGTATCATGTTGGATGCGGTTGCGGCTGATTCGGAGTTCGCGGTCGACAGTGTTCGAGCCAAGAAACGATTCCGAACGCGAGAAAACACGGACCAGGATGACTCGTACGAAATCGCACCAAAGTATCGTGACCCTGGCTATAGCCAAGCGGTACGCAAAACATGCCAACAGCGTATGGTTCAATTGATTCCTGTGCGGCGCGGAACACTGTCTGCTGTACTAACGTGCATGTGGCTGTTATGGGGAAGCCTCCTATGCGCGCACTATTTTATTTTTACACCAACGCCTGCTTCCACAGCGGCAGCAAATACGACCGGCTTTTCGACGTTACCGATCGCTCAATTGTTTCACTTGCGATCTCCACATAGCATTGCGCAATGGCTAACCTGCCAGCTATGGATGTTGACGGCAGTAGCTGCCTGGATGATTTTTCAATTGCGGAGACACAAACTAGATGACTATCGCGCTCGGTATCGCATCTGGGTCGTATTGGCAATTGCTGCAGCCTTATCCAGTTTCGAGGCATCCAGCTCTGCGCTTATGCTGCTAGGGATGAGCATTGATAGCTGGGCCAAAAAAGAAATTGGCTATGCTGGATTTCCCCTGGTATTGGCTTCGGTTGCATCCGTTGTTGGAGTGTTTGGTATCCGTTTGTGCGGCGAATTGAAATCCGCTCCGATGAGTGTCGTAAGTTGGATTGCCGGCCTAATTGCCTGGGGGCTTGCCGCATTGCTTGGATCTGGCCTGCTAAAGTTATCTTGGTCTCCGATTACGACTGACTTAGTCGTGGGAGGCTGTTTGTTGGGTGGAATATTGGCAGTATTTCAAGCGGCTGGAATCTACCTGAGACAGACATACATCCACGCTCAAAAAAGGTTTTTGGTACGCAACGGTGCCAACCTCTCCCCGATTCAGTGGAAAGTGCCAAAATTGACGCTTCGTCGTTCTGTATCTGTCGATGCGAAGGATGATTCGACGATGGACGCTCGAGCCGATTCCGCTAAGTCGAAATGGAGGATGCCATGGGCGCGAAATCGCAATGGCATTCACACGCCAGCCGATCGCGACGATGACAAAGATGAGTTGAACAAAGACAATCAACAAAGCAAAAGTACAAAACAACGCGAATCATTTGCGCGGGTCCCCGAACCGGTGGTTACAAAAGTGGTGGTTGCTGGCGTAAAGCCGCAACAAAAGGACGCAGCCAAGGAAGCCCCCGCGAGGACAAAAGGTCGGCTCTTTGGGTTCATTCCGAGTCGAAAAGAGCAAAACGAAAAACTGGATATTGAACCGATAAGACAAGACGATGGTCCTTTGGAAGACCTTGGCCTAACCAAGAAACGTGGCTGGTTTGGAATCGGTGGAAACCGAGAAGTCGAACAAGCGACCATAGTTGGATCGTCGGTATCCAATGCAAAACCTCTTCATGCCAAAGCGGAAAACAGACAAACCGAACAGGACAAGAAAGCTGTTGAAACCGGCGAAGAAAAACGGTCCGTTTGGTCACGGAAGCCGAATGCTGCCAGTGACGGTTCGAAACCCAAAGCAGTTGACGTAGCTGCAAATAGCTCCAAGTCGAAAGGCTGGATTTCTAAATTCAGCAAGAGCGCTCAACTTGCTTCATCGAAAACAGCCGACGCGGAGGCAGCCAAGAACTCAACTTTACCCAACAAACAAATTCCGTCTAAGGACGTAGTAGATTCGGACGCCGTCGATGCCAAGACTAAAAAGTCTTGGTTCGCTTTTGGGTCCAAGCAAGCTAAAAAACCTGAAGTTCAGAAAGCAGTACCAAAAAAGTCTCAAAAGACCGCAGGTGACGAGCCGCAAAAATCTGCACGACGCGGACTATTCGGCATGCTGGACGGCCTGAAGCTCAAACCGCCAACCGAGGAGAATCAGAAGCCAAATCAACCCATCGGGGTGAAACCGGTTCCTATCAAGCAGGGGCAGACGATTCCTTCGACACAACCCGAACATGATGATGATGAGGATGACGATGACTATTCCGGAAAACCTATGAGCAAAGCGGACCGCAAAAAGCTTCGGCGTCAAAACCTGGACGACCGCCGCGCAGCCTGATTGGATCGAGGACCGTTTGGAATAGTATGGGCGGAAGGCTACAATGATGACACACATCATTATCCCTCACCCAAGACTTCAATGATTAAAATTAGATATTTTCGCCTGTTGCCGTTCGTGAACTTCGTTGGCGCGATTGGATTTGCCATTTCTTTGTTCCAGGCGAGTACATTTCAAGCGCAAGAGTCGCCTTCAAATGCCGAACCGTCCGCCAAGTCCGAGGAGAAACCGGATGCGATCAAGAACGAAGCCACCTTTCTGAGCAATATTCGACAACTGACATTCGATGGTATTCGAGCCGGCGAAGGGTATTTTAGTCGCGACGGAAAGTCGATGGTTTTCCAAAGTGAACGGGACAAAGACAATCCGTTTTATCAGATCTATTTGATGGATCGTGAAACCGGAGATATTGAAAGGGTCTCACCTGGATATGGAAAGACAACCTGCGCGTGGATTCATCCGGATGGAGATCGCGTCCTTTTCGCTTCAACTCAATTCGATCCAGATTCGGTTAATAAACAGAAAGCCGAGTTGCAGGATCGTGCTGCTGGCACGCAAAAACGCTACGCGTGGGATTATGACGATCACTACGATCTAGTCGAATGGAATCGCAAAACCCATCAATACAAAAAGTTAACGGATATCCAGGGATACGATGCAGAGGCGTCTTACTCTCCCGACGGAAAATATATTGCATTCGCGTCAAACCGCCTCGCGTATAAATCGACATTGAGCGATCGCGAGAAAGCTCTTTTCGAGAGGGATCCCGCCACCGCCCTGGACCTGTACATCATGAAAAGCGATGGTACAGAAGTGAAACGGATAACAGACATGTTTGGTTATGACGGTGGGCCCTTTTTTTCGCCAGACGGCAATCGACTCTGTTGGCGGCGTTTCGCAGAAGATGGAGCCACGGCTGAGATCTATACTGCCAATCTTGACGGCTCCGATGCAAAACGATTGACCACTATCGGCGCGATGAGTTGGGCCCCGTATTATCATCCGAGCGGCGACTATCTTATCTTCGGCACGAATGTCAACGGCTTTGCCAACTTCGAACTGTATATGGTTGACGTGAATGGTAGCCGGACGCCAACTCGCGTTACCACAACAGACGGTTTCGATAGCCTGCCCGTTTTTACGCCAGATGGCAAAGAACTTGCTTGGACCTCGAATCGTACTTCAAACAAAAAATCGCAAATCTTCATTGCCGAATGGAATGACAAAGCGGCTCGAGAAGCGTTAGGTTTGGGGGCGGCAGACGAAAAGGTTGATGGCAATGCGGTGAAGCCGCCCTCGGTAAGTCAAATTGAATCGGCCAAGTCAGAAGCTGCGGCATCCATTAAAGCAAACGATGCAGATTATCGAGCAAGCGATATCGGTAGGCACGTTGACTATCTTTGCCGGCCAGAACTGGGTGGAAGATTGACCGGAACTGCAGGAGAGAAGCTAGCCACTTCGTACGTTGCAAGCTACATGGCTTCCTTGGGATTAGAGCCAGCAGGATATAACGGCACTTACTTTTACAAGTTCCCTTTTCCTGCCGGAGTCGAACTGCTCAACAACAATTCCCTTTCTACTGCCGGAAAAAGTTGGGTGTTGAATACCGATTGGCGACCATTGACGTTCTCGAGTTCTGCAGTAATTGAACCCACGGACGTCGTCTTCGCTGGCTACGGAATTGTCGCCGCCGCGTATCAGGGGCAACCAGAGTACGACTCCTATGTGCATTTGGATGTTGAAAACAAATGGGTAATGATGCTGAGGCAAATGCCGGCCGATGTTAGTCCAGAACGGCGCCAGCAATTCGCGCGATTTAGTTCTTTGCGATACAAGGCAATGGCCGCTCGGGATCGAGGAGCAAAAGGGATCATCATTGTCAGCGGCCCGGCAAGTGGGGTCCGCAACCAGTTAGTGCCTCTCGAAATGGACGGTTCTTTTTCAGGATCAGGCATCGCCGCCATCAGCGTTACGGATGCCGTTGCAGATGCCTGGTTTACCAAGAGCGACGACAAACTAATCGATATTCAAAAGGGGCTCGATAAAGGCGAAATGATGATGGGCTTCGATTTGCCTGAAGTGAAGGTAGGTGCAACGCTGGACGTCAAGAAGTATTTGGGAGAAGGGGTTAATACCCTTGGATTGCTCACTGCGGGCGATAAGCCTGGCAAATCGTTGGTCTTAGTCTGTGCTCACATTGACCATTTGGGCGCTGGTGGTAGCGGCAACAGTATGGCTAAAGATGACGAAAGGAATGGAATGCATCGCGGCGCGGATGACAATGCTTCCGGTGTCGCAGCCATGCTTGAAATAGCTCAATCGTTGGCGCAACAAAAACGTTCAGGCAAGCTGCATTTGGAGCATGATATTTTGTTCGCCGCTTGGTCTGGCGAGGAGATGGGACTGTTGGGGTCGGACCATTTTGCTAAGACATTCTACGAGCTCTATCCGAAATTCCAGAAACCAGAATCGTCAGACAATCTCAATCCAACAATGGTCGCTTGCTTCAATCTAGATATGGTGGGAAGGCTACGGGAAAATCTCGTATTGCAAGGGATAGGCTCTTCCTCGATTTGGACCCAAGAAATCGAAAAACGCAATGCGGTAGTTGGATTGCCGGTAACGCTTCAGAGCGATTGCGATCTTCCGACAGATGCAAGCACGTTTTTCCGAAAAGGTGTTCCGATTCTTTCTGCGTTTACCGGTTCGCATTCCGAGTACCACACGCCTCGCGACACCCCAGAGTTGCTGAACTACGAGGGAGCCGCCAAGACGGCCAAGTTGATGGGGCTCATTGCCCGATCGGTCGCCATTTCGAAAGAGTTGCCCGAATTTCGAGACCAAAAACCGGTCGAAGGGCAACGAGCTCGAGCAGTGATGACCGCCTATCTCGGCACCGTCCCAGATTACTCACAAGGGGATATAAAGGGTCTCATGCTTTCGGGAGTCACTAAAGACGCGCCCGCGGCAAAGGCAGGTTTGCAAGCCAAGGATATTATTATCGAATTGGCAGGACGCAAGGTGGAGAACGTTTATGATTACACGTATGCGATTGAAGCATTGAAGATTGGACAAGAAACCGAAGTCGTTATCCAACGCAAAGGCGAAACGTTGCGAATGAAAATCACTCCGCTGTCGAGGCAGTAGCTTCCGCTGCTGCCAATCGTTGCAAACATCGGGTCGAGATCTTATAGAAGCAAGCGGGACAATCGCTTCCACTGATTGAGGATTTCCGGGTGACGCTTTTGAGGTAGATCAAAAATGGCCACGCATGCGACCGTCTCAAAGGTCTAAATATCTCCTGTCTTTCGAATTAGATCCAGGAGGTATCCAGCTAAGTAAATGCGAACTACACAACGTTTCGTCCGCGCGTGACGTTGACTATCAGACTCACTGCGAACAGAACCAAAAACAAAAAGAATAAAATTTTCGCGATCGATGCTGCACCGGCCGCGATACCCCCAAAGCCAAACAACGCGGCGATCAAGGCTAAAACAAGAAAGGTGAGGGCCCAGCTGAGCATAATAAACTCCAACATTCAAGAGGTGATTCCCATTCCTGGAAGATAGGTCTGGCGATAAAGAGGTCTGTAATGCAAATGGTATGCCTCGGTCACAGAGATTGACAGAATGTGGTCGAAAAGCAGTGGCTGCTACCTTTCTTCTCACTTGAGGCTCGGTGGCTGTAATTTCGTCCTACCGATTTTGGGGAATCGCGTAATGACGATTTGAAATAGCCACCTTCTCAATAAGTGATTAGCTAGAGACCAGTGAGAATTGGTCGATCATTGAACACGTTGAAGTGTTTTCGTACGCGCAAATTCACTTTCGCTCGCGATTTGAAATAGTTGTGATCTCGGTATGAAGATTGCTTTATATCGTTTTCGAGCTCGATCAGTAGTTGGTCCGGCGGAGACTACAGTTTCTCAACTTGCACAAGACAGGACTCGAAAATGATTTCTAGGGACGAATTGTTAGGCAACTGGAGTGGCATCGTGCGCTCGCTCAAGGATAAATTTGGTCATTTCACAAAGGATGAATTGGCAAGGGTAGAGGGCAATTTCGATCAATTGATTGGACTGGTTCAGCGCAAATCGGGTCGAAGCAAGGACCAGATTGCTTCGTTCATATCCGATTGTTGCGAATCAGCAGGAACATCCTATGGGCAGGTTGCCAATCGTGCCTCACACTATGTTGATGCTGCTGGAGAAATCGTTCGAGATAACTATGAACGCTTGGCATCAGAGGCGAAGAAAGGACTCGACTACACGGCACAAAGTGTAGGACGACGGCCCCTCGAGTCCATTGCCTGGGCTGTTGGTTCCGGGATTGTAGCTGGCGTGTTGATCGGGCTCTCTATGTCGAACCGAAAGCGGTAGCGATGAATGCCGTGATAAGTGAATCAGAGTTAGACCGTGATCGCATCATAGAGCGGATGCAGTCGGTGCGAGTTGCAGGTGAAAATCACCTTGAGGAACTCCAAGGCGAAGCAAAGCGACTGGTCGACTGGAAGGAATACGTTCGATCCAAACCATTCCTTTGCGTCGCCGCAGCGACATTGTTTGGGTTTGGCCTTGTTCGAAAAACCGTGCATGTCATTGCTAAGCCATACCCATCTCACGTTGCTTCAATGGACAGGACGAAGGATACGAAATCGTTTCGGTCATCAGTAACTAGCACTGTTGCAACTTTAGCGGTGAGCATTGCATCGAATGCGATCAAAAAATATATCGCAACACTCATTCAACGAGGGAATTCGGAAGGAGAATCAAATGATCGACTTCGCTACATCAAGTCTAGGGAATAAATGGCAGATTGAACGAAATAATAAACGAGGAACGGACCTCGATGAATCTAGCGTTGCGGGGTGCAACGCCCAATGTTCTAGGGGCATGGACACTGCTCGCCGGCTCATTGCAGAACGACCGGGGTTTTCTTTCGCTATTGCATTTGCCGTTGGAGGGGTACTCGGATGGTTGACGTCGAAAAAGTAAGTGGACGGTATCGGCACTCCAATCCGATAGGTGACCTGAAATCGTCGGCTGGAGCATTTGCGTGCGACCTGTTGGAGTTAGCCGAACTGCAAGGAAAACTTTTCCAGGCCGATGCAAAGGCTGCAGTCCATCAGTCGGTAGGTTTAACAGCAACCTTATTTATTGCTTGTAGTTTTTTGCTTGGCTGTTTGCCGGTAGCGGTATTCGGATTAGCCTCCGCACTTGCCTATTTTTGTGAGATTGAAACTTGGGTAGCGCAATTGGTTGTAGGTGGGGGGCTCTCGTTTTTGAGCGTCCTTGTCGCCGCGATCGCCGTCAAAAAACTTTCCAAAATCAGCCAGCAGTTTAAACGCAGTTCCGACGAACTTGCGAAAAACCTAAAGTGGACCAAGAACGTCATCAACGGTGTTAACTCACGATAGCGCCATGCCTTTTTAAGATAGAGGATAGGGACTTTAACGCTGCCGCCAAAATCGACTCAACGCAACACTTAACCTGCTGTAGGCACTTCGCAGAGGAACCAATAAATGTGGATATGGATTGGATTCCTTTTGTTCATCGCAATAATGATGGCCATAGATCTTGGGCTGTTCAATCGCAGGGCTCACGTCATTGCGATGAAGGAAGCACTAACTTGGTTTGGGATATGGGTCGGATTAGCCTTGCTGTTCAATATAGGCCTCGTGTTTTTTCACGAGCGTGGTGTCGATGCGGGTCTTGAATTCTTCACTGGATTCCTCGTCGAGAAGTCATTAAGCATCGACAACGTCTTTGTTTTTATTCTTATCTTTAACTACTTTCAAGTTCCGCCGGTGTACCAGCACCGAGTTCTTTCCCTAGGCATCCTAGGTGCCATCGTTCTCAGGCTTATCTTCATCCTTGGAGGACTAGCACTTCTGGAGAGTTTTCATTGGGTCTTGTATTTATTTGGGTTGTTTTTGCTTTTTACCGGTGTGATGATGATTCGGGGAAAAGGGAGCGAGTATGATCCAAAGAAGAACTGGGCGATCAAGACATTTCGTAGATTTGTTCCTGTCACTGAAGCATATGAAGGCAATCGTTTTTGGGTTCGCAAGGAAGGGAGATTCTGGGCGACTCCTTTACTGCTTGCGATACTCGCAATAGAGTCGTCGGACATCATATTTGCTGTCGATTCGATACCAGCAATTTTCGCGATAACCACCGACCCGTTCATCGTTTTTTCTTCGAATCTTTTTGCGATGCTCGGACTCCGAGCGCTGTACTTTGCCGTACAGGATTTCATGAAGTTGTTCCATTTTTTGCATTATGGATTTGCTTTAATCGTGATGATTTTGGGATTCAAAATGCTAGTCAGCGACTTTTTCAAACTTCCCATCACGGTGTCACTGGTGCTTATCGTCTTTATTCTGATGGTCTGCGTGATTGCGTCGATCTTGCGACCGCGAAAAGCGGATCTGAAGCAAGTGTTCGAGCGAACAGAGCAACTTGGGCTAATTCCGTTTCGTCGGCTTTTGTTGATTGAGAATATCGTTGACTTAGGTGAGCGACAGGTAAGTGGCTCAATGCGTGCGAAATCGGATGTTCGAACAATTCGGCTGGATCTTCCATGGTCCGAAAACCTTCAAATGATCAAAACGACGCAGTTCTCAAGGTATCCAATTGTTGAAACGACCGGCGATACGCCCATTGGTTTTGTTCATATAAAAAGTATTCTATTCGGAGAGTCGATGAATTCTGTGACCACCGAATGTCTCCGGAATATTGCCAGACCATGTATTGAACTGAACGTCGATTTGCCTCTCGAGGATGCACTAGGAGTCTTTCAACAGAGTCACGACAGGCTTGCACTAGTCGTGAATGACACTCCAGGTTGGCTTGGAATCCTGACGTTTGAAGATGTCGTTCAAGAAATCATTGGGAATATGGGGGATGAATACGATAGCGCTCGGGGAGATGACTTTGTCTCGTTATCAGACACACTCAATGCGAATCGAGTTGTTCTTGGATTGCAGGCGACGAACTTGGATGATGCGGTCCGGAAATTCATTGCTGCTATCCCTCGTGAGGATCTCCCTGGGGAGCATGCGACCATTGCAAATGCGGTTTTGCAACGAAAAAAAGTAATTCCTATCTACGTTGGTAATGGGCTAGCAATTCCGCATAGTCGAATGCCCGGAATACAACGTCCAATCCTTGCTTTTTGTCGATGCGACGAAGGCATTCCTATCGACGGCACCAACGAACGAGCTGATTTGTTTTTTCTTCTCTTAACTCCCGTGGCCGCGACTCGCATGCAAGCGCGACTATTGGCGAACATTAACGGGCTTTTCAAAAGTCAGTACGTCTCTGAACGCCTTCGAAAAGCTCAGACCCCCGAAGCGGTGATCGAAGCCATTAGTGCAGGCCAACAGGTAGCACTAGATCTTTGCCCAACTTCCATTTTGGGTTAGCGAAACTCGACGAGAGTGTCGGCAAGTGCAAATCGCCGAGAGTCTTGACGACTTTCGCTACGAGATAAAACCATCCATCCCAATTTATACTCGCGACAATGGACGAGTGTTCGGCTATCCGATAGGCTCATGTGAAGCCGAGCCAAAAAGCCGCAGGCTACCACTTCTCTCACACATGGCATTTTAGCGGCAGAAACCGGATTAGATTGAGGTAAAAAGAAATGCGGTGGTTCTATGGCACTCTATCGGCGGCGGGATTCCTGTTCCCCGTATTCTGTTTCAGTTTGCATTTTACAAGTCGGGGTGAAAACGCGTGGGCCGAGTTCTTTTTAGCGCCATTTGCAACATGGGTTATTTCAGGATTTTCTTGGGACTTAATAATTACCGCAACGGCAGCGACCGTCTGGATGAAATCGGAGTCTAGCCGCTTAAAAATGAGGGGTTTCGGCTGGCACTTTATAGCGATCTTCGCAGTGGGGATTTGTTTTGCGCTACCGACGATTCTGTTTCGACGTGAAGCGCTTTTGTACAAAATGGTCGCAAATGAAGGAACCAAGCCTCGGTGAGCGTTCGCATCTCGGGTTGGCTGTCAGACGAGAATCATTCGATTAGCAAGCAGTTCCATTTGTCGTCAATTCACTAAAAAGTTCAGCAGAAGAGTTTGATTCACTCCAGAAGTAACCTATTTTTCAGATGGCGACTCGTTTTGGAACGCTTCTGTACCCCCCAGAAACGTGATCCGTTCAGTTTCCACCCCCGCAACATCGGCAAACGGACTGCGGAGTCATGGCGCAAAGCCATGCTGCCGAGTTTCGCGAATCGCCAGGTTACGAACTGGTACTGTGATTTTTCTTAATGTGTGAGGCAAGAAATGAAGAAGCATATCGTGCGCATGTTCGTTACCCAGGCCAGATCGCGACTGGCAAACTGCTTCCATTTTCGTTCCATGCCTCTCTTATCACGGTGCTATTGCGAAGAATGCAAGAATCCACTGTCAGACCCCAGCATTTTGGATGAAAGGTTCGGCTGGTGTCCAAAGTGCAAAGGAGTTGTGGCAACTTCGTTGTTTCAAGTACCGAGTTGGGCGATGGGTGGAGTTGTGTTTCTATTTGCGGCAATGTTACTCTAAGAAATCCGCGATCGCTGGTGCTGGTCCCATGGACCGGCAGACACCTCAGAAGATAGTAGGCAAAGCTGTGTTAGGATATTGTCCCGACCATTAGCCGCTTTCCGATCGTATGACGAGAATGCGATTTTAGTTATGACTCATTGAGACGCTTTTATTGCAACTCTATGATATAGCTCAGAGTGCCGAATCTACAAAGCTACAACGAAATATTTAACAGGACCCACATGCTCATGAAGTCGATTGCATGGAACTGTCTGGCGGCAATTGTCGGTTTTGTCGCTGGCAGCGTGGTCAATCTTGGATTGGTCACAATCGGTATGATAGTGGTACCTCTTCCCGAAGGCACTGACGTATCGACCATGGAAGCGGTCCGCAAGAGCATGCAGTTGCTTGCGCCAGTGAACTTCATTTTTCCGCTTCTGGCGCATGCGATTGGAACGCTTGCAGGCGCGTTTGTAGCTGCCAAGCTCGCGGCCAGCCACCAAATGGTGTTCGCAATTGGCGTTGGCGTGCTTTTCCTGATAGGCGGCCTTGCGATGATATTGAATTGTGGTGGCCCCGTTTGGTTCGTCGCATCCGACCTGCTAATGGCTTACATTCCAATGGCGTATATTGGCGGCTTCCTTGCTCACCGGAAGAGGTCTGAAACGTAAGTACTAATCCATGCGTCGGAGCGGCGGTGGCCAGAGCAATAGCCGTACTTCGTGACTCAATCGCTACGCAGATGGTTCGCAGCCTTCGGGAGAGTTGCTCTATTTCAGTCGTTCTAGTTTGCCCTTCCTGCGGACAATGTTTTTGTAATCCCATTGAATAAGCTTGGCTTTCTTTAGCCATCGCCGCAAAGCTGTTTTGTTAATCTCGGATGCGTCGGTGTAAAAGACCGACGCATCCTTGAACTTCTTGCCTATTACGTTCAACCCCACTTCATCGAAATCCGCTCCGCTCCAGAACATCAATCGGATCCCCAGTTTCTGCTTGCTGTACCCAACGATGGGATTGCCATCCAGGAACCAGACCGGATGCGCATGCCAAACCTTGCTTTCAGAACCGACTAGGCCACGGTTGATCTCCTCGGCGAGTATATCGCATATTTGCTTGTCGCCAGTTTCCCTCTTTTCGTTGTAATTCAGAATTTCTGGTGCCAAGTCATTTCTCCAACTGCAAAAAGGAAAGCGATTTATCCCGACCATCAGAACACTCATTTGTTCATTCTTTTACCTGTATCCAATTAGTAATTCGCAGAGCGGCGATAGTGTATCTGCGAATCGTCCGAGTTTTCGCGGACATGACGGCTACGCGCGAAAAAATCTTGGAAGTACTGGCTCGATTTGTTCATTTGTTGACTGACTACCCCTGAAACGGCTGAAACTACTCGCTTCGCGACGATGCCAGGTCGCTTTTCGATGAGCATGCCAAGCATACGATTAGTGATGACGTCGAGGCATGTCGAGGCACGTAATGTGGCACGCCGGATGCTTTCACCTCTTTATCATCGAGCACCATTGCTGACCCACTCTTGATACGGCTTTTGATAGCCGTATCCAAAGCAGTCAATCGAAAACTCGTTTCGCACTTTATCTATCACGCACGCAGTCGCGGAATCGCTCTCTTTCATTTGCCCGATGCCTGAGAAGGGACTTCGGTCAACGAGTGCAGATAGTTTTCGAGGTTTGTATAACCGTCGCCGTCAGAATCCACTGCGCCGTCCGTTGCATCTTCTGAATTGAGTTGTTTTTCTTTTTCCCACAGATTCGGAATTCCATCGCCGTCTGTATCCCAGTCGATCGGACGGTGGACTTCAGGATAGTCTTCCCAGCCTCCAACGTCTTGTTCAGAATCTGGCAATCCAGGAAGCCCTGACTTGCTTCCCTTGAAAGTGGCTATACCTGCACGCGTTTCTTCGATCACACGTTTGTCATGGTAATCCAACATGGGAACGTTGCAGCCAACGTTCGCCAACACGTTCTCAAATGCTTCTTTGGCGCTGTGTGTTTGAACGTACGATTCAAAGAACGGCGTTTCAACGGTAGCCGATGCCTCTTGCTGTCCTCGAATCTTAACTCCCTGCAAAACGCCCGATGGCCCCTCAGGACCAACGACCCCTTCCATAACATTGCCGGCAACATAGTATTGCTGCGGACCGAACGCTGGATTTTCGAATTGAGGGTTGAGGTAAGTTCGAGTTTCGGAAGCTGGACCGGGCTTGTAGTAGTTGTTGACGAAGTTGACTTCCCTGGCACCGCCGTCGGTAGTGCGATTTTTCCAGTTGTAGACAACCATATTGCGAATGTCGAGTCGCCCGGCATGCCGATTGGCTTGATCCGTTGCACCTGCGAGGGACCAATTCCTACCGGCATTATGCGCCAGCAAACAGTGGTGGAAGCTACCGACATTGCACCAATCGATCCGGCATAACCATGTGCTGATCCAACTGGATACTTTTTGTGCCCCGCAA
>JANMGH010000111.1:0-93675 GCA_031374515.1 Pirellula sp. | reverse complement strand
CAGTCCCCATTCACCATTCCCCATTCCCCATTCCCCATTCCCCATTCCCCATTCCCCATTCCCCATTCCCCATTCCCCATTCCCCATTCCCCATTTACTAAAAATGCTCCGCTACATCATCAAAACCCTCTTACGCCATCGAGCACGCTCATTGCTGACCGTTACCGGCGCGGCGGTTGCAATGTTCGTTTTTTGTATCGTTGGTTCGGTTCAAGAGGGTTTGAACAGACTAACAAGCGGAGTGGACGCAGACCGAAGTTTGATCGTTTTTCAAGAAAACAGGTTTTGCCCTACGACAAGCCGACTTCCTGAGGACTATGCAAGGACGATTTTGAAAGTTCCAGGCGTAAAAGACGTTTTGCCTATACAAGTCTGGACCAACAATTGCCGCGCTAGTCTTGACATAGTCGTGTTTAACGGTGCTGATCCGAAGAAGATCCATGCGATGCGACCGATCAAGTTGATCCGCGGTAGTTGGAGCCAATTTGAGACGATACGCGATGGTGCAATTCTCGGCCGCAATATCGCGACTCGGCGCGGGCTTGGTGTTGGCCAACAATTCACGATTGGGGACGTTTCGGTAAAGGTTGTTGGAGTGTTCACTTCTGACGTACCTTCCGAAGAGAATCTGATTTATACGAACCTGCCATTCCTTCAGTACACGCGAGGAAAGGAGTCAGCCGGTTTAGTTACACAGCATGAAGTTTTATTGAATCCAGATGCGGATGCTGATCGTGTTGCGGTTGAGATCGATTCCTCGTTGCGATCGAATGCGGTGGCAACCAAGACCCGTCGCAAAGGAGCATTTCAAGCGAGCACTCTATCCGACCTGGTGGACTTGATTGGCTTCGCGCACTGGTTGGGTTACGCATGCGTCGGACTGGTACTGTCCTTAGTCGCAACGACGACGATCATGTCAGTACAAGATCGCATCAAAGAATACGCCGTATTGCAAACGATAGGCGTTCGGCCCTTGCGAACGATGCGAATGGTGTTAGCGGAAAGCACAGTCCTGTGTTTATTTGGCGGTGTAGTTGGCTCGATGTTTGCCTTGCTTGCCTTGCACTTCGGTGGCTTCGCAATCGGCGCGGAAGGAGCAACGATTGCCTTCAAACCATCAATTTGGTTGGGCTTATACAGTATCGGAACATCGTTGATTGTTGGTTTAGCTGCTGGCTTACCGCCAGCCCTTCAGACCGCAGGGATGTCGATCGTTAACGCCCTCCGAACCGCATGACCGCACGACTTTGCTGCGACACAATGTGTTGGCTAGACGCCACCTCGTGGTTCTTTGATCTTTGACGACCAAGGAATACCTCTTCGAATGCTAGGAGTTCACCTGGACCACACCGATCGATGCAACGTCGAAAAGCGACTGCAAATGATGGAACGTGCCATCCAAGCTACAACCCAAGGAATTCTCATCACGGATGCAACAAGTCCGGATTGCCTAATCAATTACGTGAACCCCGCTTTTGAATCGATGACCGGGTATTCCAGTGCGGAAGCAATCGGCCGCAATTGCCGCTTCTTGCAGGGACAAGAATCGGATCCGCGATCCATCGCAATCATCAGGGATTGTTTGCAACGAAAACAGTCATGCAAAGTCGAGTTACTCAATTACCGCAAAGATGGCGTTCCTTTCTGGAACGAGTTGTCGATCACGCCTGTCCTTGACGAAATGGGAAAGTTGATCCATTTCATCGGCATACAGACGGATGTCAGCCAACGACGGGTTCTCGACGAACAACTCCGACAATCCCAAAAAATGGAAGCCATCGGGCTTTTAGCCGGTGGCATTGCACACGACTTCAACAATTTGCTCACAATCATCGACGGATACGCTTACTTGCTAAAGTGCAATTCGATCGAAAGCGATACATCGAAGGAGTTCCTTGATGAAATTCGATCCGCGAGCCGACGAGCCAACGATCTCACTCGGCAATTACTCGCATTCGGCCGACGACAGGTGCAGTCGATGGAAGTACTCGATTTCAATCAGGTGATTTCCGAAACGGTCAAAATGCTCAAGCCGTTGATTGGTGAGGCTGTTCAAGTAGATTTGCGACTCGATCCTTGTATGGATCGGATGTGGGCGGATCGCGGTCAGATTTCGCAAGTACTTATGAATTTGACCCTCAACGCGAAGGAGTCCATGTTGAGAGGGGGGACCATTACGATCCGGACAGAGAGGTTTAGTCGATTTGTCCCTAACGCTTCGGTTTCTCCAAAATTGAGTTCAGGAAATTACGCAGTGCTGAGTGTCTCCGACACCGGTTGCGGCATTCCTAATCCAATTCAAAATTCCGTGTTCAATCCATTTTTCACTACCAAACCGCTGGGAACTGGATTGGGACTTTCCGTGGTTCACGGTATCGTGGAACAAAATGGAGGTACGGTTGAAATGGAAAGCGCTGTTGGTTTGGGGACGACCTTTCGGGTGTATCTGCCACAGACCATTGAATTGATAGAACAGACCCAACGTGAAAGCCAACCCGAAGCCACACTTTGCGGCAACGAACTGATTTTGTTGGTCGAGGATGACGCCGCCTTGCGGCGAGTCGCAAGTATTGCGCTAAGCGAATATGGGTACACGGTTTTGATGGCCGCATCCGGCCCTGAAGCACTGAGTGTTTTTGGCAAAAATTTGCATTCGATTGACCTGATCGTTACGGACGTGGTTATGCCCATCATGGATGGAGTCGAGTTAGCCGAAATCCTAGCAAAAAAGAATCCTGATCTTGGTGTGCTGTTCATGTCAGGCTACATTGCTGAGGAAGCATCGCGAATCCAAATGCGAAAACGGCAGGGGCATTTCCTTCAAAAGCCATTTTCCCCAATTGATCTTGTGCGGTCTGTGAGAAGGATTTTGGATTCCTAAGCAGAATCAGACCATGCCGCGAATAAGACTGCGGTTGTAGCAAAAAATTAATTTTTCGCTGCTAATCCGGCGGGATTCACTTTGTCACGCCGATCGAGAAGACGTAATCAGCGAAAAGAGTCCAAATTTGCCTTGATTTGAACTGAGTTATACGATGAAAATGGACGAAGCTCCTTGCGTACGAATCGTTGACGACGAACCAGCCATTCGACGACTTCTTGGACAAATCATCGCCCAGTGTGGCCTACGGTTTCGCTGTTTCGAAACTGCGGAACAATTCATGTCGGATGATGATCTGGACCAGCCCGGTTGTGTGCTCATCGACCTGAAACTCAATGGTCTAAGCGGTGAAGATCTAGTTCTTTGGATTAGCAAACAGTCCAACCCGCTTCCAACCATTGTCATTACTGGCCATGGTTCGGCTCTCTTAGCCGTGAAATGCATCAAGGGGGGAGCATCTGACTACCTGGAAAAGCCCGTGAATCCTCTGGAATTGCTAACGCGTGTTCAACAGGCTGTCGAACAGGATGCGCAACAAAGGGTTTTGACGCGACACGTTGCGATCCTTCGAGAGCGGTTTGAAACGCTTTCACCGCGTGAAAAGTCGGTGTTGCAACTCGTTGCAGAGGGTCTGAGCTCCAAACAAATCGCTTTCCAACTCGGTCTCTCGACAAGAACTATTGAACTGCATAGAGCTCATGTCATGCACAAGATGCAACTTGAATCAATTGCAGACGTCGTAAAAATCGCCTTTGAGCTGGACCTGTAAACTCCACTTGGGACCGATAGATTACTTGGTCCATCAAAAGTCAAACTATCGACACCGATGCGATGTTCTCGTAAACCCTGAAGCAAGTTCTTATGCTCCGATACGAAAACCAGCGGTCCCTTGTGAACTCCCAGTTCGACCATCCAAGATTCAGCCTTTTTCATTTGCGTTACTCCGGGACTTCAATGCCGTCTGGATTGATAAAAAATGCTTTGCCGTTGAAAGCCACTCTTGCTTTGCCTTTAGCGAAAGGTTCTGCGTACTCATACTGGACAGGGATTACGACCTTTGCATGTTCATCCAAAAAGCCGTGGAGGCTGTCCTTTCCAACGCGAATTCGCTTGACTTCTGGGTCGTAGTAGCCGACGCCGTCGTAGACCAGTTCGGTAATCAATTTCCCGTTCAAGTCTACAAAGCCACTTAGGTACTTTTCGTTTTCTTTCTTGGTCACCTGCCAACACCAAGGACTTTGCAGACTGACTTGATCGTAGTTCAAATCAGCGACCGTCTTCCCTTGCGTGTCAATGATCCGATGTCGATCGCCTGCCTTAACGTAAGCGCGATCATGATGAAAGGACTCTGCGAATTCGAAATCCAAATCAAATGCTTTTTCGAAGTCCGAGGCAAGATAGAACTCGATATCGTCGACGATGACTTTTGCTAACCCGCAACTGTAGGGTTCAGCGTATTGAAAGCCAATAATACTGTCGAGATCTGCTGAGGAAACGTATCCTCCATCCAAAGGGACAAACACGGACTTGCGTTCAAGCCGCACCAAGGCGAGACTGCCAGTAATGTCGTTCACGAGCATCTTCGAACTTGCTTGAACCACTTCTTTGCCATTCGCGTCAACGATCCCCTCTTGGTAAATGTCCCCATCGCGAATGCTGATCTTTGCAAAACCGTTTTCGTTTGGTTTATCGACTTGGACCTTTCTTGAACTTGAAGGTTGCATATTCGTACTCATATTCGTCGTCGTGTTACTCGCAGATTGTTGGTTTGTGTTACTGCTACTTGTGTTGTTACCGCTTGTCTTACCGGTGCAACCGAGGGTCGATGCGAGTAAGAAGGCGGCCGCAAATTTGTAAAAATGTGAGTTCATGATTCGGGTTTCCTAAAACGATTGTCCACCAAGTTGGTTCCATTTATTAACGACGACCATCAACAATATAATGCCACCAACGAGGAATCCGAGACTCCACCCGTAGAGGCCCAATAGGCTCGCGATGCAGGGTTCTAGAACGCCGCTGGGGTCGTGGAAGACGTCAGTGCTCTGGCCATCGCGCCACGGTGATATAGGGTCGTTGCCGAATCGGATCCTTCGTTTGGTGCCAAAAGGGGATCGAAATCGCACTTGTTGCCCTTCGGGCGTGGTGTAGCCGATGATTGGGGAAAATGTCACTCCAGGCTCATCACCCCCAGTATCGTATTTCTTATCCACGGTGAGCACGGTGCCTTTGATGCGCAAAAGGTATGGGTGCCGACGAATCGCAGTGACGAACCAACAGAGGCCTACAAACACCAGAATGGGGCCGAGGATACCGAGTACTACGAGAATGAAAATGGTCATAACGCTGCGCTTTCTGGAGAAATGATTTGGAAGGTTGTAAAAAGCGAAGAGGGAGAGGCGGGAGAGACTCCTGCCGAACCAAAGCCCAGCTCGGCCGGAGCCTCGGACCTTTGGCAAGTAGTTTTCACTCTGCCGCTCATCCTAAAGGCGGATGCCAACAAGACCTCGTGAGCCGTTTTGGTACTACGTTTCGCTCGCTTATAGTATTTCTCGAATGACCTGCATCATCTCCTCCGTCGTTGATGTTTGACGAATTCGTTCACAGCGAAGCTTCTGATGCTCTTCTTCCCAATTGAATGCCACAATGCGACTCGAACGAAACGAGATTTTTGAGTTTTTGAAAAAACACGAAGATTTTTTCCGCATTCGCACATCGAAGGACCGAGTGCATTCCTTTACTCTCTGGTTTCAAATCACAAATCGGTGTCATTCCATAATTCGCTACCAGACATATCGGTCACAATATCCAGTACTGCGTTGCCGCCATTACTATCCAGTACTGCGTTGCCGCCATTACTGTCTTCGCGATTGGCAGAGAACCAGTCGATGCCCTTCGCGATTTTCTTCGTTTCCTATTTTCTTGCAGACTGCTGCTAATCGCTTCGATAGATACTGGCATCTTCGCCGACAACAACCAATGCTTTGTCCAATCAGCCGCGATAGCGGCGGCACCGAGTAGCCGTGGGGCTCGCCCCAAGGACTGTGCATACAGCGAAGACCGTGACCCGTGAAACGGCGCCACCGATTCAGTGGTATGGCGGGTACGAGGTATCGCCGTTTCACGGCTATCCGATCGGGTGCGACGTTTCACTGCGGGGCGAGCCCCGCAGCTACCTGATGCCGCCGTTACACGGCTTTCGCTTTCCGCCGACGGCTTGGGAAGCCTTCGTTGCCAACTAGCAAGCTGGCAGGTAAGGAAGCCAACCCAAAGCTGGTTTGCATCGATCTGCCGCCGTACCAATCGGTTCAGGCTTGTGAGCGAGCTGACATTATGAACATCGGTGGCTTGAGTGATGCCGTGTTCAACGTGATCAGTGCGTTCCTCGCCGACAACAACCAGCAATTCGTCGCTGAAGTGGAAGCGATCGAACCGTAAACGCGGATAGGACCGTGGATCTCGATTGCCTGAGTTTCGTTTCAATTGGGTACTCACTTTGTGGCAAAACTCACTAGCCAAAAAGCCCAGCAATTCGCGATTGACTTCAAAACAGAACTATACTACTATTGAATAGTTCGTGTTTCGAACTATTGTCGAGGTGTAGCAGATTGAGCCAGTTGGATGAACGAGCGAACGACTTTGGGTTGATTGTTCGCGATATTCTCAAGCAATTCATGCATCTGCATGAGGTCGCAGCCTGTGGCCCCCAGGCCAATCTTGGGCACCAGGATCTTCGCATCGTCGAGTATTTGGGCGAAGCTGGACCTCAAATGATGCGTTCCGTTGCTGAACATCTTGGGGTTGCCGTCAACTCGATGACAACCCTTATGGACAACCTTGAGCACAAAGGGCTGGCTCATCGGACTCGCTCCGAAGTCGATCGGCGTGTTGTGCATGTGGCTTTGACCGAAGAGGGCAAACGCGTCTTCGATTCCGCTGCCTTTGCCAAATTTCAGTTCCATCGCGCACTGCTGGCTGCTTTAACCGAGGAAGAGCAGCAAATCCTATTGGTTCTGTTCCGCAAGATATCTCGTGAAGGATGGAAGCAAGTCGAACAGTTTGCACTCTCCCCAAGCCATTCCTTAAAACCTCCAAAGACTGCAAACCACTCGATGCCATCGGAAACGCCGATGTAGTCGTCTTCGGACGGCCGCAAACTTGATTGATTTAAGACTGAAGAAGAGTAAAGAAATGACTTCGAATCTGTTAGAACGCGGCCCAGCTCTGGAGCAATCCGTCGCCACTCCAACGAAGTACCTTGATCCACACCCACATTCGTTGAGTCCTCAAGTGCCCGCCAAGCAATCATCGAAAGCGGGCTGGTCCGTCCTGACATGGGCAACTGTGGTCACATCCATCGTCGCCTCTTTTGGAGTTGGCTGGTGGGTTGCGAACAACCAAGCTAGCGACCACGAACGAATGTCGCTTCCGGAGCCGGACCTCGAACTCAAGAGCGACTCAATTGTCGTTACCACCGAGCCTATCGTCTATCGCGATGTCCAGCGGTACATTGACGCGGTCGGAACACTCAACGGATTCGAAGAGATTACGTTGAGCTCAAAACAGGAAGGACGAGTCGTGGGAATCCATCACGACTTATCTAGCGTTGTCAAACCTGGTGAACTATTGCTCGAGCTCGACCCAATCGACGCAAAACTGGCGTACGATCAAGTCAACCGTAACCTGCAAACGGAACTTGCAAAGTGGGGCTTCAAATCGGTTCCCGATGAGTCCGAGGATCTCCAGCAATTGCCAACCGTTGTCTCGGCTAGACTACGCTTTGACTTGGCTCAGTCGCGATTGCAACGTTTGACGCCTCTCAATGTCACGAATTCGGTCTCCGCAGAAGACTTCGAGCAGGCGAAATCGGATGTATTGGTCCAGCAATCGGAATGGCAAAATCAACTGCTTATGGCAAACTCAGCAGCCGCTACGGCTCGATTTCGCAATGCAGAACTTTCTATCGCGGCACAGCGGATCAACGACATTTCAATTCGTGCTCCAATGCCAACCCTTCTATCCAATCCAGCCGATCATTTTTACACGATCTCGGAACGACTCGTTTCGGAAGGCACTTTGGTACGACCGGGGACCGAGGTCTTCAAACTCGTGCTCGGCAAAACACTCAAATTGCGACTATCGATTCCCGAATCCTTCACACGACAAGTAGTTGTGGGGCAGTCCGTTGAAGTCTTAACTGGCGTATCGGATAAGGCGAGCATTGGAACTGTAGCGAGAATCGCCCCATCGATCGACCGAACCACGCGAACGTTTGCGGTCGAAGTAAACATTCCCAACCAAGACGGATTGCTCAAGCCAGGCGGATTCGCGAAAGCCAAGGTTCTCATCGGAAACGACGCCAAAGCGACAACGATCCCAATCCATGGTCTCTACTCCTTCGCTGGCATCAACAAAGTCTTTCTGTTCGAAAATGGCACAGCAAAAGAGTTCAAGGTGAAACTGGGAGAACAAACCGATGAGTGGGTCGAAATCGTCGAGCCCTCGTTGCCTTCCAATGGTTCAATTGTCACAAGCGGACATAAGCTGCTTTCCGATGGGACCGCTATCTCTCTTCGCTCAAACGCAAAAGTCACCAACGCTGCGACGACATCCACTAACGAATCGGGTGCGCCGTGAACTTTTCAGACATATGCATTCGACGACCCGTTTTCACTTGGGTCTTGGTTGCGATTCCAGTCGTACTAGGAATCGTTTCATACTTCGAAATGGGTGTAGACTTGTTTCCAAAGGTTGATTTTCCTGTAATCTCGGTATCCGCTGCGCTTCCTGGCGCCAGTGCCGAAGAAATGGAAAGCGCAGTCACCAAACCACTCGAAGAAGCCCTCAATACCATTTCGGGTATAGACGAACTGCGATCCACGACGCGCGAAGGAATTGCAGTTGTCGTCATTCGATTTGTTCTGCAAAAGAATGGTGATGTCGGGGCCCAAGAGGCTCGTGACAAGATTTCGTCGGTTATTCGGCAACTCCCTGAGGGAATTGAAACTCCCTTGGTAAACAAGTTCGATCTCGACGCCGCTCCGATCATCACGATCGGGGTTTCAGGCAATCGAGACATTCGCGAAGTTACCGAAATCGCAAAACGTCAAATTCAAGAACTGCTGCAAACCGTTCCGGGCGTCGGAAACGTCTTCATGTCCGGCGGTCGTAGCCGAGCCGTGAATGTACGCATCGATACCGACAAGCTCAAAGCGTATTCTGTCTCCATCGAGGAAGTTCGTCGGTCGCTCGTCAGTCAAAACCTTGAAGTCCCCGGCGGAATCGTCGACCAAGGACAACGCGAAATGGTGTTGCGAACCTTAGGACGTATCGCGACGGCGGACAAGTTCAATGACTTAATCGTTGCTAATCGAAAGGAATATCCGATTCGTATCCGGGATATTGGAATGGCCGAGGACTCGATCGAAGAGCCACGCGGCATGAGTCGCTTGGATGGACAAAACGCCGTCAGCTTGTTTGTTCAAAAGCAGTCTGGCACCAACACGGTCGCGATCTCAGACGCTGTCCAAGAACGGCTCAATCGCATTCGCAAGGCTTTGCCAAATGATGTGAACGTTGAAATCACCCAAGACCAATCTCGATTCATTCGAGTTTCGATGGACGAAGTGCGTTTTCACTTGATGCTGGCGGCTGTCCTGGTCGGCATTACCATTTTGCTGTTCATTCGGGATTGGCGTACGACCGTGATTGCGACACTTGCCATTCCAACGTCGATTATCCCGACCTTTCTCTTCATGCAGTACATGGGTTTTACGCTCAACAACATCACGATGCTGGGACTCATTCTAGCCATTGGTATTGTGATCGATGACGCTGTAGTCGTTCACGAGAACATCTTCCGGCACATGGAGGAGAATGGCTTGGACGCAATGACGGCTTCGAGCATCGGAACCAAGGAAATTGCGTTGGCGGTGCTCGCGACCAGTTTGTCCCTGGTCGTGATCTTTGTTCCCGTTGCCTTCATGGGCGGCATGGTCGGACGTTTCTTTAGCAGCTTCGGATTGACGGTTGCTTTTTCGATTCTGATGAGTTTGTTCGTATCGTTTACTTTGACACCAATGCTTTGCTCGCGATTCCTCAAGTTAGAAAAAGCGGAAAATGGCCACGCCAGCTCCAAGTCTGGTTGGATTTATATTGTCGTTGAGCGTTTCTATGGTGCTTGTTTGCGTTGGTCGCTTCGGCACCGTTGGATGACCATTGGTGTGTGTGTGCTGATCGTGCTTTCGACCGTTCCCATCGCCATGAGTTTGGGAGTCAACCTCGTACCTCGCGACGATCAAAGTGAGTTTCAAGTCGGCTTCATCACACCAGAGGGCTACACACTCGATCGAACCAATCAAGTCGTGACTGAGATCGAAAATCGACTGGCTAAGCTACCAGGCGTAGTCCACCGGTTTACTTCCATTGGGCAATCCGGGACCGCCAAAGGACAAGGTGACGTGACTCGCGGTTCCATCTACTTACGCTTGATTGAATTGGAAGAACGCAAATTCACTCAGTTTGATCTCATGCGGCGTGCACGGCAAATTCTGAAAGAATACCCTGACTTGAGAACCTCCGTTTCGGACGTGTCTGCCTTGGGCGGTGGGCCTAACGGCGATAGCCGGATTTTTCAAATCAGTTTGCAGGGCCCAGAGGTCGAGCAGCTTGCAACCTATGCCGACACTTTGAAAGAGAAACTAAGGCAACTCAAGGGCCTGGTCGACATCGATTCGACCCTTTCCATGCGAAAGCCAGAGATTCAGGTAAACATCGATCGAGAACGTGCCATGGACCTTGGTATACCAGTCCAGATGATTGCTAACACACTAAGCGTCCTAGTCGGTGGCCAAATTGTTTCTAGCTTCCGTGAGGGAACGGAGCAGTATGACGTATGGCTGCGAGCGGAAAAGCAATACCGAGCCGGATCGAGAGAAGTGCAGTCGCTGGCCATTCCTTCACCGACAGCAGGCCAGGTTCTGCTGAGTAGCCTTGCGAAAATCGAGGAAAAACAGGGGCCAAGTCAGATCGATCGCTTGAATCGGCAGCGTACAGTGACGTTGATGGCGCATCCCGACGAAGTCTCGCTCAATGAAGCAGTCCAGTTCGCGAACAAGAGCGTGGCAGAAATGAATCTGCCGCCGGAGTATCAAATCGTGTTTGGCGGACAAGCGGACATGCTCGAGGAGACCGCCTATTACTTTATGGTTGCTCTCGTATTGAGCCTTACGTTTATGTATTTGATTCTGGCGGCTCAGTTCGAAAGCTGGATTCATCCGATCAGTATCTTGGCTGCATTGCCAGTGACGATCCCTTTTGGTCTGCTCTCGTTGTTGCTGTTCCGAACACCACTCGATCTTTATGCCATGTTCGGTTTGTTCATGCTTTTTGGTATCGTCAAAAAAAACGGTATTTTGCAAGTGGACAAAACGAACGAGCTACGTAGGAATGGGATGGAACGAGACAAAGCAATCTTGGAGGCGAACTACACTCGGTTGCGGCCCATTCTGATGACTACCGTGATGCTGATGGCTGCCATGGTCCCGATCGCGTTGGGGCAAGGACCAGGAGCCAGCGCTCGAGCTAGTATGGCAAAAGTGATCATCGGCGGACAAGCGTTGTCCTTGCTCCTCAGTTTGCTGGCCACCCCGGTATCGTATTCGTTGTGGGACGATTTCAGCATATGGATATCACGACGTTTGCGTGGTTCTGAGCAAAAGAGCCAGGCTCATCTGAACCCGACATTGCCGCTTAGCACATCTCCACATATTTTGCCGGTCAATTAGCCGTTGTTTTTCGCGTCGTCCAAGAGTATCCACTGGTAGCCACCAAGACCGACATGTACAACCAAGTCAACACCGATCGCGAAAGCATTCGGGTTGTTCCCTTGCCGACTCCAACGCCCATCGCACCGCCAATCGGTCTAAGTTGAACAGCGCCTCGACATACAAGACTCTTTTTTCTTATGCCTTGAACTTCACAACCGAATCACAATTTCTTCATAAATTCAACACATCCAAAGAATACTCTACTCCCAAAGCTAGCAAACAGCACGCGTTCATTTCAAGGAGTAGTTTATGATTGCGATCCGGGACCACGGCTTTGAACTCAGAGGACCTCGTCCAGATTCGGTGATTGAGTTGTTTGAGTTGCTTGTCGCGGGTGACAAGCACTGGGACTTGTGCGTATCCAATGTTTTTGTCCAGTCGAGACACTTGGCAGCAAGTGCCGTGTCGGAGAATTCGGAAACCTCGCTGGTTGTCGCAGCGTTGTTGTTTCGCCCTTGCCAGATGCTTGCATGCGGAACATTTCAAGCGGGGGATTGGACCAGCGATTCGCTTATTGAAACAGGGACATACGACTGGCTTGCAAAGAAATTTGGGAAAGAAATCGCGGAGACGATTCGGCTTCAACCCATTGCGAGACGGTTTTTGGCTAGTGTTGTCCCTGCGTATTATCGAGAACTGAATATCGCGCACCAAAAAAGCGTCATGTCAGAGGGCGGATTCATGACGGCCTCGGAACGGATGACGTTTAGCAGTACACGTTTCCATAGCCATGCGATGAGAATCGCTAGTTGGATCGATAGGGGTGTAGGCCGTTATCTTGAAATTCCCGAAATGGATTTCTTTTTGCCGTTTGTCGAACGTTCTTTGGTCCATTCGCAAGGACTACTTGCATGAATCGAATTCTTGGTGTCGTGGTCAGCATAGCTGTTCTGTTCATGCTGCTATATCTTCGACTTCTAGTCAGGTTCACGGACGATATCTCGAGAGGCAACGCATTGACTGAGAAAGGGGAATTCAACTCCGCCTTCTTCGCATATGGAAACGCGATCCAGCGATCTCCAAACAATCCTCTAGCGGCGCTGTTCTACGGACTCTTCGCAAGGGAGGCAGCACCTATAGCTCACCTATAGGAACAGGAGGCAAGGTGTACCTATTTGATGATTCTGGACTTTGCACGGTAATTCGGAACAACGCAAACTATGAAATAATGGCAAAGAACTCTTTGGACGAAATGGCACAAACAACCCCAGCATTGTCCAATGGCGCGTTATTCATCCGTAGTGAGCATCATCTTTGGAAAATTGGGCGAGAACCGTAGGCTCAATCAAGTCCTTCAAGTCGTCAGCCGAATTGAGTTTTGTACTGGTAAGTTCATTAGAATAAATTGCGAGTTTTCCGCACGCTGTCGTTCCAAGCACAGTCCAATGGCAATGCAACAGCGAATAGTCGCGAACTGCTTGCACGCGGTACAATTTGGATCACTGGACTCGGACTAGGATTTAAGTTTTGCGATGGACTCGGCAAACTATACGCGGTCAGCGAGTTAGCACATTCGGTTCTGCCTTCGGAACCATCGATTGTGGCAAGAGCCCTTTGCCATATCGTTCAGCGAGTTCAATCAACACTTGCCGATCGATGGGTTTGGTGGTGAAGTCATCGCATCCTGCATCCAGGCACTTCTGCCGGTCGGTATTCATCGCGTGGGCGGTCAGAGCCAAAATTGGTAGTTTGTAGCCACCTTCGCGAAGTCGTTTTGTTGCTTCGTAACCATCTAATTCTGGCATCTGCATGTCCATGATGATTAGATCGAAGAGGTCGCATCCGGATTCGATGAGTTCAGCGGCGAGCAAGCCGTTATCTGCAATAGTGACCTCTGCGCCAGCCTTCTTGAGATGGAACGAAATCAATCGTTGATTGTCAGGTCCATCTTCCGCGAGCAAAATTCGCAGACCGGCCAGTGGCTGAGCATTTGCTTGGGTCGGTTTGATGGCAACTTGTGGCAGACTTTCTGCTGCCTTCGATTTCGGAGTAACCTCCGGCTTGATCCAATCGATCCCCTTCAAGTCCCCTGCATCAACAGTGACCGTAAACGCGCTTCCCTTACCAAGTTCAGATTCCACCTGAATGCTGCCTCTCAGCATTTTGGCTAATGAGTTTGAAATCCGAAGGCCTAGTCCCGAACCTCCAAATCGGCGAGTCGTCGAACTATCGGCTTGTGCAAAAGCTCCAAACTTCACGATCTCTCGATGTTGCTCTTCGGTCATCCCCAAGCCCGAATCCACAACCCTGAATTGCATGGAATTGCTTTCGGGTAAGAATAGAGTATGTATCGTTACCTTTCCGACTTCTGTAAACTTGATTCCATTTCCGACAAGGTTCAATAGAATTTGGCGTAGTCGCGTTGGATCGGAAATGATTCTCACTGGAATCTCGCTGTCGTACTGAACCTCCAAACGGATGCCTTTCCCAACCGCTCGGGTTTGCATGAGCGAGGCAACTTCATCGACAATCCGTGTCGGCGAGAAGTCGATGCGTTCGATCGTCATTTTTCCGGCATCGATTTTGGACATGTCGAGAATGTCGTTGATGATTGTCAGAAGATGGTTCGCATTGGAGCGAATCGTATGTATGGCCGCTCTTGCAAATGCCGAGTTGCTGCAGAAATCGCCTTCGGTATCTAACAAGTCTGCGAAACCCAGAATGGCAGTCATGGGCGTTCGGATTTCGTGACTCATGTTTGCGAGGAATTCGCTTTTGCTTTGGTTGGCGTCCTCTGCTGTGCGTCTCGCCAAATCCAGTTCTGCTTCAGCAGTCTTGTAGGTACGAATATCGCGAACAATCTTGGAGAAGCCCACGATTTCCCCTATCTCATTGCGGAGGATCGAAGCAGAGATCGATACAGTTAGTTCGGTTCCGTCTTTTGCCAACCGAACGGTTTCAAACAGCCGAATACGATGCTCCTTCATGAGTTTTTCGACGAAGTTCTCTTTCGCGGATCTGCATTTCTCTGGAATGAGCAGTTCTACCGGTTTGTTTAGGATTTCGTCCGTCGAGTAACCAAACAGTCGTTCGGCACCAGGGTTCCAATATCCGATTGTTCCATCTAGCAATTCTACAATAATCGCGTCTTCGGATTCTTGGATAATTGTTGCCAATCGGCGTCCCGAGTTCTCAGATTGCTTCAACTGATTGCGTTGAATGATAAGCCTTGCCCCATTCCAAGAAATACCCGCGGACAAGAAGAACAAGATACTGATACAAACCGGAAAACCGATATCCATCGCTTGGGCCAATCTTGCTTCTCGTTCGACCCAATCTCGATTGGCAATCACGAGGACTTGGATACCACCACCTTCAAGCGTTTGGAAACTGTTTAATCGAAACATACCGAGGGATTTATCGTTCCTTACGACTTGCGAGTAGTCACTATGCCCAAGCACGATTGGCGAGACGATTGCTTTCAGTTCGTCCGAATCGACTGGAGGAGGGTTGCTTCCTGAATTGATCGTCTCGCTGAAATAGCTTCCCTGGTCTGTGACGAAGTAGACGGTACCGCATTGGTTTGCCGCATTACTTTCGATGAGGGACGAAATGCGTTCGAATCGCAATCGAGTGCTGACGACACCAATTTTGAGGTGCGTCTCCGGATCGAAAACCGGCACAGAATGGGCGACCGCCAACCCCGTCGAATCGAAAAATGCTGGAGTGATATCGCAATGAGTCTGAAACTCAAGAACTTCTTTCGTTGAGTCGTTGGAAACGCACTGCGAGATAATCGTTCGTTCCTTAAAGTTCATCTTCAGAATACGGTCGACGCGGTTCTGCGGAATCGGTTGGCCGTCCGCAAAAACTTGATTGATGGCTAGGATTGACGAGTCTGGTCCGAACAAGGCAACCGCGTCGACTTCGGTCGAGTTGCAGACAGCTTCGTTGCACAACTCCGTCAGTCGTTTTCGATCGTTTGACCGAAGTGCGCGAATGATCTCTTGATTTGCCGCGAGCTTTTTGGTGCGTTGAACGGCAGGCGACACAGTCCTTTGGATTTCATGAACGAAATGCATACCAAGACTGTGCAGGGATACGTTTGCTGCTGTCTCCATTTTCTCATCGGAAAACGAGTGTTTGCAACCGTTAATCACTCCATAGATAAGTGAAACTGAACCTGCAAAGGCAAATAAGCATGCAATGATTTTCAGAGGATGAACCCCTGATGACTTTGGGTAGTTACTGTTCATGTTACAAAAATGCGTTGCAACAGATGCCGTGCAATCGAGTTCCTTTGCGATTTCCTGGCTTTTTAAGCAAGCGCCGGGATTTTGTGTCGATTATTCCGCCGCTGGAAGATAGCTCAGCGTTGCGTCGCAATTGACCAATTGCGGCAGATTGCACAAATTGCACTCGTCAACTCGCTAAGAGCATTGGATTTGGCAGCGTGCGATTCTTGTCTCTATTGATGGTGAAACCGCGACGCATCGATCCTGCGATTCCTTTGGTGGTGCGATTGGCCAGAGACGGGAGGCCGGACGCTTGAGGAGGATGACGATCGCGAAGCGATTCTTTGAAACCTATAGCCTATTCACGGACTGGTAGCTGAGAGGGTAAAGTACTGGCCAGAAGAGCCGGAGAGGAGGGTTCGAGCACCTCTCAGTCCACTGAGTAGCAGGCTAGAGACTTGAGTGAAAAACTTAAGTCTTAAGCCTGTGGCCTTAAGCCTCCAAATCGCTTACCGCTTTGATTGTGTTGTATTGAGGATTCTACAAACAGTCACAACAGGCGAGATCCTCATTTCTCGTTGCGTTCTAGGCCGTTCCGTAATGCCTTTGTCTCCAAAGCGTAGTCGAAGAGTTCGAAATGAGGCGGTCGCAATATAGCCTCAGGCCGTCCAGACTTTAACGCCATCATGACTTCCTTTGCAATCTTCGCTTCATCGCGAAGCCATCTCAACTCTTTTTGCTCATTTTTACTTTTCTCCATAAGTGCTTCAATCGCCTGTTTCGCGGCAACAATTGCGGCCTCTGCGTTTTGGAACTCGAGATCCAAACTTGCTTTTGTATTCAGCAGAGCTTGGCCGGCCGCCTTCAATGCGTTGTAATTATTCAGCAGCGGAAAGTAGATAGCGTCAATATCCCTGTCGATATCACCTTGCTTACGACGCCTGGTTTTATAGTCGTCGACCTCTTCCTCTTCGTAGTATTCTTCCCTTTCTCCTTTCCTATTCCATCGCGTCTTCCTTTTCTTCTCTTTGTGCGAACCAACTCTAACCTCTTCCGTCGTCTGAACGCGAATACTTCCCCGGTCTGGTTTGATCGGATTGTGGATTTCTGGATGGCAGTTCCATTGGAATAATACGGCTTTGATTTCCTGTGTGATCGAATCCTTTCTTCTGGACAATTGGAAGATGTTTTTTCGATGCTCCTTTGTCTCTCTTCCAATGGTATCGGCAGACTGATCTCGATCTTGATCCGCGACTCTTAGTTGCTGTTCACAGTCCGTAGCGACTTTGGCCACTTCATCAAGCGATAGTCCATGGTGCGCTGCAAGCCAATCCGTGATAGCATCGGCATGTGCTTTTGCTTTGCGATAACTCGATTCGAAAGCGTTGACTAGATCGATATTTTTCAACTTCAACAACGAATCTTTTGCGGTGGTCAACTTGTCTCGATCAATCGGGGATCGAGCTGCATCCAGCTCGAGCATTCCGATAAGCGTGCCGAGCATCGCAGCGCTTGCGAGTCGGTTATTCTTATCTAGCGTGTCCTTCAGTGTTGAATGGACCAAGCCGGAGAATGCTTCCGTTGCGGTTTCCGTACCCATTAAAATGTCGTAAGCAATTTGAACTCTGAGCAGCAAGCTCTGCTGTGCCTGAGTTGATTCAGGGAACAGTTTGTTGCTTTCTCGAAGAAAATTTCCTACTGATTCCAGATTGCCGCGTTTGACGTTAAGCAGTGCCAACGAGCTAGTTGCCAGATTGCGAATTGTTGGGTCGTGTTTCGCACGCTGCAATGCCGCTTCGGATTTATCCCAATCAATGGGCGAATTACTCTCGATCTGCCCAATTGCATCGAACAGCTGTTTTGGCATGACGCGCGATTCAGGTGATTGTGCAAACACCTGAGGATGCTCCCTTTTTGGGTGGACAAGAAGTATCAAAACTGCTAATGGGATGGCGAACAATCTGAAAGGTATGTGACAATGCCTCCATCCATCTAGTGTATCGATTATTTGCATCTTTCTATTCCTGCGTTGTCGCTCATTCTCGTCGACTGTCGATGTGTCTTGCCAATTTCCCCGAGAAAAGCGGTCTACCTGCAAAACGTATTGTGACGAAGTTGGGATGCCCAATTAACTGAGTGACCCGACATCTGAATCCAAAAATTCGGATGTTTAGAGACTGCGTGTTGATCTCCAGCAGGAGTGGTGGCTTATTGGCCACAATCACCTAATGCAGTAACTACGCTATTCGGCGCATTGGCAAGAGTCGCCGCGAGCAATGTGGCGATCGGTAGCACGAGTGCGGGAATGGCGATTCTAGGACAAGCTTCCTATGTCGACCTCCCTGGGGATTCCGTCAATAGCCGTTTTGCGACCCAACGTCCATTAGACTCTCGAGTTAACATTGTTTATCAAGGGGGCAAACTTCCCTTTGTGGCCCTTTCCAGCGGGTACAACGCACCACTGTACAATTTCGTTACGGACACTCATTTCAGCTCGAGAGATCGCATGGGGCGCATGGTGGCATTCGCGGCCAAGTCGTACAAGCGTGGCCTGGGAGCCGATGAAGATCTGCTCCGAAGAAATAATTTGCGACAATGTCACTGTGCCCAAAAACACGTTCACCATCATAAGGTTTTGATCCATGCGTCGAGTATTCGCTATTCTGATGGCCTTCACCGCTGTTTTTGCTGTCGCAGAACAGCCAAACATGGATAAGGGTGCGGCGGACTTGATCATAGATAATGCCAAAATTTTTCGGCCTCGATCCAATCATGTCGCGCTCGCCATCAAATCCAATCGTATTCTGGCCACTGGCACTCAGGCCGAGATCAATGCGCTCATCGGTCCCTATACGAAGCGCTTGGACGCAAGGGGTTGCTCGGTAACTCCTGGAATCCATGATGCGCATGTTCATTTCCTGTCCGGTAGTCTAGGCCTATCCCAAGTCGATTTGTCCGATTTGGATTCGATAGAGGCAATCGAGACCAAGATTCGGTCATTCGCTGATCTTCATCCAAATCAATTATGGGTTGTCGGACGCGGTTGGGTTTACGGAACGTTTGAGGATGGGCTCCCGAACAAGGCGTTACTGGACCGCATGGTGCCTGATCGGCCTGCCATCATGAAGTGCTACGATGGTCACACCTTGTGGGTCAATTCACGCGCTTTGCAGGCTGCAAAAATCACTAGCGACACGCCGGATCCAGAGGGCGGCATTATCGTCCGCGATCCTGCTACCGGCGAGCCAAGCGGCGTGCTGAAAGAAGCCGCACAAACATTGATGGACAGTGTCCTTCCAGAACCGACTCTCAGCGACAAATTGTCGGCTCTTCGAAGGGGTATTGCAGAGGCTCATCGCTTAGGTGTCACCAGCGTTTTGGATGCTGGAGTCGATCGCCAGGAACTCGAACTGTTCGAGACGCTGCGAAAGGCTGGAGAGCTGCCGTTACGATTTACGTTCGCGTTGACTAGTCGAAGGAACATGTCCGAGTCCGATGCTGACCAACTAACTGGGCTGCGGAAAGGTTTCCCCGAATTGCATATTCCGGCGGTCAAGTTGTTTGTGGATGGAGTCATCGAATCGCATACGGCAGTTCTTCTGTCCGCGTACGCTAACCGACCGACTAGTCTCGGATTACCAGAAACGAGCAAGGACGACTTGGACCGGATTGTGGAATCGCTCGACCGACGTGGTTGGCAAATCCTGGTACACGCGATCGGAGATGGCGGCGTTCGCATGACACTGGACGCTTTTGAGCGAGCGCAGAAGTTAAACCCGATGCCCGCAAATCCGCGACGACATCGGCTCGAACACATCGAATCGATTAGCAAATCGGACATCGATCGCTTTGGTCGCTTGGGGGTGATTGCCTCGATGCAACCTTACCATGCCAATCCCAATAGCAATATCTTCGGAGTATGGGCGGTGAATCTAGGGGCAGAGCGTGCATCGCGTGCATGGGTTTGGAAGAGTATTCAGGACGCGGGCGGTCAACTTGCATTTGGCAGCGACTGGCCGGTAGTCGGTTTGGATCCAAGAATGGGTATGCATACCGCGTTAACCCGGCAAACGCTGCGAGGAGAACCGGACGGAGGCTTTATCCCCGAACAGCGATTGCAATTGGAGTCCATACTAGACACTTACACGCGAGGTTCGGCTTTTGCCGAGTCTGCCGAGGACAAAAAAGGGACGTTGGATGTTGGGTTGTTGGCCGATGTGGTCGTTTGGGACAAAGACCTTTTTTCGCTACCTATCGAAAAAGTGCATACGGCCAAAGTCCGAACCACGATCGTGGATGGGAATGTTGTTTACCAAACAAGCGAATAGGAGTTGGAATGCCAACTTAAATGGCCCCGAGTTTATCTCAAGGGAAATCGATGGAAATCCGTCGGGGCTCCCTTGCGCCGCAATCAACTTCTGCCCGCGAATCACACGAATCATGCTAATAGAAATCGAGAATTAGTAGATCTGCGATCGGAGGAGAAAACTCCAAATACTGCGTTCGCCGATGAGACTTACCGCCAGCACAGCCACTATTGCGGTTTTAGTTGACCCAGGACTTGCTTCCGTTCTTCGGCGATAGTCGATTGGCGATGGCGATAAAGCACTCCTCCCATTCGGAGTCGCCCGCAATAGGATCGGCGATTTCCATCATGACGACACTTTTTTCATAGTTGCTATCAACTCTGTCAATCGCTTTCAGCAGAATTCCCATCGTTGGCATCGATAGTGGATCCACCAGACCAACGACAGTCTGTAATACGCATCGAACTTTGTACGGAGGGCTATCGATTTCTCAGTTTGTTTCAATTGCACAGCCGTCCAAGGTGGAGCTATGCTGCAACAGTCAGACGTTGCTACATGGCAGGCTGAGCAACCTATCGATCAGCAATTCAACTATTGGATGGAATCGAAGAGCTCCGGAGTTGGCTCAATCGCCATTTTGTGGTTTCGTTGGTGACGGAATTGGCTAAGCGCTTTGTAGATTTCGGCTCGAGATGTATTCAGGCTGCCCAAGGGACGGTGGATCTTAAGCGAGTGTGCTGGTGAGAATGACATCGTTTCTACCAATTCGTTCCGACCTGCGTGTTCAATCTTCTGCATTGGCAACTGGATCGTCGCAACTTTGATAAACGGACTCTTGGCTATCGTCCATTCAACCGCAGCGTCTTCGATTGGAGTTGTTGCCTCACTATGAAAGAACTGGACGAAGAAATCAAAAGAAGCAGTCTGATTTTGCAAATGGGTCGATGTATTTCTAGCCAGATAGTTGTCTGTCAGTGGATTGGGAAGTTGGCTCTGGAACGCAGATGTTGGCACAATGCGATATTTCACCGCCTTTTCTCCAAACGCGTATGGCGTAGTGCTCCAGTATTGGATATCCAACGGGCTGGTATCGAACTTCCGTCCTGCTCGTAGCGCTGCGAGTGCGGAACCATGCCCACTAAGCATAAACTTGAAAAAAAGGACCACCGGATGCCACTTGATTGCGTAGTAGATTGCATCCCTAAATAGCTTGACGGTTCCCAGTGGCATGGTTGGGCTACTCATCAATACGAAATCCTGAGATTGCTGTTCGTCTTGATTGACTCGATCACCTTGGACGCCCAGTAATTTGATTGCAAAGCCTCGAAAGTCCTTTTGCTTGTCTGATTTGAGTGAGGCGCTGGCGTTGGACAATCGAATTAGCGCAGAGTAGCTCCTTGGCTCGCGGAAAATGCCAACTTTCAGTTCGTTTGGAATGCTGTCGAGCACCACGAATTTAGCTTTCAAGAGCCCATGGCTTTTCGCGTGCGCACCACGCCGAGTATCGCCCACAGCATGACTTTTCTCCATCGATTCTCGCAAGATCCCAATCATCTCACGAGTCATTGCTGCATCGGTCGCGAATTGGGTCATTGAATTCTCCTGCTGTTCATCGCGAACATCGCATTTGTTGGAATCACCATGTAATCTTGAAATAGGTCCGGCCCTGTACACCACAATTATGACACATAACCAAAACATCACGTTTCCAAAATAGGAATAATGGGTCTGATCCTCAAATCGATTGATCTTGGCGATGAAACTTGTACTCTCGTATGGGGCAGCCATTTGAATCATTTCTCCGGTTGGCTTAATCGTGCACGAAATACCCGTTCCCGCGATCCTCACCAAGTGCCGACGATTCTCAATGGTTCTTAGTTGTGCGAGTCGGAGATGCTGGTAGAGCGCAATCGGTTGTTCGAAAGCGGATGCATTGATAATGCAGATAAATGCCTCGGCGCCTGCCAGACAGGTCCGTCGAGCAATATTAGGTGAGATATCTTCGTAACAGATGAGGATGCCAAGCTTGGTACCATCAGGCATCAAAACGGGACCATCTTCCACACCAGGTATGAAATAATTTCCGAGCTGAAACCACTCATGCAATTTAGGAATGTACTGCTCTCCTGGCACGTATTCTCCTAATGGCATTAGACCTCGTTTATGGTAATGCGATAGAACATGGCCGGTCGCATCGACTACAAACGCCGTTTGTTGATAAGGGGCTTCTTCGTTCTTCGGCCCGGAAAAACTTTTCCCCCCTACGATCAAGGGGGCGGGCAGGCCGAGAAGATGCGACGTGTCGACAACAGGCGGAAGCGAAGCGCGGGCCACTTCCAGGAGGTCCCGGAAGGATTTTAGTTCTTGGGAATGTGTTCCGAGCGTCGACTCAGGCCAACAGACAACGTCCACCTTCTCGTTGAGTTCATTGGTCGCTGCCCGCAACCGCGAGATCGAATTGACGTCCGCAGGGTTCTCCTGAATACATCCTACTGTGTAGACAGGCGATGTTTCCATTTTGGTATTCCATCGCAAAATTTGGTAATAGCCATAGCCGAGATCGAGCAGCAGCATGATGGCCACAAGAGCGATTGCCCTTGACGCGTTCTTTCGACGTTGTCGGTTAGGTGCGAATCTCCAATCCATAAGCAACTGAGGAATTGCCGCGCACCAAAGCACAACCCATGTGATCATTGGGCCCCCTCCGAGGTCGGCAATCTGGGCTAATGGCAAACATGCCAACTGAGTGTGGCCGATCTCCCAAGGAAACACTCGTGGCCAAAATGTTCCAATCAGTATCCAAACGGAGATGGATATCAACAAACCAAGCGATGACGGTTGAACGCGTCTCAAGCTTGCGATCAAATACGTAAAAACCGCAAACGGGATTGACTCCCAAAGTATCAAAGCGACAAAGACAGTCCGTGGAATGAGACCTTGTGTGTTTAATGAATACGCAAGCATTTGCTCAGCCCACCAAAAGGATGTTCCCATCGACATGAATCCAAAGAAAAAGCCTAGACACGTTGATGTTACAGGGGAATGCCGACATGCAATGCAAATCAAAATCGCATAGGCAAAATAAGTACGAATCCAACCATCAAGACTTAGCCAATCCGCCGCAGCCAACTGTGCAGAGACAATCGTACCAATGCCGCTGACAATCAATGCAGCAACGGTATGGAATCGACTCAATTGCCCGTTGCCTCGCGCAACAAGTTCGGTTTGAATTTCCTGTTGCGAAACAACTCGACCTAGCGGACCTGGATTCAAGTTGATCAATGTGTTCTCACGCATGGGAATAAAACTCCTCGATAGCAGTGGAATCCGCGTTGACACAAAGAAACTGCACGAGACTTCCGTCAAATCTCACCTGAAGAATCAAGTCCAAAGGAGAGGAAACTCTCGAACTAGATCTTAGGCAGACATGCGTTTGGAGAAATGCAATCCCCCCGTCCACAGCCATCAGATGCTGCTTGTGAAATGGATCCCCTACGATCGAACTACATAGGCGGTTTAGCCAGGATTCGAGGACGTATGGTCCCCTCCATACTCCAGCAAAGGGAATTCGCTCACTCCCTTTGCATTCAACCAGTACTTCATCTGTCGCCAGCGGTTCTGACAATCGAGAAGCATTCTCCTCCCCGTGAATGACATCCAGAAGTCGCCGAACAGTTTTTCGGGGTGAGCAGATCAAATCCTCTGTACTGGCATGGACACCGTAACAACAGAATGTCTGCGCGATAACCTCGATGGCCTCCAAGGAAATGGAGCGTCCGCTTTCGGCTTTCCGAATGAGACGATCACAGTAGCCTGACCGATGTGCTAATTCCTCCTGCGTCCATCCCAGTATTCTCCGAAAGTGCTTAACTTGATAACCACAAACCTCGACGGTGCGGTGCGACATTGATTGGGCGTTACTCATGATGTGCTGCCTAATGGTTATGAAAACGAGGGACCTTCCATCAATTCGTAAAATTCTTGCATCGACCCGCGATACGCTGAGGACGTTGACCCGCGAAGAAGGGAGGCTACAAAAAACGAATTGAATGCTACCTATTCTGACTCCCAGCTAACGGAAGCAGTCAGCCTCCGTTCTCAAGCGAAACTTGCAAAGGATAGAGCAAGGTGCTCAGGTCGAAGCAAACGCCGTGCCTTCACCAGTGCACCAATAACTGATGTGCGCTTACGATTTGGGGTAAGCGCACACACCGTGACTCTAGGCCGAGAATATCTATTCGACGTACGTATTAGACATGGATATCTGGACCTCGTGAATTCGCCATCCGCTTAGTTTGCAAAAGGACGTAGCCTAACTAGTAACCACGAAGAATAAATCCTGCTGAGTGGCGATCGTTCATGCTGACAGATGAACGATCAAGCGATTGAAAAATAGAGGGCAAGTGCTTTCTCGTTGGCTATCGAATGTGATTGCGAAGGCAGGCGACAGTGCGATGTTTCCGGTTGCGTTCCTACTCTTTGCTCTTCACATGCATAGACTGTCGATGTCGACGCAATTCGTTCGCTGAAGTGAGGGAAACGATGGCCATTGCAATACCATTAAAAAACAATCTGCGTTCCATTAAGTCAAAGCTAAGTGAAGCCTTTACACTGATTGAACTCCTAGTGGTTATTGCCATCATTGGTGTTCTAATTGGAATACTCTTACCAGCAGTTCAGTCCGTTCGTGAATCGGCTAGGAAACTCCAGTGCTCGAATAATTTGCGAAATCAGGCCCTTGCCGTCATCCAGTTTGAAGGTGTTAAAAAACAGCTTCCTCCTGGCCGGGTGGTAACGAATAATTTGGACTACGCTTGGAGCTACTACGTGCTACCGTGGCTCGAGCAGTCATCCCTACACAACAGGTTTGATCCGAAGCAACCATGGAACGCGTCTGGGCATATCGAATCCGTTCGAACGGTGCTTCCCATTTTTCGGTGCCCAAGCGGCAAACTTGATTTCGATGGGGACTCTGACTATGCGGGAATCAATGGAACGGTCATAGGAATCGATCCTGCCCAAGCGTTTGACCGGGGCGTTATGGTCTTGGTGTCCCAGGTTGCGCGCCCGATTCGAATGTCCAGCGTAACGGATGGCCTCAGCAACACCGTCTGTATCTCAGAGAATTCGGACCGAGAATCGTTGGCAGGATTATGGATACATGGACTCAATTGTATTTCGCATGACGTTGGCGGAATCAATGCAAATCTCGAAGGAATACGAAGCTTACACGGGACGGGTGCCAATGCCGCTCGTTTAGATGGATCCACATCGTTTTTGGCCAGCAACATGGACAAGTTTGTTTTGGCAGCCTTGCTAACACGGAATGGTGGCGAGGTCTTGCCGGAATAACTTTCTAATTTGCTTTTTATTACTCGTTACGAAAGGACAAGTCAAAAATCCATGAAGTGAGGCGGGAACAATCGATTCCTTCTCGCATGAAAATTACGTCGCAAGGATGCAGTTCGAAAGTGTTGAGGGATGTTTTGCATCCCGATTTTGAAAAGTTGTTTGAAAACCATTTGTTTAAAAATCAAGAATTGAGAGAAAACTATGTTTAGAGGAATTTGTCTTGCTTTGTGTGTCGTAAGTATGTTGTCAACTCCTGCCTTTGCAGGCGGCGGTGGCGGTACAAAAAGGGACTCTACGATCACTGTTTCGAATAATATCCCGGCCACGTCCTCCTCAAGGATAGGCGTCATCCTGAACCAATCCTCAGCTCAGCTAAGTGCGATTGCCGCTGCTGCAAATCCTGAGCAAGCGTTCACCGATGCGGGTGGAAAGTTCCTCCAACCAGGAGCTAGCGCATCGTTCAGCGTTAGGTCGGGTGAACAATCGATTTCGATTGTTGGAGTATCGCCTTCGGGAGCTTCTCAGGGACTTTTGGGACAAGGTACGCGGACGGTAGCCCGCGGTGCCACACTCCACCTGAATGCATCCTCCTTGGTGACTACAGGAACCTTTTAAATTATCCTCGGCAAAAGTCGTGAGGCTTTTGTTCGCAGTTCGAATTTGATCTAGCACAAACACTAGGCTGTATTGCTTACACAAGCGGTCTAGTAGTTAAGGGTCTGGTCACTTGATTTTCGTTGTGTGATTTTGAAACCACCCCCGTGAGATCGCGGCCTTTCCCTTTCGGGGCATTCGCTCGGCTAGGTTTGGAATCTTTATTCGGAGAATTGTGCTTGGTGGTATTTTGCGAAACATCATCCTCTGATCGTATCCAGTTCTCCAGATGAGGATCGAACCAACAAGTAGGCACCTTATGGTTCCATCTCCGATGGCTGCTTGAATCCATGTTGACGCACAAGCGGTCGGCCCATAAACACGCTTGGGCCACCAGTCGCTCAACAGCTCCCGGGATCGTTTTCAGATCGATGTAGCCGCCAAAGAAGTGCTCGGTGCGCAAAAGACTGGTCCACGGCTACGAACTGCTCCGTCGTGTAGTCAGAACAATATTTAGTTGCGTTTGTAGAATTCCATCGTGAGCCACGCGACTTCATCGTTTCTAAAACGGGCTCGCGTCGTGATGAAAATTTGATTGAAGTAGTACTTGAAGTGAACATCGGTACAGGTTTCGCATATTGGGCAATTTGACTACGTGGATTTAGATAAAGAGTTCGAAGTGAATCATTTCCGTGCAACCTGTGCGTTTAGCGATCAGCTGCGTGATGCTAAGTGACTGTTGATGTGCAATCCTAAGTCCCGACCCTCAAACGCGTTTTGGAAGAGAAGCATAGTATAGTAATGTTTGCAATTCCTATCTCCCTGCTCTTGAATCCCAATCGAGCCCCATCGCTGCGCGGTTATCAATTAGCTCTTATAAGTTACATGATTTTCTTGACTAGCTGTCATGGCCCCCAGTCGGCTTTAGAGCCGGCAGGGCGAAGCGCGGAAAAGATCGCTGACCTGTTCTGGTGGATGACGACGGGGGCGGCGGTTATTTGGGTGGCAGTGGTCAGTCTGACATTCTATTCGATTCGAATTGCCCCTGGACCCCGACAGCGTCAAGCGAGCTGGCTCATCATAGGTGGCGGTGCGGTCGTGCCAACCGCTGTATTGTCTTTTCTTCTAACCTATGGGTTGGCAATGATACCTGAGATGCTGAAACCAGCTCCAACAGGGAGTCTTAAAATCTACGTCACCGGCGAGCAATGGTGGTGGCGAGTGAGGTACGAATCCTCCACGGGAGAACCGATTGTGTTGGCCAATGAAATTCGTTTGCCAATTGGCGAACCGGTGGAATTTGAGTTGGAAAGCGCGGACGTTATTCACTCGTTTTGGATTCCGTCTCTTGGGGGCAAGGTTGACATGATTCCTGGGCGCCGGACGCGACTCAAGCTTGAACCGACCCGAACAGGCGTCTTTCGCGGTGCGTGCGCTGAGTATTGCGGGAGTTCGCATGCCTTGATGACATTCTATGTTGTGGTTTCATCGAACAAGGAGTTCGAAGATTGGCTTGCTCGACAACGCGAGCCCGCACAACCGACAGTCGAGCCGCTTGCTGTTTCGGGTGAGAAAGTATTTCTATCGAGCGGTTGCGGCGCGTGTCATACCGTACGCGGCACGTCGGCGGAGGGTGGGATTGGCCCCGATCTAACGCATGTCGGAGGCCGATTGAGTCTCGGTGCTGGCACTCTACCCAATGATGCCGACAGTTTTCTGCGCTGGATCAAAGAAACCCAAACCGTGAAGCCCGACGTACACATGCCCAGATTTCGCATGCTACCGCAGGATGATCTGCGCGCGATGGCGAGGTATCTGGACTCACTGGAATGACCAACACGCAATTATTGAGTCGATGCGTTTTTCCAAAAAAGCCACATGCGATAATCTGCATCTTGGTTAGCGGTCTCGTCGTTGTTCGTGACCAATCGCCCACGACTCAGAAGTTGTCCTTGCGGACGTGCTCGCGAATGAGTTCCTTCAGCCGCTCGATGGTCTGGCTCTCCGATTGTTTGCTCTCCTCCCAGAACCGCTGGAGTTCCGGGAATTGCTTAGCATTCTCAATGTACTGGTCGTACCGCCAAACGGCGTCGAGACGCTTGCTCAAGTCATGAATCATGTCGTGGTCATGATCCCGAATCGCCGCGCTCTTGCCAACGAGGTCATCTTTCTGAATGTCCTTCTCCTTCATCGCATATCTCCAATAGGGTTGAAAGTAACGGGTCGATACCGATTGGTAACGCCCTCAATGTTCGTTGAAATCACAGATCGTTCGAAGAAGTAGTGAGCTCTTCGGAATCGCGAGGCAATCACTTCCTCACTGAGCCGGCCGTTACCTCGTTCTTATGCGCTGCGAATGCGGCGAGGACTTCTCCCTTCTCACGAGCAGCCACTTTAGCGAAGTCAAGGGTCCGCCCCAACTCGGCCGCAACCTCATCGAATTCCTCGGGCGAGATTTTGAGGTCACGATGAGCCTCCTCAAGACCCAAGTGAGTATGTCCCGGTTTTGTTGACGAGAATTTGAATGGCCCGCCAGTGACTTCGCAAACCCACATGGTTCGCATGAACTTGAGGCCCGGCAATCTAGCTAGGTTCTTCGTGTGCCATTCCCTGAGGGCTGGGTTCTTCGAAGTCTTTCCCACAATTGGGTTCTGCACAACCGCGTCGCTAAAGTGGTCAATGACCGCAGCGATGGCGAAGACGCCGCCAAGGCGTTCATACAGACTCTTGTTCTCCGTCTGGGCAGACGTTTGCCCAGAAGTGGCGATCAGAAAAGCCGTTAAAGTCATTAACATCGCGAGTGATTTGATAATTGAAAGTTGTGTTTTCATGATCTTTGATCTTGCGTTTTCCGGTTTATTGATTTGTTGAGCGCCGACCAAAATGAAGTGCGACATTTTCGTCTCGGAAAGCTCGTTCAGGGGTTAAAGCCAATTTTGTAGATGCAAATTGAATGCCACTCAAGTTGCGTCAGACCAAATCACATCAGCTAGTTCAACTTTTTAAGGCTTTGAGTGGTCACCAATCAACCTGGTTGAACGATACTCTGGCGGCGACGGTGACAAGTCGTTAGCCTGGATTTGTCGATGGTCGTATTGTGTTCAAACATTGGTCTTTGTTGGCCCAAGGAGATTCGGCACACATTTTGCGAAGTGTCGATTTGCATAGGTTGATGTGGCATGCAAATGATTTGTGGACTAACACCCCACTACGACAATTGCGTTCTAAAGGTTTACCAACCTCCACTACCCAAATTTGTTAGCTATGATGACGCGTTAGGAGAGATTGAATGCAGGCAGACAAAGGCCGATTGGCGCTTTCGAGCGAGATACTGTTGGCTGGCTGCGATGGCGATCAATCGTCTTTGGACCCGGCAGGCCAGAACGCGGACAAACCTCTCGCCCAAGCCCCAACAGAGAGTCTGCGACGAGCCCAAGAAGAGCGGTTGATTCAAACGTGGCAAACACCTAGCGGTTGGCGCTATTGGTCGTCCGTCAACAACTCAGATGTTGGCTTGTGGTATACGGCGATGGCCTTCGTTTTTTTCCTTTTTGCGGGTGTGCTGGCGCTTTTGATGCGAATCCAGCTCGCTGTACCGAACAACACATTCCTTTCCGCCGACTTCTACAACCAAGCCTTCACGGTGCATGGTTCGGTGATGATGTTCCTGTTTGCCCTCCCGATCTTTGAGGCTATTGCAATTCTATTGCTGCCGCAGATGCTCGGTGCGCGCGATCTGCCGTTCCCTCGCCTTTCGGCATTCGGATTTTGGTGTTTCCTATTGGGTGGTGTTTTCTTATGCGGCTCGATCTTCTTCAATGCTGCGCCCAGTGGTGGCTGGTTTATGTACCCGCCTCTTACGTCCAAGTACCAGCCGGGAATCGGTGCAGACATATGGCTTTTAGGGTTCTCGTTTATTGAAGTTGCCGCGATTGCGGCCGCGGTCGAGATGATCGTCGGGACGCTCAAGTGCCGTCCACCTGGGATGCGCATCAATTTGATGCCACTCTATGCATGGTACGTCTTGGTTGCGGCAGCGATGATCCTTTTCGCGTTTCCGCCGCTCATCACGGGTAGTATGCTGCTAGAGATCGAACGCGCATTCGACTGGCCTTTCTTCGATCCGAACCGCGGCGGTGATCCGCTCTTGTGGCAGCATCTGTTCTGGCTCTTCGGGCACCCAGAGGTCTACATTGTGTTCCTGCCATCGGTCGCCTTGATTGCGATGATCGTTCCCACGTTTGCACGTACTCCGATCGTCGGATACAGCTGGGTTGTATTGGCATCCATTGGTACCGGCTTTCTGAGTTTTGGGCTATGGGTGCATCATATGTTCACAACGGGTCTTCCCGGCATTTCACTGGGATTTTTTTCGTCGGCTTCTCAGGCCGTGGCCATTCCGACCGGGATTCAAATCTTCTGTTTTATCGCGACGATTGCTGCGGGGCATGTAACGCGATCGGTTCCGATGTTGTTCGCGCTCGGCAGTTTGATGATCTTCGTGCTCGGCGGGTTGACTGGTGTGATGGTGGCCATTGCGACGTTTGACTTCCAAGCTCACGACACCTACTTCGTTGTAGCTCATTTGCACTACGTTATGATCGGTGGTGTGATCTTTCCAATGATTGCTGGAATCTATTATTTCTTCCCTCTGGTCTATGGCAAAAAGCTGTCCGATAGCTTGGGCAACATTGCCTTCTGGGTCACGTTCATCGGGTTCAACATCACGTTCTTGCCAATGCACATCACGGGATTGCGAGGTATGCCGAGAAGGGTCTTTACTTATCCGGCAAACATGGGCTTTGACACACTTAACCTCGTCTCGACCATTGGAGCCTTTATATTGGGAGCTGGGATCGCCATCATCTTTTGGGATATCGTCCGCCCCAAGCAGAAACTGCCTTATTCGGAACGCAACCCGTGGGGGGCTGGCACCTTGGAATGGCTTCAAGAGATGCCTGGCCAGCCTTGGGGGATTCGCTCGATTCCGGAGATTGATAGCCGTTACCCACTTTGGGATCAGCCGAATCTGCTGCGCGATGTAGACGAGGGTCGATTCTATTTGCCTGACGCGGAAGAGGGGTTTCGCGAGACTATCGTCACCTCGGTAATCGATGCAAAGCCACAACAGTGCTTGAGGCTACCCGGTTCATCCTTCATCACCGTCTATGCAGCATTAACGCTGGGCGGCTTTTTTATATTCGGCACATATCATTGGTGGTGGGCATCGATGGCGAGCCTTGCGCTGGCGGTTGGAGTCATCAGCTACTGGTTATGGACTGGACCGGTTCCGGAGAAACTCGAAAAGGATGTTGGACTGGGATTAAGACTGCCGACGTACCTGTCAGGACCGGCATCGATCAGTTGGTGGGCAATGTGCATCACCATGCTCGCAGACCTGACGGCATTCATCTCGCTAGTGTTCGGGTATTTTTTCTATTGGACGATTCACGACGACTTCCCTCCGAAGCCCTCGCCTGGTCCGGGGTATTTCTGGCCCCTAATTTCTGGCGTTATGCTGCTGAGTTCTTGGGGGCTGACTGTTCTTGCGCGGCAATGGAACAGGAGAGATCAAGCTCGCGCGTTTTACCTGGGGCTTGGGGCAGCGTTCTTCCTAAGTTTCATCGGAGGCGCAGCATTAGTCGCTGGTCCTTGGTCCACAGGGCTTGACCCGATAGCCCACGTCTATCCGGCAACTGTTTGGCTCTTGGTTCTGTGGACGGTCATCCATGTAGCGGTCGGAATGTACATGCAGCTTTATTGTCTCGCGAGGCGATTAGCTGGACGCATGTCCGCTCGTTACGACGGTGACATCACGAACGTGGCACTATATTGGCATTTTACGGCGCTGACGTCGGCCGTTACCGTTGCCGTGATTGCCGGTTTCCCCTTGGTGTCGTGAAAAGAGCCTTATGATGCAGCCTCGCAAGAAAGTAGATACACACGAAAGCAATCAGAGCCTCTGGCTACTGATTGCGTCGCCAACGATCTGGGCCATGCACTTCCTGGCGTCCTACCTGACGGCCGCGATTTGGTGCGCGAAGTATGCAGGCCCGGATCGGTTTATCGGAAACGTTCGAGTTGCGATCACGGTTTACACAGTGCTCGCGTTGATCGGCATTGGCATTACCGGCTTTGCTGGTTACCGTCGCAGTCGTTTTCAGGTTACGACGATGCCTCATGATCGCGACACGCCGGAGGATCGTCATCGCTTCTTAGGTTTCGCATCTGTACTGCTGTCTGGACTTAGCGCAATCGCGACCTTGTTCGTTGCATTAGCTGCATACCTCATCAAGAATTGTGACTAATGCGTACAACGTTTTTCATTCTAGGATGCTCTACACTTTCGATGATGTGGGGACTTTTACCCATGTTGGCTCCCCCCGCCTTCTTCGTGCACATGACAATGCATATGGGGGTTGTAGCCGTGGCGGCACCTTTTCTCGCGATGGGGATTGCTGGTGGGCGGTTGGATCCGGTGGCATTGATTCCTCGGTTGTTTGCTCCTATCCCAATTTCGATGTTGGAACTTGTTGTGGTCTGGTCATGGCATGCACCAGGGTTGCACCATTTCGCGAGGCATACTGTGTGGGGGCTGCTTGCGGAACAATCTATGTTTCTGGTTTGCGGGTTGCTTCTATGGCTTTCCGCTTTCGGAGGCAGGGCGCCACTCGAAGCGAACCGGGCCGCAGCAGGGGTCATTGGGTTGTTGCTGACCATGATGCACATGGTGTTGCTCGGATCGCTATTGGCCATGACACCCCGCACTCTTTATGCACATGGCGAAAGCCATATCGGGCATATTGGGCTCACACCCCTAGAAGACCAGCATCTCGGCGGAGCGATCATGCTTGTCGGTGGTGGTCTTTCCTATCTACTTGGCGGGCTGTGGCTGTCATTTCGGCTGCTCCGAAGTAATGCAATTCAACTTAGAGGATCTCCATGAAACAACTTGTAAAGTCTTGCCTCAATGGGTTGTTAAGCATTGTCCGTCTGGTGATGCGGATTGGGCAGAGTATTAAGTCGCTGTTGGGGCTAGCGCCTGGGTGGAGAGGCTTTCAGCGATGGCTCCTGCAGATCGGCGCGTTAGGCACCCTTGCAGGCGCAGGCGGGTTGCTTGCTGCTGCATTGGGACTCGTACCGATCAAAGCCAGCTCAGGCCATTGGCCGATCACGGCGTGGTTTTTAAATTTCACGATGAGTCGCTCCGTGTCGACGCACGCAATGGGAATCCAGGCACCAATGCTGGATGATCCGGGGATGATAATCAAGGGAGCCACCCACTATGAGACCGGCTGTTTTCCGTGTCATGGCAACCCAGCGATCCAGCACCCACGAATTGCGAGGCAGATGACTCCGCATCCACCCTATCTACCACCTGTCGTTCACGAGTGGGAGCCCAAGGAACTTTTCTATATTGTCAAACATGGCGTCAAATTCACAGGTATGCCAGCTTGGCCGTCGAAGCAACGCGACGACGAAGTGTGGGCGATGGTCGCCTTCCTGCAAAAGCTTCCCGAGTTGGATGAGATGGAGTACCGGAGCATGGTGAGCGGAGAAAGTCTGGCGAGCAGAGAAAATGCGGCGAGCGGAGAATATATGCCGAGCGGGTTTGACGCTCCCCTCCAATCTCTTGCTGGACCCACTGCTGGAGCCCGATCGATTAGCTACAGCTGTGGACGATGTCATGGAATGAACGGCCAAGGGCGCGAGGCTGGAGTAGCTCCAAAGCTCGCGGGACAACAGCCGGCGTACCTGGAAGCATCCCTCGATGCGTTCATACGAGGGGATCGGCATAGCGGTATCATGGAGCCGATCGCCACTGGCCTGACCCGCGACGAGAGGCGTGAAGTCGCCCAATACTTTGGTCAACTTGCACCCTCGCAGGTATCGCCGCAAAGTTCAAAAACATCAGAATTAGCCATCAGTCGCGGTGCGACCATTGCACTCGAAGGCGTGACAAAAGCGAGGATACCAGTTTGCGCGCAGTGCCACGGGCCGAGTGCCAATGCACGAAACGCCCGTTATCCCACACTCGCAGGTCAATACGCGGATTACTTGGTGCTTCAGCTCGAACTCTTTGCTGATAAAAAACGTGGCGGGACGGAATTCGCGCCTCTGATGCACCCGGTCGTGGACCATATGACAAACGAGCAAATACGCGATGTGGCGATGTACTACGAATCGTTGACTTCCTCGATCATCCAGTCGAAATGGTAATCAGAGTGGCACTGTGGCACTAGGTTCTGGTCGTCGGTCAGCGGGACTGTCTAGATAATTGGCCCGGCATGTGCTAAACAGCGCCTGAGGAATTTTTGTGTTGCCTCAATGGACGGCCAATTGCTGACAATCGACGATTTGGTTGAGCTCATTGATTCGATGCTCAATGGCAGCTGACCACTTCTGTGAAGACGGATCTGATCGCGTTCCTGAGATGACTGTAGGCAAGTTGGTGAGCTCCTCGAATGGATGGAAGGATGGAAATTATCACTATCTGGCATGTAATCTTCAATACTATCAGGGATGAGTTCTCAGATGTACCAGACCTTGAACGGGTTACGCGCATTTCGGTTCGGTTATTATTGGCTGCCATTCTAGGCGGTGTTCTCGGATTCGAACGAGAGCAAAAGGGTAAGTCTGCTGGATTGAAGACGCATATGCTTGTTGCCCTCGGAGCAGCCCTCTTTGTCCTGGTACCTCAGCAGGCTGGCGTGACGGACGCTGACTTGACGCGTGTGCTTCAGGGTTTAGTTGCAGGAATCGGCTTTCTAGGTGCCGGAACCATCATCAAAGGTAGTGGTGACGAAGAAGTGAAAGGGTTGACTACAGCAGCCGGCATTTGGCTGACAGCAGCCGTTGGTATGGCGTCGGGTATGGGCCGCGAAGCCACAGCTGTCTTGAGTACCGCCTTGGCCTTTGCGATTCTGACAACCGTTCCCCGAATACCAATGGCGTTTCGTCGGTCCAAGGACTAGTGTGACAGTAAGTCTGATGTCTCAGGCACCGCGCTGACTCGTTATCTGCCGCGCCCGATTGTCATCTTGCGATTCCTCAGGAAAATTCGAAAAAATTCGACCTGTACGAGTCAATTTGAATTTGCCAATGCAATCCATTGAGCCTGAAGCGCTAGCCGAGCCAAACGGCTGAAATTCGGCTAGCGCCTCAGGCTCAATAGGCTACCAACCTATTTCAATCGTACTGGTCGAAAAAATTCACCCAAGAAACTGCGCTTACGTGCTTGTCGGCACGTCACCTGAACCATTTGCGTTTTTTTCTTTGGCAAGTGTCCTTTCGCGGCATGTTACTTGCGGTGTATGTGACGTCACACGCGCGGTGCAATCATCCGAGTTACGACAAGTGGGAAAGCTGGCTTGCGTAACGGTGATGTCAAGAGAGGATACTTGCGTGACAATTTCAAGAAGCTCTTCTCCTATCGGAAGCTATCATGACCATAAAGAAAAGTGTAAAGCGATCGATGCCCGCGCAAACTCAGGTCAAGCCGGGCCTCGAATCCAAGATGACGCCTCGTCCGCTTTACCATGCTCCTAACTATCGAGGTTCATCTAAATTGATGGATCAAGTAGCAATCGTTACCGGTGGCGACTCCGGAATTGGGAGAGCCGTTTGCGTACTGTTTGCTCGCGAAGGCGCGGATGTCGCGATTGTGTATTTGCCGGCTGAACAGTCGGACGCCGAGGAAACCGCTCAAGCCATCGAACACGAAGGGCGCAAGGCTTTACTCATACCGGGCGACGTCACCAAGTCCAAGTTCTGTCAATCGGCTGTCGCCAAGACCGTCAAACAATTCGGCAAGTTGGATATCTTGGTCAATAACGCCGCCTACCAGCAGACTCATGAAAGATTGGAAGACATATCCGATACAGAGTTCGAGCTCACATTTCGGACCAACATATTCGGTTATTTTTATATGGCTAAAGCCGCTCTGAAGTACATGGATAAGGGGAGCAGCATTATCAATTGCGGTTCGATCACGGGGCTCGAAGGCAATAAAACGTTAATCGATTATGCATCGACGAAAGGCGCTATCCATGCCTTCACCAAATCGCTCGCCCTGAACCTTGCCGATCGAAAGATCCGTGTCAATTGCGTGGCTCCCGGTCCGATATGGACCGTCCTCCAGCCAGTTTCCAAGCCTGCTAAGCGAGTCGCAAAACACGGAGCCGACACTCCAATGCAACGCCCCGGGCAGCCCGAAGAGGTAGCGCCTGCGTTTGTATTTTTCGCTTCGAATGCTGACTCAAGCTATATCTCTGGAGAGGTTTTCACGGTACTAGGTGGACAAACCCGAGCATCCTGAGTGGACCGATCACTCGGTTCCAAAAGGAAATGCCCCTTCGAATACAAAAGCCGAGATTGGTTTGCGGTCAGATGGTCTCTCCATTTTTCGTTGAAATGTTTTTTAAGTCGAGCGCCATTCTGATCTGTACCGTAGGATGGGAGCGTTGTCCCGTCGTAGATAGGGAAGCGGGCCTTTCATGCCAAAATCCCTGGTAGTTTTCATTTTGCCGATTGCGTAAAAAGCACGCTCGGACGCATTCCGCTGAAATGTGATTCGAACAATAGGAATTACGTAACCGAAGAAAGTTTTCGATGGCCTTCCCGCGAACAAAACATGAACAAAGGTTACTCGATCATCACCCTCATGCCTATTCAGTCGTGATGTCCTATTTGGGCATTCGACGATCATTAGGGTTGGTTGCTTTTCTGTTACCACTGACTCTCGGCCCGTTCGGCTTTTTTGTGCTCGGAATTGACATTCAGGAGAATATGAGCAGCTATTACCACACGCCGTTGCGGGATGTATTTGTCGGCGCGATGAGCGCGATGGGCATCTTCCTTTTTTGTTACTACGGATACGATTCGTTGGAGAATTGGACTGGTAATCTCGCGTGCTTATCCGCAATGGGTGTGGCTTTTTGCCCGCTCGACCCTAATAGCGACCCGTTACATCAATCCACCTTCGCGGGATACGTCCATACGTTCAGTGGAGGGGTTTTCTTTTTTACTCTCGCTATTTTTTCCCTCTATCACTTTCCTCGCGGGCATTTTGGGCTGCGGCTGAAAACGCGTGATGAACAGCGCGATGCCTTGTATTTGGCGTCGGGACTCACGATTGTCGGCTGCATGACTCTGATGGGAATTCATCTGTTTCTTTTGCCTGAAGCCTTCAAGGCACTCCTTAATAGGTTCAACTTCCTCTTTTGGATGGAGTGGATTGCCGTGTGGGCGTTTTCGGCGGCTTGGCTCATCAAGGGGCAAGCATTGTTTGCCGACTCGTTCGAAAACAACGAGCCGGAAATTCAGGCGAGCGATGTCCATTGAGTGATTTTCCGCCGTAAACCTGAATGCACTAGCAGGCCGCTGCTGCCGCGCGCCTTCATGTTCTTTGAGACATTGGTGCACACATCTCTACCATTCAGTTCTGCTTTTGGTTTCGTGCCGCTACCTGCTCCGCTCATGCTGACGTCGATCGGCCTGACCATGCTTTATGTCCTATGTCGTTGAGATAACAAAAAATTATTATTATGGCTAGCTGGAATCCAAAGCCACGACGAAGGTTTAAATAGACTGATCGGTATCATCCCAGTCTCGAATCCGATTTTGGAGAGACCTGCAATAACACATAGGGCGCCGGTCATCATGGCAAGCCCGCCAGACAATGCGACGGCGCGCTCAGAGTCCCTGGCAGCGAGAGGCAAAATCGATGCAGCAATCAATGGCCCGTTCATCCAAAGGGGGCTGGAGCGATTCCATTCGAATCGAAGTCACTCCAGTCTATTTGGCACGATGCGATTCGATGGAACGGAATCGATCATGCGCCAGATCTATCGAACGAGTCGAGGAGTATTGCGTTCTGTCTTCACGGTACAACCGACGACCCGAACGATCTGTATGTCATGATCAACGCGGACCGCGAAACAAAAAGTTCGGAATTTCCGAACGATCGCCGGAAGAATGGCGGAAAATAATCGACACTTCGTTGGATGGTTCAAGTGCTGTTTTGAGTTTCGAGGACGCAACGCCATTGCAAGGACACTACGCGAATGTAGAAGCTCGCAGTATCGTTGTTTTGCAAGCGGAAAGAAATCACTGAACATGCCCCCAACGATCTCCAGCTCGATGCGGTTCCTCTGGTGTTGGGTCGTCGAATCGGTGCGGTCGGGTCATCGACTGCAATCGCGATCTGCGAAGACTAAGAGTCGGTCGTGGTCGAGAACGCACCAGCTCTTCAAAGGAACTTAGATTGTGTGAAATCAGAAGTTCACTCAGGCCCGCAAGCATCGAGGTAATGATGTTTGGCCCTGCCCGATATACCTCGCTGGTTACCATGGCTACGTCGGCACCTGCAATCACGACTCGTGAAACATCTTCGGACGAGCACACTCCGCCACTACCCGCGAGCGAGATCGAAGGTCCACCTGACCGCAAACGAATCAAACCGTCCACGGTTGGATTGAGGTTGCCGGAATGGGTCAATGACCATTTAATGGACGTCTTGATGCGTTCGGCGCTCACTTCCCACGAAGTCGCGTGAGCAAAGCCTACCATCCCGGAGGCACCAGCTTCGGCAAGTCGCCAAGCTAAATTGGCTAAATTTGTATGGTAGGGCGACAGCTTGACTGAAACGGGGATGCTTATCTGGTCGCACAAGTAAGTTACACAGGATAAAAGTTCTCGCTCTATGCGGTCCCCGCTTACGCTGGGCTCTGTTATTTCGGGCTCAAGCATCAACTCAATGGCGTCCGCACCCGCTCGCTGCAGATCCACCGCAAAACCCAACCAATGCCCACCAGTACACCCGTTCAAACTGGCGATGACAGGTAAATCGCTGAACTTCTTGTGATGGGAAATAGACTCTAAATATGCTTCCGGACCGCCGTTGTACTTGTCCTCGATTTGCTCGTAAGACAACCATTCTACCTGCGACTCCCGATCGCTCACCCGCTCTCCACGTTGGTTTCTCAAGTGAACGATTTGCTCTTCAAACAAAGACGGAAGTACAACCGCACCTGCACCGGCTATGCTCATTTCCCTCACTTTCTCGGGAATCAACGTCAATGGGCAAGAGCCAACAACGATGGGAGATTTTAAGCTTAGTCCCAAATACGACGCCGATAAGTTGGGATGCGACATGCTGTGTTTCTGTCCCTTCGAAAGGAATTGGGGTGCAAACTACTGTCTCGATTGAGCCGGACAACGAAGAGCAAACGTCGTTCCATGCTCCAAAGCGAGCGGTAGGCTGAATACTACCCAATTTAGCCGGTTTGAGCCCGACGTGCCTTAGACTCAAAGGAAATAAAAATTTCCCGCTCGCTATACGTTTTCGTTTGATCGCATACGCCGATGATCCACCGTGCATGCGAAAGCGCAAGGAAACCGTGAAATTGATTTCATTCGCGCCAAGTGCTCTGTCATTGGGGTTGATGGTTTTTGCCGCGTAGCGAAAGTCGTCAATACGTCGTCAAGACGTTCGGCGATTTGCGGACTGACCGAAGCTCTTGACGAGTTTCGCTACCCAAAAATCTAATCTGGTCAAAGCACTACGGTGGCTCATCAACGTTTATTGAGACGAGGGATACGTGTTGGCGCAACAGTGTATTTTGGTTCCGCAGTGTCGGTACGTCTTTTAAATGAGCTTTCGGATACGTTCCGGCGAACGCAGGTCAGCGGCTCATTGTGCAGCCGATTTGCTGATTGTGACCATCAAAAAGTCGTTTGTATCCGATGTCATTCCGCCAACCAAGGTGGCTTTTCCAATGTCCAGTAAAAGCGTTGAGTTGAAAGTGACCGTAACCGTGTCCGGCTGTTTTTCTTCAGATAAATTGTCGTCCATGCGGGACACGGTGTAAGCAACTTTCAGCAGTACCTTGCTTTCCTGCGGTGTGACTTTGACCTGAACCAATGTTCCTAACGAGGCTGATTGCCGCGATTGTTGTTGTATCCCCTGTGGGGTCCTAGTTATTCCCGCAATTACGGACGTGGTCTTGCCGATTTGCATCATATTTTCGTGATGCTCAGGCACAGTCAGGCGGACCGTTTGAACGAGTTCGATTTTCCCGTCTTTGAGCAATTGGTCAAAGGTCTGTACTATCTCACTTGATGTGCGATGGACGTCCAGTGAGTGCTTATATCGAAACTGGGTAAATTGTACATAGAACGATTGCTCCACCTTGATGGATGGATCGGTTGGTGCGGCCGCGTTAGATTGACGATTGGATTGCGAGCGTGTCGCAGATGATAGCTCAGATGGAATCAACGTCGGCGATCGACCAGGAACTTCTTGGGCAGCGACCATTGGCACGAATAAAACATAAACACATAGTAGCACTATACGTTGGCGCATTTGAATTCTCCTTTGTAGTCGGAACGATTATTACCCCAGCCAGTCTGGAGCGATCCTGATTGTACCGCGAGCACTCGATGTGGTTGGTCCATTCGCGGTTGCCTTTTGCGATTGGATGGTTTCGCCACCATTGCCATTGACCTTTATCCGAGGTATTTCATTCCAACGCAACTGCATCGACCTTCCAGATGTTTTGACAGTATTCGCGAATGCTGCGGTCGGAGGAAAAATAGCCGAGACGGGCGACGTTGAGGATCGACGTACGCGACCAACGCTCTTGGTCCTGATATGCCTCGCTAACGTTGGATTGGCAAGCGACGTAGGAAGCGAAGTCGGCGAGGACGAGAAACGGATCATGGTGAACTAGGTTTTCGATCAACGGACGGAAGCGTTCGACGTCTCCATTGGAAAAAGTGCCAGCCGCCAAGGCACCGAGAATTCGCTGTAGCTCAGGATTCGAGCTCACAATGCCTGCAGGACTGTAACCGCTTGTTCGAAGTTGGGCGATTCCCTCGACCGAAAGTCCAAAGCAGAAAAAATTCTCCGCGCCGACGCGTTCGCGAATCTCGACATTAGCTCCGTCCAGCGTGCCGATGGTTAGTGCGCCATTGAGGGCGAGTTTCATGTTGCCGGTTCCCGATGCCTCTTTGCCTGCAGTCGATATCTGCTCCGATAGGTCCGCCGCTGGATAAATGACTTGGCTGTTCTTGACATTGAAATCCGGGATGAAGGCAACCTTTAGCCGTCCGTTCACATCAGGGTCCGCATTGATAACATCCCCCACAGAGTTAATGAGCTTGATGATTAGCTTCGCGAGGAAGTAGCCAGGTGCCGCTTTGCCTGCAAATAGGAATGTTCGAGGCGTGACTTGGACTGAGGGATTGATTTTGATCCGAAAGTACTCGTTCAATATGTGCAGCACCTTAAGATGTTGCCGCTTATACTCATGAAATCGTTTCACTTGGACGTCGAACATGGTGTCAGGATCTATGGTAATGCCGGAGCGTTCTCGAACCAGATTCGCAAGTTCAACCTTTACAGCCCGCTTCACCGCCCGCCACTCGGCTCGAAACGAAGCGTCGTCCGCAAATGGTTCAAGCCGCTGCAGCTGGTCTAGGTCACGAACCCAAGAGTCGCCGATGGCCTGCGTCACCAGCGCCGAAAGTCGTGGATTGGCAAGTAGCACGAATCGCCGCGGCGTAACTCCATTGGTCACGTTGCAGAACTTTTTTGGCGTCAGATCGTAGAAGTCGTGGAGCACTTCTTCGCGCAGCAGCCGTGAATGCAACTGCGAAACTCCGTTGATCGCGTAGCTACCTAGGCAAGCGAGGTGTGCCATTCGCAACGCCCCGCCCCGCCGCTCGTCGATCAGCGACAATCGCTGCACACGTTCAACGTCGCCTGGATACCGAGAACGGACTTCGTCAAGGTGACGTCGGTTGATCTCATAGATAATCTCCAAGTGACGTGGCAGCAACCTCGCCACCAACTCCAGCGGCCATTGTTCCAGTGCTTCAGGAAGCAGCGTATGGTTGGTGTACGCAAACGTGCGGCGCGTTATTTCCCAAGCCTGCTCCCAGCCCATGCTGTACTGGTCGACAAGCAATCGCATCAGCTCGGCTACTCCAATTGCCGGGTGAGTATCATTAAGTTGCACGGTGAACTTTTCGTGAAAGATCTCCAAATTCTGCCCACGCTGATGGAAAATGCGGATCATGTCTTGTAGCGCGCACGATACAAAAAAGTACTGTTGCTGCAAACGAAGCACTTTTCCTTGCAACGCTTCGTCGTTTGGGTAAAGCACCTTGGTTATGTTCTCGGAGACCATTTTCTCTTGAACGGCGCGGTAGTAGTCACCGACGTTGAAGGCCTGGAAATCGAATGACTCGGGAGCTTGAGCCTGCCAAAGTCGCAGCATGTTTGCGTTGCTGTTGCCGTAACCTGGAATCAAGGTGTCGTATGCCATCCCCATCACTCGCGATGCAGGATTCCATTCCACGCGATATTGGCCGTTGGCGTCAACACTTCCATGCGTCGTCCCGCCAAAGCCGACTTCAAAAATGATCTCAGGCCGAGGTACTTCCCAGGGGTTGCCGTATCGAAGCCACTTGTCGGTCAGCTCAACTTGCCAACCATCGCGGATGATCTGGTCAAAGATGCCAAACTCGTATCGGATCCCGTAACCGATGGAAGGGATTTGTAATGTCGCAAGCGAATCGAGGTAACATGCGGCCAACCGACCCAAACCGCCATTGCCCAAGCCCGGTTCCTCTTCGTTGGCCAACAGCAAGTCAAGATCAAGCCCCAACTCGCTCATCGCCTGGCGTGTTTCGGGCTCAATCCCAAGGTTGACCAAGTTGTTGCCCAGGTGAGGCCCGAGCAAAAATTCAGCCGAGAAATAGCATACACTACGGCTGGCGTGCTGATAGTACGTGCTGGCGGTTCTTAACCATCGATGGATGATCCGGTCTCGCACGGTGTGCGCCAATGCCATGTAGCGATCATGGTCCGTGGCAACCTCAGGAAACTTGGCTTGCCTATAGCTCAGGTTGTCCAAAAAACTTTGCTTAAGGGCGGCGACGCTATTACCACAACGGCGGTCGTCAGCCGTCGGTGGCGATTTCTGCTTGGTGCCCATTCTGTACCCCATATTGAATGCATCGACTTGTCATGAATGCGATGTGCGTCAGGACGAGTGCGAGCCTACCAGTATAAACTACCCCGCGACGCATGATTTCTGTAAATGCCTGTCCAATGTGATACGCTTGATGAATTGCTTCGGAGTTCGCCCCACGGATCCAGCGACGGCCCGAAATGCAAAAGACACAGCCGACAAAAGTCAAAGTAGCAGGTACATTCCATGTGCCGTCCGCCTGAAAACCCAGCCAATATACGCAAGCATACGGCACGGCGGAGCGTGCCTGCTACTTTTGTCGGCTGTGTCGCAAAAGCCGTTAAACGCCGCTGCCGATCATGTCAGAATTTTGTTGCAATTGCGCCGTCTGCACCTTAAAAAGTCAGTTCGTCGACTTACTCGCAACCAGAATTTCGCCTCGATCTTGGTACTTGTCGCGGTCTGCGCGGGTGCATTACTGGGGATGTTGATTCGCTATGGAATCATGAAAAACCGGCAACATCCATCTGAATATGGCCACGCCGCCAGTCGAAACGAAAGACACAATTCATCAACTCGTCAACGTTAAAAGCAAGATCGCATTTATGGATCGATTCTTCATGCAACCACACACAAGCAAACTTGGCATTCCTTTCTCAAAAGGGTTCATTTATTTTGTTTTCCTATTGGTCGATAGCGTTTCGGCCCAGGACGTTTCCTTGCCAACCAAGGAACGATTTCAACTCTTTTTGCTGGTGGGTCAATCGAATATGGCTGGTCGAGGCGAGATTGCCAATCAGGATACGACTCCGCACTCCCGTGTGCTCATGCTTGATAAAACGGGCAAATGGGTAGCTGCCATCGATCCGATGCACTTCGACAAGCCTGCGGCCGGAGTTGGGCTTGGAAAAACGTTTGGCCAAATCATCGCCGATGCGAATCCAGGAGTAACCGTTGGACTTATTCCCTGTGCAGTGGGTGGTTCTCCGATCGATGCATGGAAACCTGGTGAGTACTATGCACCCACCAAGAGTCATCCCTGGGATGATAGTATGAAGCGGGCCGACATAGCCTTGAAATCAGGAACTCTTTCTGGCATCCTCTGGCATCAAGGTGAAAGCGATTCGAATCGTGAATTATCGGAAGCCTATGAAGCCAAACTCCACGATTTGATCAAGCGTTTTCGCGGGAAACTGAATAGCAATAACGTGCCATTCATTGTAGGCCAAATGGGGAAATTCGAAGATGCACGCTGGGACGAGTTTCATTTCCAAGTGGACTCAGCACATCGTGCTTTGCCCGCGAAAGTTCCAAATACCTCTTATGTGAGCTCGGTGGGACTGAATCACAAAGGGGATAAAGTTCATTTCGACTCAGAATCGTTTCGTGAATTGGGGAAAAGATACGCCGAAGCTTACCAGGGTTTAGCGCAGTCCAAAAACTGAGACGCCAATGTTTTTTGATCGATTCGGATACGCGTTCACCACCTCATTCTTCGCAGGTTGTCTCATGAATCCACTGCCAGAAACTGCACCGCGCGCCGCTTGGCTTGATTTCACACAGTGCCTGCTCGACTCTTTTCGACGGTGGACGGGCAGAGAATTGCTCGAACGCAGGACTATAGAAATAGACCTTCTAGGTCTTTGGAATGCGCCGCAAGTCGTGGTTGCGCATGGCACTCAAAGCGATCCGACCTTTCAATATGGAAATCAAAAAGCGCTGATCCTATGGGAATTGCGACTCGAGGAATTTCTCGGTATGCCGTCTCGCTTGACCGCAGAACCGCTTCACCGCGATGAACGTCAGAGATTGCTTGAGCGTACGCGTGAGTTCGGCTACGTCGACGATTATTGTGGCGTGCGTATTTCGCAAACCGGAAAACGTTTCATGATTGAAAAAGCTTTGCTCTGGACGGTGTTAAATCGCAATGGAGAATTCATCGGCCAAGCTGCCACATTTGACCACTGGAGCTGTTTGTAGATCCACTCGAACTTGTTTGATATTGATGATAGTTTGTATCGCGAAGACCCAGTATTCCTTTGCAAATGACTCAAAAAGACTGGGGCGTCCGACGGAACTTCGATTTCCTATCCGCGATGCTCGAGTCGCTGCAGGAACCGGCTGCGTTTACGCGTCGCTAACCAATGTGGCATGGCGGATTCCACCAGGATCTGCCGCAGCAGTACGCCGAAGGAACATAGGCAACTGGTCAAGGGGTTCGTTACCCCCAAATAAAAGTTGGGTGAAGCACTAGAAATTCACACCGCAAGCAATCTTCATCATTAGCTATTCAATCCTTCCATTGCCATTTCAATAACCGCGTCTATAAACTACACACTAAGGTGCATTTTTTAAAGGAAGTCGCAGTTATAATGAGCACGCTTAGAGAGAGCTAAAAAGCGAAACGTCGGTCTTTTGCAGGGACTCTCTATCGTACCAATCACAGCGCAGCGGCTCCCCAGCGCCCAGCTTTCCAAATTGTGCCAATCATGACGCCGTATCGATTCCGATTTTGGTTAGTAAGTTTGCTCTTGGTAGCGCAGGCACACGTGCTCCGCGGGGAATCCATGCTCGCTACCTTCGGTACCGACATCACTATCCCAATTGGCCATCCATGCATGGGGGGTGGTGTTACGCCGGCCCATAGCATCAAAGAACGCCTGCAGGCCAAGGGTTTCGTGTTGACACTTGACGACCAAAAACCGCTTGTCATGATCTCTCTCGATTGGTGCGAGGTTCGCGGTAGCTTGTACGACAACTGGCGTCGGGCCATCGCAGAGGAGCTAAACACAGACCCGCAGCGCGTGCTCGTAAGCAGTACGCACGTGCACGACGCCCCGGTGATGGATGCCGAAGCAGAATCTCTGCTGCACGAAGTGGAGAAACAGGGGCATTGGAGAACGTTGGCACCGCCTGAGCTGAATGAACCTATTCAGTTGGCTAGTGTGTGTTGGCCAGACTTCAATCGCATTTGCATTCAACGCGTGCTGGTTGCAATGCGCGAAGGTCTCATCCATAAGCGTCGGGTAACACACTTCGGCTTGGGGAAGGGGAAAGTGGACCGCATTGCTTCCAATCGGCGTTTTCTATTGCCCGACGGGTCGGTTAGTTATGGCCGCTACAGCAGCAGTGGCAATAATGCGCAAGCATCCGACGGGGCAGAGGGTGAGATCGATCCCTGGTTACGCACTCTCAGTTTCTGGAATGACGACATCCCGTTATGCGCACTGCACAGCTATGCAGTGCATCCGATGAGCTACTATGGCAAAGGGGAAGTGAGCATTGATTTTGTCGGCCTGGCCCGTGAACAACTGCAGCTTGATTATCCTTCGGTGCTGCAAATCTACGCCACCGGATGCGCGGGAAACGTCACGGCGGGCAAGTACAACGATGGTCGACCTCGACAACGAGCGGAGCTTGCTTCGCGTCTGCATTCCGCCATGATAGACGCATGGAAGAACACGCTCCTTCACCCGATAACAGAGGTGACGTTTTGTAGCGTCAAAATCCCATTGACTGCACGGAACACCGAATTCCACACAGAAGCGTTGCTGCAACAGCGTCTCAAAAGTGATCGCAATCCATTCCATCGTGCAGAAGCAGCAATGGGCTTGGCTTGGTATGAGCGGGTGAAATCTGGGCATGAGATCGATTTGCCATTGATTGATTTTGGGCTCGCCCAACTACTTCTATTGCCGGCAGAGACTTACGTGGAGTATCAGTTGTATGCACAACAGCTACGACCCGAGAGTTTTGTCATGTGTTTAGGCTATGGTGAATGCGGTCCCGGTTACATTCCCATCGAGCGGGCGTGGCGAGAAAAGGACCAGAATTTGAGTGGCTGGGCTTGGGTCGGACCAGATTCCGAAGAGGCTCTAAAGTTGTCCATTCGGAATGTCCTTACTATGGACTCAAACCATTGATGCAGATCGACGCCCGGGAATGGCTTGAATACGCATTACTCCTTTCCTGCTGGAACATTCTTGTTCGTTCCAGCTTCATCGACAAACAGTTTGCCATAGGATCTTCATACCACTCACGTATGCTCTTCGAATTCTCAGCTATAACAGAGAGATTCCTTACAGACGAAACCCAGTGGATCATGCGTAAAGTGAAGGACAGGAAGTCGTTCACCTCCTATGCTAAATGCCTCGTCTGCCCCAATCCATTCGCCCTTGATCCGCAATTCTGTGTCGCGACGTAAACCAGGAATGCGATCGGCTAGTCCTCGACTGTCGCCAAAGCGAACAGCTAAACGCACTTCGGTCTCGGCCGTAATCAAATCCTGTACGTTTTCTTTTGCAGATACATCGCCCGCAATCCACTTCGTGGGTACCGCAGTGAACTGTTGATGCTTGGCTCCGCTGAGGTCGTCTGCGAATAGACGGCAAACTTTGGCGTCTATCTCGGCGAGTTTTCTTTGCCTTGGTTGTGTCTTCGACCGACGGCGAGGTTCGGTTCGCTCAGTTTCAGCACTGTCGACTGAAACGCTGCGAAGATAGCATTCCCAAGCTTCAAGGAAGGCGCTCATCGATTCAAATCGACCAAATCCGGAGCTTACATTTGACGCGCGGCGTGGGAATAGAATATCGGGCGAACGAAGCAATCGCCCTGCTTCCGGCTGTCCTACGAATACATCATGCGACGCCAAGTCGCCAAAATCTAGCCCTGTCAATGACGTTATCTCTTCGACGGTCGAGATAAACTCATTGCTAAGATTATTGGGCCAGTCCCATAATGCTTCGGCCGCTTCGCCGCCTCGCAGGCGCCTTGCCTCAAATAGAGCCTCAATCGCCGCGCTTTGATTTGCCAACAAGGCGAATACTTTAGGCTCATCGTTTTCAACACGCGCGACTATTTTCCAGAATTGTCGCGGTAGCTTGATCGCCCCAAACTGAGAATCCAGATACTCCGGGTCATCGTCTTCTGAAAACACAGGCCCAGTAATTACGGTCACTCGCAAATTGGAGTCGTCCGTGTTGTTCAGCACGTAGTCTTCCAGCCCGAGCCAGGCATCCCGTGACCCGTTAAATGCATTTTGTACCTGCGGACAGCCATTCGTGTGATGAAACGTATCGTTATTCGCCCGTTGCGCAAGCGGAATCGTTCCCCAGTTAGGTTCTTCGCGGCGGGTCATGTGACCACGAGCCAGGAACTCGGAATAATTGTTTCCGCGTGGGATGCCCAATGATCGACGCATCCGGTCATAGAAGGCATCGCTTAATTGAGAGCTTGAAGGCACTCGCGGATCCATTGCCCAAGTTTCGGATGCTTCCGGTCCACGCCTCACGACACCGTCGCGGGTCAACAAAATCTTCCGAGAACCATCGATGTTGCAAATGGTGAAGAAAGGCATTCGGCGGGATGCATTCACAACGACGCTGAAGTGCTGGTATTTCAACTCGTATGGGTTCCCCGTGTCGCCGACTCCATTCACTCGCGCAGCCGCAGCTCGTTGCGCTGTGTTGAGCTGAGGCATCGGAATGAATAGTCCCGAAAGGAACTGCTCGTTGTATCCACGACGATTTGTGTAGTTGCGGTCAATCAAACTGGCAGGAGCGCCTGCCTCCGCATTTTCTTGGTTGGTTCCATTCTCATTCTCGTTAGAAGTAGATTTGGACGATGCATCTCCCGGCGAAAAAACTGTATGTTTCCCCTCTCCCGGAAATCGCACAATACGTGTGCCATAACTGCTAGGTTCCGGTGCGGCCAGTGCAGCTTGAAGCAATTGCTGTTTCACAGCAGTCATATTCGGCATGCGAGCTTGAAGTTCGCCGACGATAGCACTGATTCGAATGCCTTCGTTGACTTCCGTGGAAAGAGGGCGGCCGTTGGCTGAGGTTTCTCTATGTGGTGATCCCCAGTGATGCAATGCGACAACATGCCAATCATCGTTGAAAACGGGTGATCCAGAGGCTCCGGGTTCCGTGTCGGCTATGTAATGTAGAACATTGTCGCCGCGATGTATGATTCGGTTCTCTCGAATTACGATTTGCTTATAGTCGCCGTCCGGATGTTGGATTACGTTTACCGGCGCACCAACAGCATGCTTCGCAATGCTGGCACTAAGAGAACAAAGTCCAAACTGCGCGTACGATGTATTTCCTGAAACAGGCTGACCGATTGCAATCAACGTGTAGTCCAAATCATCTGTATCATCCGTTTCGAAAAAGGTATTGGGATCGAGTTTGAATCGAACTGGCGCCGGCTGAGTTTGCCCCAATTTGATTTCGTAGTGGAATTCCACATGCATCGTATTGGCGGTCGCCTTGTCGGGAATTACGTGGTTATTAGTCAGAAGCAAATTATCGGAGACTAGGAACCCAGTACCTTGGGGCCCGCCATCTTGGAATATGATGCGTGCGACTGCGTTGCTGGCGAGTCGGCCGGCTTCAAGCCACGCGGCGCCAATGTAATCTACCGTTGTCCCTTGAATTGCCTCGGCCCGGTAGAGCGATTCTCCTTTCAATCCCAGCTTATTTGGATCCTCATAGTTGATGATTCGTCTTGCTGTGTCGATATCCACACCCACGCGTGCAGCAACATAGGCTGCCTTTCGTGTTGGGTCTGTTTCCGCATCAAGCGGCCGTCCTCGCTCGAACTTCTCCATCGAGCGTCCAATACTTTCCTGAGCTGCGTGAATACGTTGTTTCGCAGCATTTGCAATTCGACTGGGGGCTTGCATAGAACACCGTGGCCTACTTGATTTAGAGCTAACACATGTCTATGCAAAGTTTTTTGCATAGGTTTCACAATCGTTTTGTCCATCTTGAACTTAAGGGTTGGTATGGGTTTGACCGTAGCGAAAGTTTTGACGACGTCGTCGAAACTTTCGGCGTTTTACACTTTCCGAAACTCTTGACGAGTTTCGCTACCCCAGAGTTTTACACTTTCCGAAACTCTTGACGAGTTTCGCTACCCCAAAGTTAAATTGGCCTAGAGACCTTAAATTGTGCTAAAACACTATGTGGCATACCGCCCTGACATATCTGTATCCTGGTGGTTTCCAACGACAAATAATATAGCGATACTCTGGGTGGTTTGCTTAGGCGATACAAAACGATGCAAAGTCTACGACGGAGCAAGAGAGGGGAGATTGGCGGCGTGGGCAGGGCTCGGCGGACCACCTGGAAAGAGTTCGTAAACCTCTTTGATGCCCAGAGATTTTGAACTGGGATTGCTGCAGAGCCTAAAGTCCCGGAGGGAAGACAAATTCGGATCATCCGATAAGCCTACGGTAATTGGATAGATCGTGACTATTGACGACACACTCGTTTCTAGGCTCCTGGCTCCGCTTCGCGTTTTTTTAAGACGCGGTGCGTGCCGCTGATTAGTTCAGGGGCAGAGGTCTACTTGAACTTCCAAACGCGAAACCGGTTCCTGAACCATATCGGCACTTTGCATGTTATTCGATTTCAAATCGATTAGAATTCGGTTGCGTGCGATTTGCAAAAACTGAAATCTAAAAGGAATCATTATGATAAGACAGGTTGCCATCCCTGTGTTTTGCGTAATTCTATGTCCAAGCCTTCTGGCAGATAACTGGGGACATTGGCGAGGCCCGACCGGAAATGGGGTAGCGATCAATGCGACCCCTCCCACAAAATGGAGCCCGACCACCAACGTTCGATGGAAAGTTGAGGTGCCAGGCCGCGGTTCCGCTTCACCGGTTATTTGGGACGACTCGGTGTTTGTTACGACTGCAATTGCGACGGGAAAAAATGCAGGAAAGCTTCCCAATCTTGAATTTAAATTGCTTTGCTATGACCGAGCCGATGGCAAATTGAAGTGGCAGCAAACTGCAATCGTTGCAACGCCGCATGAGGAGACGCATTCTACCAACGGCTTCGCCTCTGCATCACCCTGCACAGATGGCCAACACGTTTACGCGCATTTCGGCTCACGCGGACTCTATTGCTATTCCATGGATGGTAAGCTCGTATGGAAACGCAACGATTTTGGCAACATGCGCACCCGAAATACGTTTGGCGAAGGAAGCTCGCCAACCTTAGAAGGGAATAAGATTCTCGTACCATGGGATCATGAAGGACCTTCGGCACTTTACGCGTTGGACAAATTGACAGGCGTAACTATTTGGAAGACTCCACGCGAAGAACCGACGTGCTGGGCAACTCCGTTGGTAGCAGAATACCAGGGAAAAAAGCAAATCATTATGAACGGTCAGAGTTTTGCTCGATCGTATGACCTTGAAACCGGAAAAGAACTTTGGCGATGCACGGGGCAAACCGAGCGACCGATTGCTTCAGCCGTAGCTGACAACGAGCTCGCTTTTGTGGGTAGTGGGCATCGGGGTTCTTTTTTAGGTGCATTCCGAATGAAAGGAAAAGGAGACATCAAAGGGACCGACAATGTGGCATGGACCATTGACCGTGACACACCCGATATCGGCTCGCCGATTCTATCGTCAGGACGCATTTACTTCTACAAAGGCAAGTCGGGACAGCTTTCCTGTGTGGATGCCAAAACCGGAAAACCTTTTTACATGGCGAGCCGAATTCCTGGCATCGAATCAACCTACGCTTCGCCTGTCGCTGCGGGCGGGTACGTTTTCCTCACCGATAGAAATGGCAAGACGGTGGTGATTAAGGACGCAATCGATTTGAGTATTGTAGCCTCGAATTCCGTTGGGGAGCCCGTCGATGCAACTCCTTCGCCTGCTGGAAAAGAGCTGTTTATTCGAGGCGAAAAGCACTTGTTTTGCATCGCAGAACAGTAGACCTTTCTATAGAAACCGCAAGCCGCACTGGGGCGAAGATCAAGGGGCATTCGAGTGTACGTTCACATGCAAGACTTGTTTCGAAAAATGCAACGCAACGGTACGACTAGTTGCCATTACATTTTCGTGCGTACGATCGTTCTTTTCGCATGCCTTTCCTGCGGCGCGAAGAATTCGGCCAGCGATTACATTTTGACCATCGGCGGTGGCTATGAACCAGCCGGGAATCAGGCATCGCTGGAGGCCAATGTGCTATTCTTCCAAAAAATTGTGCGTGAGAGATTTAGGGAAACTGCAGACCATCAGATTTTTTTTGCAGACGGATTAGACCCCGCAGAAGATCTGCAAGTGATCGAAGCAAAGAAGGGCACAGACACGCCGACCCTTGTTTTGTTGGAATCCGCATTTGCCCTCGATCGGCAGAACCTCAGTTATCGAAACCACCAAGTTCCTAACATCCGCGGGCCTATTCTCCCTAAGTCGATCAAGAGTGGTTTGGATGAAGTGGCTGAACGATTGATGCCGGGAGATCGATTGATTATTTACGTCACAGCCCATGGCAGTGCTGCAATGGGTAAAGATCCAATGAACACGTCCATCACTTGCTGGCGCAAGGAATCGCTAAGTATGAAGAAGTTTTCAGAATGGTTAGATCGACTGCCTAGCAACATTCCTGTTGTGATGGTAATGGCTCAGTGCTATTGCGGAGGCTTTGCCAATTCCATGTTTGCGGGTGGGGAGGCAGTAAACGGATTGTCCAAGGCGGTTCGCACGGGTTTCTTTGCACAGCGTTTTGATCTTCCCGCAGCAGGCTGTAGGCCTGACATTGAGAATGATGAGGAGTACAGCAGTTACTTTTGGGGGGCGTTCTTGGGACAGACACGAACCGGAAAAGTCGCTGTCGGAGTGGATTGCGATAACGATGGCCGCGTCGCATTGGACGAAGCGCACGCCTACGCGGTCCGTGCGAGCCAGACCATCGATATACCACTTCGGAGCAGCGATATGTTCCTGCGGTACTATAGCCGGATTGCAGGCTATGAATCGACTCGCATGAAAGGGGGCCCAAGTGAAATCGAAGAATCCGTCGAGGCACTCGGGCTTGGGTATTTCCCTGGTCAACTCCAGGAAATCTCTCGACTTGGATCCAAGAGTCAATCTGCGACTATTGAGTTCCTTGCTCAACAGCTGGGATTGGCATTGGATTGCGAGGTGGCCGAGGTGTTTCGCCAAAATATTGCTCAAACTGAACAGTTTCAACAGTCTCGTTTTATTCCAGGGCGTCGCGGACCCGGGGCGTCCGGACGACGCGGACCTCGCAGCTCAAGCCGCCGCGAATTCCAAAGAGAGCTGATCGAAAGCTGGCCAGATCTGGAGAAGCCGTCCGGTTGGAAAGATTTGCCATGGCTCTTTGGAAAGGAGGGCGAGAGTATTCTTGAGGAGTTTCGCCAGTTGCCGAGTTTCGCGGCATTCAAGAAAGGGTTAGACGATCGTCTGTTAGCCCGCGAAAAATCCTCTGGAAGCGAAATCCGCGATGTTCAGTTTAGACGCCTGATTCATACGATGGAGAGCATCATGCTGGCGAAAAATTTGCCACTTGTAGCGAGTCCGGAAATAGCGAATCGCTACAAGGAAATGATCGATCTAGAAACCTCATTCTTAACGCGGTAGTACAGGTCGAGCCCTAACCAGCGTTTGCAAAGTGCCGCAGCGTTCAACTCCTGCAACCATGGCAACTCATTCTTTACAATTTCTTCTTCCCTTTGCCTGCTTTTTCTTTGAACAGGTTTTGAGCTTGACCGGGTAGTTTTGCGAGTTGTTCCGAAGTCATCAACTTGCCAATCTCTACTCTAACTTTCGCAAGCGTCTCTTCCGTTTCTTTAAAGACCTTTGATTGGTCGGCATTCAAACCCATGGCCGATTCGACCGCTTCTTGGGCCTCCTTACCCTTTTTACCGTCTTCTTTGTTCTTTTTCGTAGCTTCGACTCGCTTCTTTAGAATCTCAGCGGTGATACCGACGTCCTCTCGCTTTTTCGCGACATCTTTCGCAACCTTTGTATACATGTCTTTGATTTTGTCCTTTTCGTCGTCTTTTAATTCAGCTTTGTCCAACTGTTTGATAAGTTGGGTCACCATATTTTCGGCCACATTTCTTTTCCCTCTCTTTTCTTGGGCGCTAAGGGTTGTGGAACCGAAAAGGATGCTCAAAACGGCGAGCAGGGAAAGGATCGACTTTTTCATACGTATACCTATCGAAGTTGGAATTAAGAAATCACTATGCGAACAATTGTTGAATGACGTTACCATCACGGACTAAGGTTATGGGTCTGCCAGTTTCGGTTTGGAATTCCTGTTTGGGATCAATTCCCAGGTTGTGGTAGAACGATGCCGCCGCGTCACTTGGAGAGATCGATTCGTTTGCGGGTCCAGCGGCGGTTTCATCGCTCTGGCCAATCACTTGCCCGCCTCTAATTTTGCCGCCTGCCATCAACATAAACATGCAGCGAGGGTAGTGATCGCGACCACCCAGCGTTGCACGCGTATTGATTTTCGGTGTACGTCCAAATTCACCCGTTACCATAACGGAGGTGGAGCTGAGCAAGCCCTTTTGTTCGAGGCCGTTTAGCAGAGCGGATACGCCGCCATCCAACTTTGGCAAAAGTTTCGTTTTTAGGTTATTGAAAATATCAGTGTGGTTGTCCCAGCCACCGACTTGCAGCGATACGAAGCGAACGCCCGACTCGATTAACCTTACGGCCAACAAACAGCTTTGTTCAAACGGATCGGTTCCGAACTGCGATGCAAACGATGGGGCTTCCTTCGAAATATCAAAAGCGTATCGAGCGCGTTCACTTGTAAGCATCGAATAGGCTTTATCGCTGAAGCGGTCCAACCCCGTTAGCACTTGGTCTTTCCCTTCCATGGACGCAAAAGTTGTATCCAATTCATGAAGGAGATTTTGGCGACGATCAAGTTGTTCGATGGTCACGCCTGCGCCTAGAGAGATCCCTCGCACGTTGAAGGGTCGTCCGGCTTGCGGGGTCGCTCCGGTGTTCATGGGCGCATATTGGATCCCCAGAAAACCAGCTCTTTGGCCACTACTGGGAATAGCAACAAATGGCGGGATGTCTGCTTGAACGGGCCTTTCCTTGCAGAGAACTGCACCGTAGCCGGGGTATTCCAGGGAAGCCAATGGCTTACTACCTGTATTCACGTATTCACTACCGAGCCTATGCGCGGCGAGCGTGTGGGATACGCCGCGAAGAATTACATACTTGTCGAAGCACTTCGCCATTTTTGGCAATTGCTCTGAAATGTGAACTCCAGGCACACTCGTAGCAATCGTTTTGAAGTCTCCCCGAATCCCTTCTGGTGCATCCGGTTTTGGGTCAAAGGTATCCAAATGCGACGGGCCGCCATTGAGGTCGATAAAGATTCCCGAGGTCGCGTTTCCCGCTTGAACTTGTCCAGCTTCGGACCATTTCAGGTAGTTCGCCAGTGTAAACGCACTTGTAGAAAGAGCACCGACTCGAATAAAGTCCCGTCGTTTTATTCCATCGCAATATCTTTGAAGCGACATGGTTATGACCCTAATTTGTTAAACGAATATAAAATGTTTTGTGAACTTTCCGTTTGTCGTTTCTTGAGCGGTAGCCCCTTCTACGCTTGGCTTTGGTTCATAATAGCGAGCGAAATCCAGTTCGTATTCCATGCTCTTGTACATCAATGGTTTAGTATGAACTCTTTAGAATTGATCAATGCCCAAAGGACGTCGCCAATCCCGTTCATTGGGGTTTCGGCTGCTGCAATCGCCCGTTTGGAAGTCTCCAGCTCTTGCGACGTGGGGTGTCGAGACAGCGTTCGCAGGTACGCTTCATCCACTAACTCGCATGCAACTCCCTCGGTCACTCCCTCGGTGACTTTGGTAGTCGTCTTGTCTTCGTGAACGGCCAGCACGGGCCTTTCGTCCGGCGTAGCACCTCTTTTCGCTTGGAGATCTGACAACCGCTTTTCCGATAGTGCCAATCGGGATTTGATATCTCGAATGATCTTTTCACTCCCTACCTTGCCCTCGAGCCGTTCAAGTTGCATTTTGTACTTGCGGATATTGAGATCGAGTTCGTCTGCAGGATCTTTCTTTGTCATCGATTTCATTTCCTCGTTCATTTGCGGACTCGCAGCAATATTCTTGGTTGCAGTCATCTTGAGGTTCTTCTCCTTTGCGACCTGGGCCAGCCAGCTATGTTTCGGATCGTTCATGGCTTGCAGAACATCCGAATCATTGCGAATAAAGACGGTTTGCAAGAGACTTGGGTCCGCTGACTTGTCGCAGTCGCAGTTGCTTTCGCGAATGGATCGGCCAAAAACGGTAAGTGCGTAGTTGGTGGCAGGCGCATTTTTTTTCTTTTTGTCCTCGGCGCTTGCTCCTGCCATCGTCATCGCTCTTTCACTATCCAGATTGCACATTGCCTGTGCGTGTTCTGAATTGGACAAAGCAATCCTCAGCGCATCGTATGCTGTTTCCGCAGGCAATCGCCTTAAGATAGCGTGCGAAAAATTACGTTTGTCTAGGGCATTTGTCTCATTGGTTTGCCAGCTGCGCTGATAGGAAGCGGAATTCAAAATAGTTCGGTGAAGCCATTTGAGATCGTACTTGTTTTCAATGAAACCAGAAGCCAAATAGTCAAGCAGTTCCACGTTGCTTGGAGCATTGGCAAGATTAAGGTCATCGGGCGGATTTACAATTCCAGATTGAAAATAGTGTGCCCAGATTCGATTGACAATTGACTTTGCAAAGTAAGGATTGTCTTTTCTTCTCAGCCAATCCATTAAAGGTACCCGAGGATCGTCGACCTTTGAAAGATCGACGTAGTCGGAGCCAAGCAAACGCGCTGTCGGTAGCTTTTTCACTTGCACCGCCCCCTTCTTGCTATTTTTGTTCTCTGACGGCTTGGTCAGACGGACAAAGAGTTCAGGAAACGGGATTGTTTTTCCGTCCTTACTAACTTCCAGAAGCTTCTTCCTTAGATCATTTCCCTTGAGCGAACTTGCAAGCCCAAGTTCGCTTATCATTTTTTCAACTTCGTCTTTCGATTCGGGCATGTAGCTGTTTTGATTCGCAGTGACGCCATCAAAGAGGTTCTCGAACTGATCAAAATCTTGTTTCGACCATTGGTCAAACGGATGCTTGTGGCATTGTGCACATTGAATGCGCACACCGCAAAATGCGTAGGCAAACGAAATCGCACGCTCTTCTTTTGTCCGCTGATTTCGCCGTGCCCAGTAGTACATCATGTCGGACCGTTCGGCAAAACTCTTACCGGATTTGTCTTGACAAACATGCTTCATCTTCTCGCAATACTCGGCGTAACTTTCGTTTGGCTCTCTCGAAACCGCCGTTACAATTCCTTCCACGATCTGATCGTACGGAGTATTCTTGGCTATTCGCGCATAGATCCATTGGTACCAATGCTGACTGGACTGCCCTGGAAATGGAGAGAAATTGTTGAGCTGATCATCGTTGTTTCCGGTCAGGTCACACAGGAACGTAGTCCACCAGCCGGCGTACCCAGGTGATTCCAACAAGCGTTCAATGGCCTGTTGACGTTTGTCTGGGGAGGGGTCGGCCAAAAACTTGCGGACTTGATCTGATGTTGGCAACGTACCGGCAACATCCAGCGAGACTCTTCGGAAAAATTCCGCGTCGGTTGCGTCATCCGACGGATCGATCCCCAACTTGTCAAGCTTCCGTAGAACCAATCGGTCGACCTCGTTTTTCGCGTTGGCTATTTGTTGCTTGAGTTGCCCTGGTTGGCCGACAGGGCGCAATACGCTTACTGGCACAACTGCGTTGTCATAGGAAACCACGACATGCGTATCTCCCGCATCTCCAGCTCTGACTAAGCCCTTTTCGTCAATCTTTGCGATGGATGTATCATTGCTTGAAAATCGACACAAAGAAGTCACATCCTCTTGAGAACCGTCTCCCCAAATCGCAATAGCATGGAGCGACTGCATTTGTTCCTTGGACGAAAACTGGATTTCAAGGGGTGAAACCTCTAGCCGTTCCAACTTCTGAACGGTTTCCTTTTGGCTTGAATTCGTTTTCGGCGCGCCCGCTTCTATCCACTTTCTTAAGACCCAATACTCCCAGCCGTCCTTCTTGAACCTTTGGCCGCCTTCGTGTACTTCGGCATCTACGGGTTTGGTGAGTATCTTGCTCGCAAGCGGATCTTTGACATCAACGCGACACGCATCCTTTTCCAACAACGCCTTGAGATCTGCATCAAAGTCATAGCCAAAGAGGGACAATGTGAAACCACCTTGGCCTTGAAATGAACCGTGACATGCACGACCGTTGCATCCTAAACGGCCTAGTAGCGGCGAAACATGCTTCTGGAAGTCTGGTACTTCCGAGGTCAACGCCACACCCTCTGAATTGGGACGAAATCGCACTTCGAGCGGCGCCATTGGAACCTCACCATTCGATTGAGGTGTTAGCAATGCGACAGTTAACAAAACGAGGAAAGAATTTGGCAATCGGTGCATGTTGGGACTCGTCAAGTTCCAGAGATTTCTATTGTTGAATGAGTTCAAGGCTATTCCTTTTCCAGGTTGATGGGTTTCGCGTCTTGCTTGGACTTCTTTGCCTTGCCGATCTTGTTGTCCACACTTTTTAGGTGGATTGATAACTGCAGATCAATCTTTTCATTTTCATGCCCTTCGACGTTTGCAAGTTGCTCAGCAAGTTGCTCTTGCCTCTTTGTCAGCGTCGCCTGTTCATGTTTCCATCGTTTTTTTTGATTTTCAATCTGCAGCCCAATCAATTCACGTAGCACTTTTTTGTCAAACGATTTATCGCGAGCGATACCTTTTGCCAGCAACAGATCGATTTGGGACTTTAGTTTCCATGCCTCCAACTCCATCCCTTGTAATTCCGGTTCTCGCTTCGTCAGCGATTCCAATCGTTTCTTGGTTCGTCCAATATCGCGAATGGCTACTTCGTACTCTTTTTGACGCATTACCTTTAACGATTTGAGCAGAGTAACCAACTCCGCATGATGTTCTTGTACGAAAGAAATCGAGTCCACCTCGAGTTGCTCAAAGTTATTCGGGACTTGGGATTCGCTCTTTTGGCCATCCTCCTGTGCACGAACAGAATCGAAGCAAAAGCAAATTGCAACGAACAATAACACAGAGAGAGCTGCGCGTGTTTTGCGATGAAAACGAGACCGTTGGAATTCATTCACTGGAGAAGTCCTTTCCCGTCGCGTGTTTCCAGGCCGCCATCAAGAATGTCCGAGGTTGCCAAGACTATCCACTCCGGAACGTCTCTTTCGCCAACGGGATCCGTCATGACCAAGCTGCTTTCCGATTCGATTTCGACCTGTTCACGCCCTTGTTGAAAGGAAGGACGATCGGACTGCATGTCCCCCCATGCCAACACCAAGTTGTCCAAGGAAAGGCTTTCAGCGTTCAAGTTTGCGATTTCTGAAGATCCAGAGTATTTGTGATTGAACACTTGCCAACCCAAGAAGCATGCAATCAGAATCGATGCAGCCAAGGCCCAAATCGATCCGACGAATCGCCAGCCTCGAACTGGGTGGGTGTTCGATGCTGTTGGAGTCGCCCAAACTGCGGAAGGAATCGAATACTTCTCCCATGAGGTAACACTTTGGGTCAACTGGCAGACCGCGACGGCGTCTGCGAGAATCTCTGCAAGTTGGCTATTGTCCTCCAAACTTGCTTCATACGCTTCTCGATCCAGAGCTGGATCCTCGAGGACATAAAGCATGGCATCTAAATGCATCTGCGATTCATTGGTTTCCCGTTTCGGATTGGGCGTCATGATAAATTATTTTCTCCGTTCTCTTTCGTCATCGATCGCAGTCGTTCCAAAGCCAGCCTCATCCGGGACAAAGCAGTTCCAATAGGGGTTTGCATGACCTGTGCGATTTCCGCGAAGGTTTTGTTTTCAAAAAAACGGAGTCGCAAAACATCCCTTTGTTCAAGTGGCAATTCCCCGATATGTTTGGTTAGTTGTTCAACATCTTCTTGGTCCGCCATCTTCGATAGCGGGTGGATATGATAGGAAGCATGGCTCTCAAAAACCGCAGACGTATGATCTGAAGTGGTTTGCACGTAGGGTTTTTGTCGTTCCCGAACGCGTAAGGCCTCTCGGTGCACAACGCGAAATAGCCAACTTTTTCGAGCCTCTGGAGCCACGTCACCCCCGAAACGGGACAGAGCTGCAAAGCCGGTCTGAACGACATCTGCGGCCAGAGACCAGTCCCGTACGATAGCCCAGGCATATCGTTCGAGCATTTTTGAAAAAGCACCGTGGCATTCTGCAACAATGGCTTGATCAAGTGGTCTATCAGGCTCCGTCGCCACAGTCATGAACCCTTACTGGAGCGTCGTCCAAAACAAGCACAAAAAGAAAGAGGCTCTATCCACAGCATTTATTCACTGGGCTGATCGAATAATTCGTCAAATTAAATGCATTACTAATTAAATGTGTTACGAAACCTCGATCGGAATTTGCTCTCAGATCTACGATTTCGCGTTTCCTTGAGAATTGCCGTCCACTATCGCTGAATCCAAAAATCGACCATTTGACTCCAATGCTAGCACGTTTTCACGCTCGCTAAATCTTGCCTAAAGAGAACGACACGTATTTGAGAAATCCTCTTACACAAAAATGGACCGGTCAATCGATCTACAATGCATCGGATGCGCATTCAAAAGAAACGCTGTCACTTGATTTCCCGGCAAAGTTCGCTCAGATGGTAAGGTCATCGACCTGGATCAGAAGGAAAAACGCAGAGCGTCAGTTATTTGGGTGTGCTGCTGCGCTTTTTTTTCTATGTTCGATGGGTGGTTTGCAGTCTGCAAAAGGACAGGCGAATCAGCTAAAGCCGTTCTTGGTTAGCAGCTCAACGCCGTACCAACTACCGAGTCAAAAAGAACCCGAACATCTATCAATTTCCGCAACCCAGATCAGCCGAATGGCGTCGGAACGCTGTGGAACAGCCAAATTGATAGCAATTGACGAAAAAGCGCGATCTACACATTCCAGTGCGAACTGCATTGATACCGAGTCCGCACAGGAAATAGTTCGCGTGTTTCGGACAGCAGTCGCGTTTCGGCTCAAACAAACAGCCTCCGCAAACGCGATGAAACTGCACTATGGAATCGCGGCCTGTTTGAAAGCCGAAAGCATTTTTGATCAGACTTTCGAGAATCTCCAGCGACAAGAGAAAGCGCAAAACTTACTTGTCGAAACAGGGGTTCCCATTCCAGACCCGACTCTTGTTGAGCGATTGAAGACGAGCCTTCAAGACAAGCGACTTGAAAATCAATCCAAGCTTGCTGTTTTACGATCGCAGTTATCTAGTCTTATCGGTGCGGAGAACGCTTGCCGGCATGCTCCCTTGGAAATCGATGAAATTGTTCCCAGCGACCGAGACGTTTGCGAACATATCGACCAGGCCCAGCGTTGCCGATGCGATCTAGTCGTTTTAAGAAGGCTAAAAAGCACAATCCATTCTGATTCACTGGATGCTTGGGACAGCATTGGAGCTAGTCTGTCGGGAATTCCTTTCACGGCTTCGAGGAAACTGTTTTGGTCAAAAGTCCTTCGTCCGCATCGAACCCGATCCGAAATAGAAAACGCAGTTAATGCCCGGATTAGTTGGCTCGAGAACCTTGTTGCCGAAAGAACCAAACAGATTCAGACGGAAGTCGACGTCGCATTCGAAAAAAAGCGAACCGCTGCGCTGCGATGGGTAAATGCGAACGAACAGATAGCAAATTGGGGTAATCGAATCGCCCAGTTGGAAAGCCTCAGCGAAGTACAGGGAAACATGGCCAGCCAGTTCGAAGCGCACTTGAACCAATTCCAAATCGAGGGGCAAAGAATCGAACGCTGGACGGAATGGCACCTTGCTAATTTGGACTTGATGCTTGCCATCGGCTGCGAATTGTAGAATTGCCGCAGATTACCTGCCTTTCTTGGGTATGACCGAATCGTGATTGCGAATATATTGGCAAACCGATTCCTTTTTGGGCCTGCAAGATCATTGCATGGTTTTTTTAAACTGAAATTAGAGAGTTTTTCGCTGAATGCCGCAGATCACCATCCAAGAATTGACCATGGGCTATCGAGGTCCAAGCCTCCTGTCAGAAGTCTCTTGTAGAATCGAACCCGGCGAAAAAATTGGACTTCTTGGACGCAACGGAAGCGGCAAAACGACTTTGATGCGTCTCATTTCTGGCGAAGAGCAAGCTCAGTCAGGTACGATCGAAATGAGTGCGGGCACGCGGGTTGCTGTACTACCTCAAGATGTTCCATTGGACATCGAAGGTACTGTCGAGGCGGTCGTCGCTCGTGGACTGACCGATGAGATGAACGACGTCGAAAACCATTGGCAACGCGATCAATTTGTCGAACGAGTCTTATCTCAAATGGAATTGGACGGATCGGTTCCATTCCAAAGTCTCTCTACGGGAATGAAACGTCGAGTATTATTGGCACAAGCCATCGTAAGCAAGCCGGAAGTCTTATTGCTTGACGAACCTACGAATCATTTGGATATCGACGCGATTACTTGGCTTGAAGGATTTCTCAGTTCACTCCCGAGCACGCTGCTTTTCGTAACACACGACCGCGCATTCTTGACAAGGCTTGCAAAACGCATCTTAGAAATCGATCGTGGTCAGTTGTTTGATTGGTCCTGTGACTACCCTACGTTTTTGAAACGCAAAGAGCAGGCACTTCACGCAGAAGAAAAGCAGCAGGCGCTCTTCGACAAGAAACTAGCCCAAGAGGAAGTTTGGATTCGCACGGGCGTCAAAGCGCGTCGCACACGCAACGAAGGTCGCGTTCGTGCGCTCGAAGCGATGCGTTCCGAGCGGGCTCAAAGACGTAAGACCGAGGGGACCGTCGCCATGCAAATCGATGCGGGTGAACGCAGTGGGATGCTGGTCTGCAACCTCTCCGGTGCATCTTTTGGTTATGGCTCGAAAGTCATTATTCCGCCACTCGACTTGACTATCATGCGGGGCGACAAAGTGGGCATTATCGGACGAAACGGAGCAGGAAAGTCAACACTGCTCAAGGGCTTACTCGGAACGCTCGCTCCTCTTGAAGGAAAAGTTCGGCAGGGAACGAAACTCGAAATCGCTTATTTCGATCAGACACGAGAAGTGTTGGACCTGGATAAAACTGCCGAAGAAAATGTGGGCCTCGGTAAGTCGATGATCACGGTCAACGGCAAGACCAAGCATATCATTGGCTACCTACAGGATTTCTTGTTTACACCGGAACAAGCACGATCACAAATTCGATTCTTCTCTGGCGGGCAACGCAACCGATTGCTTTTGGCCAAGTTGTTTGCACGACCTGCAAATATGCTTGTCATGGACGAACCGACAAACGATTTGGACACGGAGTCGCTGGAGTTGCTCGAAGAACGCTTGGTTGATTACGAAGGAACCGTGCTCGTGGTAAGCCACGATCGATCGTTCCTTGACAACGTCGTTACCAGCACCATCGTTTTTGAAGAAGAGGGTATTAAAGAATACGTTGGCGGCTATGACGATTGGTTACGGCAAAGACAATCCGGCAAGAAGGTGACGGCAGCTGCCGATGCGATTCGCAAATCGACACAGTCGCTCTCGAACACCAAGGCGAATGGATTTCAGACGGTATCTGCCGGAGAATCCGTCGCGACAGCGAAAAAACTCAACTTCAAGGAAAAGCAAGAACGCGACAAACTCCCGATGCAAATCGAGCAGTTTGAAGCCGAACAAAGGTCGATTCACGCAAAAATGGCGGAACCCGAATACTTTAAAAAAGCCCAAACTCAAATTGTTAAAGATCAACGCCGACTGAACGAACTAGATGATCTGCTGGTTCAGTCGTACGCGAAGCTAGAAAATCTACTTTCTCGCGAAGCTTAGGGCTTTCGAATTAAACCCGGAGCATAGTACGCTCGATTTTTGGGCTCGCTAATTTCGTAATCCGGCATACTTAAGCCGAATCTTGTACAGAGAGTCCATTGCTGTGATGTAAAGGGTTTTGCGATCCTTGCCACCTATGCAAACGTTGGCGGTCCAACTTTCAGGGACAGCTATGATTTGGATCTCTTTTCCATCCTTATCGAAAACCGTCACCCCTTTTTTGCCGGTTAGATATAAGTTTCCTTTTTCATCTAGGGTCATCCCGTCGGAACCGCTGGAACAAAACAATTTCCGATCGACAAGAGTGCCTTCTTTCGTAATCGAGTATTGATAGGTTTTTGAATCTCCAATGTCAGCCACGTAAAGCAATCGCCGTTTGGAATCCCCTACGATACCGTTTGGCTGTACCAACGCATCGTCCATGACTGTGATATTGGCACCATCGCGATCGACTCGGTAAACTGCTTGCTTTGCCTGAGGCTTGGATTTGTGGGCCCACCACTCGCGTTGGTAGTATGGATCCGTGAAATACATGGTACTGTTTGAATCGATCCAAACATCATTAGGGCCATTGAGTTTTTTGTCTTCGAAAATACGAAAAAGGACGCGATGCGATTTGTCTGAATTGATCTCCCACATCTCGTTCTTTTCGTCAGCGCATGCAATCAGCTTCCCGTCTGGCGAGAAGAACATTCCGTTGCTTCGTCCTGCGGGTTTGAGGAACTCGGTGACTTTTTCGTCAAGGTCCAGTTTCATGATTCGATCGTTGGGCTGATCTGTAAAATAGACGTTTCCTTGATCGTCGACCGCCGGCCCCTCGGTAAATTTATAGCCATCGGAAACCAATGTTATCTTCCCATCCTTGGATTCCGTCACGGTGTCCTGGCCCAATACAAAAGGTCCGCAATGCACAGTGAGCAAGGCAGCAACGCTAAGTTCGAACGCAAATCGTTTGATGAAATTCAAGGCAATATCACTTTTCAGAAAGGGTGGTTGAAAACAAGGTAAGTATGCACCTATCCAATCAATTCATTTTGCTTCATTCTAAGCGATCGGGAGACTATCGTGCAGCTTCCTTTTCTGGCGGTTGAAGATCATACGCAAAGATCTTTTCTTGGTCTCGAATGTAGAGCATTTGGCCCGCAATGACGGGATGCGTCCAAATCGCGCCCTGTTTTCTATCTGAGTCTGTTTGCTCGGGAATCTTAAGCTGACCAATCTCCTTGAAGCCGGTGCGCGAAACTCTCGCGAGCGTGCAAATTCCTTCTTGATCGTCATAGCAATACGCCATGCCATCGGCAAATGCGATCGATCCTGAGCGGGACTTCCCAATCTTCTTGGACCATAGGACTTTGCCTGTCAACAGGTCTTGTGCAATCCAGGCCCCTCGCAATGTGTTCGTAAACCCGATGATCGCACCATCATGAAGCACATAACCACCATGGTGATTTTCCATACTTTCTTTGGATTCGTGATACAATTGTACTGCGCTGAGCACCCCATCGATGGCCGAAACTCGGACTGCGACATTGCCCGCTTTGTATGCTGAGGAATGATAGATCACGTTTCCGGAAACGATGGCGGTGGAGACAACTGCGGTTCCATTGCCAGTTTCTTCATTTTTGAACAGCAGCTTGCCGGTCTCACAGTGGATTCCGACGAGCCCGCGCTCGCATGCAGTCAGATAAACCGGGACTCCATCGAACGAATGTTTCACCACCGAAACATACTGAGCACCTGCGGAAAATTCAGAAGCCCAGATCTTGGCGCCGGTTCTCTTGTCGAGCCCAACAAGGAAATTCTTTCCGCCAGGTGTAACGATCAATCGATCGCCATCAATAAGGACCGACTCACTATAACCCCACTCCGGGACTCTGCCCCCGAAATCCGAGACGAGGTTCACTGCCCACACCGGTTCGCCATCCGCTTTTCGAAAGCAACCGAGGTCCCCTATATCAGACAAGGCATAAACGAATTCATCGTCGATTGTAGCTGAACTTCGAGGCCCATCGCCCCATCCTGTATTGTAGTCTTTCGAGTTCGCCGCTCGACCGATTAACGAAACCCAAATCTCCGTCCCGCTCTTTGCGTTAAGGCAGATAAGCACGTTGTTCTTGTCTCGTTTGCCGAGCGTATAGAGTTTTTCCCCTTCAACTGAGACGCTTGAGTACCCCGTGCCTGCGGTGCTCACGCTCCAAGTCAACTTGGGGCCATTCGCAGGCCATTCTTTCAGGAGCGATTGTGGAGCAGCATGACCGTCGCGGTTTGGACCACGCCATTGCTTCCAATCGCCGTCCAAGATGGCAATGGCATTTGCAGACGTTGCTACAGAGATGAAAACCACGTGTACCAAATATTGAATGTTGATGATTTGCTCTTCCGGCTTACGTTTCCGTGGGTTGTAAACTACTAAGTTCATTTGTCTGTTTGTCCGTGAGCGAACCGACAATGCCCAGTTCTCGTCCTGCTTGATTTTAGCGACATCAAGCGAATTGGACACCCGCTTTGACGAGTGAGCTTTTGCGTAATAGCGATCGCATTCGCCGATTGTTTGTTATCTTGTAGAACTTCAGTTCTAATTGGCATACGGCGAATTACGAGTCGATTCCATTAACTCGCGGATTATCAATTCATGAATATTGCTTACCCTCAGTTGGTTCCAGGCCTCCTATGCGCGATGAGCGTTTTGTTTCCTTTCGCAATCGGGCAGGAGAAGGAAACGCAGAACGCGACAAAAGTCGTGTTAGAACCAGATTTCAAATGGCTGTTCGATGGCAAGTCGCTCGATGGCTGGGAAGGAAACTTAGACTGGTTTCGCATTGAAGACAATTGCCTCGTCGCAGGAAACATCTCCAAACCAATCCCGCACAACGAATTTCTATGCACCAAATCGAATTTTGCAAATTTCGAACTCAAGCTGCAAGTTCGATTGAAAGGACAGGGGGATAATGCCGGGATCCAGTTTCGAAGCGTGAGGGTACCGGGCAAGACGGAAGTCAGTGGCTTTCAGTGCGATGTTGGCAATGCCTTTGGGAGACCTGTTTGGGGGGCCCTTTACGATGAGTCACGCCGCAATAAGATGCTGGCCGAAGGCGACAAGGACAAAGTGCCCCAGTGGTTGCGCAAAGACGATTGGAATGAGCTGACCGTCCGTGCTGACGGTGATCGGGTCCAAATTTGGCTCAATGGTAACTTAACCGTCGACTACGCGGAGAAGGATGACAAGATCGTAAAGACAGGCCTGATCGGTTTGCAAATACATTCGGGGCCCCCCACCGAAGCCTGGTACCGCAACATTCGATTGAAATCTCTGTGACCTGCTGATCTGGAATCGAGTTACAACCGCTTTGTCCAGATCTCCTGCCGAAGGTCGACCCAACCAAGGGGTGAGTGACGATTGATGAGACACACTGCTAAAACACAGCCGACAAAAGTCAAAGTAGCAGGCACATTCCATGTGCCGTACGCCTGAAAACCCAGCCAATATACGCAAGCATACGGCACGGCGGAGCGTGCCTGCTACTTTTGTCGGCTGTGTCTGCTAAACAAACTGGACGAAGGACTTGCTTGATTTGATGAAGGAACCGATTTCAGAAAACAGCCCCCGAATCGACGAATGGATCGAACGATGGGAGAAAGTGATCGTCGCATGGGTTTCGGTGCAGATGCAAGCCGCAGATTCGGGACATGGCATCGATCATGTTCGTCGCGTCGTTGAGAATGCAAAGCGAATTGGGCGTGAAGAGATCGCCAATGAGAACATCTATATGCCCGCGGCTTGGTTGCACGACTGTGTCGTGGTGCCCAAAAATTCGCCGCAACGACGGATGGCATCTGGATTGGCTGCGGAAAGTGCAGAGCGGTTTTTGGTCGAGATCGGTTACCCTTCGCAGTGGATTGCCCCAATTTCGCAATGTATCTTGTCGCATAGTTTTTCGGCAGGCATTCCCTGCAGTAGCCTCGAGGCTCAGGTTGTTCAGGATTCCGATCGATTGGAGGCAATTGGAGCAATCGGGTTGGCCCGTTGTCTAATGACCGGGGGAGCGATGGGGCAAAGGCTCTATCATCCAAGCGAACCGTTTCCAATCCGTCGTCTTGCCGCTGATAACGAACAATCGGTGGATCATTTTTTTACAAAACTCCTTGGCCTGCGAAAAACGATGCAAACAGCGGCGGGACGGGCTGAGGCCGTGCGTCGCAGCGAGTTTTTGGTTGTCTTTCTGAGGCAACTTTCAGACGAAATCGGGGCTGGACCGAACGAACTCAAGTCTGCGCTGGAGTCGTTGGGGCAATGATTGGGAAAGGGTTGCGCTTCGCAGCTCGCTGCAGGTCCGCTAGACTAGCTTCACTAAAAAAAATCATTCGCCACTCAAACCACAAATCTTCCATGTCCGATGCATCTATTCATCAACTGCTCCAAACCGCCCTCGAATCATTCATTGAACCAGAAAGCGGGCGAGCAATCTCCAAGTCAGGACAAGTGGGGGATTGGACTGTTGCAGATGGCGTTGTTGCATGCCGCCTGAGTTTAACAAGCTTGATGCAGCCGATCGCTCAGGAGACTGCAGACGCGCTGAGAGATCATCTATTGGCTAATGTGGCTGGCATCAAATCCGTGAATGTTCGTCTCGATACTATGTACCGTCCTGCCCCGACAATCGGCCAGATCGGACTCAAGGCCAAGAGTGTCATTGCGGTAGCTGCCGGCAAAGGGGGAGTTGGAAAAAGCACGTTAGCTGCAAGCATTGCGATTGTGCTGGGACGCATGGGATCAAAGGTAGGCTTGATGGATGCGGATGTCTATGGTCCGAGCATTCCGCATCTGTTGGGTTTGGATGGGAGGCCGGAGATTGTCGATGGGAAGATACAGCCGATCAAGTCCGGTGAGATTCCGGTAATGTCGATGGGGTTCCTGGTTGGCAAGGATCAGGCAGTGGTTTGGCGAGGCCCCATGCTTCATGGTTCAATCACGCAGTTTTTACGAGATACGGCGTGGGGTGAGCTCGACTATCTCATCATCGACATGCCGCCCGGTACAGGGGATGTTGCCTTGACGCTGTCGCAATTGTTGCCGTTGTCCGGTGTCGTCATTGTCTGCACGCCCCAGGAAGTTGCACTGCTAGATGCGGGCAAAGCGATCTCTATGTTCGAAAAGACCAAAGTCCCAGTTTTAGGTGTGGTCGAGAACATGAGCGGATTTACGGATCCGGAATCTGGCAAGACTTTTGACATTTTTGGCAAGGGTGGAGCGAGGAACAAAGCGGAGGAGCTCGGTGTTCCATTTCTTGGAGAGGTTCCAATTCAAATCGCTTTGCGTAGTGAATCCGATCAAGGACGATTGGCGGAAGTGCTCAGCAATCCATCCATCGCAAAACCGTTCGAAAATATTTGTCGGGGGTTAGTCCGTTCGCTTGCCACCCAGATTGCAAACCGATCGACGATTTCGGCTCCCTTGCCGATACTCTAGTGCTTTGAACAACTTGGAAATTGAGGTTAATGATTTTGTCTCGTTGCGAAAGTCGTCAAGACTTTCGGCGATTTGCACTTGCCGAAACTTTCGACGCGTTTCGCTTCCCAAAAATCTAATTTGGACAGAGCACTAGTCAGTCAATCCAAGTACTTTATGAGAAAGAGTAACGTGGTGTGCGTTTTAGGCCTGGTGGTCATTATTGTAGGTTTGCCGCATGTGACTTTATAAAGGTGGGCAATGCTGTCCGTGACAAAGTCAAAATTCTCGGTACAATTCGAACCGTTGATTGGATGATTCCCCCCATAGTTGCAACAGTAGAGTGATATGAAAGCAATTGCCGTTCGGCCTGGTACCCCCAATAGTGTTCACGAACGAGAAGTCCCAATGCCATCTATGGATAAAATCCCTGACGGTAAAGGGATTTTAGTCAAGGTTCTCAAGGTGGGAGTTGATGCAACGGATCGGGAAATCAATGAAGCATTGTATGGCAACTCACCGCCTGGTGATGACTTCCTCGTACTAGGGCATGAGTCCTTCGGAGTAGTCAAAGCGGTTGGCCCCAATGTTCGCAATATCAAAGTGGGTGATTACGTGACAGCCACTGTTCGTCGTCCGGGCGGGTCGATCTATGACAAGATCGGTACCTATGACATGACGAGCGAGGAGACGTATTATGAACGTGGTATCAACTTGCTGCATGGTTATTTGACAGAATTTTTCGTAGATCACGAGGACTATATTGTTCGCGTCCCCAAGGGCTTGAAAAACTTACATGTGCTAATGGAGCCGATGAGCTGCGCAGCAAAAGCGATTCATCAGGCGTTTGAAGCCCAGCGTCGTATGAAAGTCTGGAGTCCAAAGCGTGCATTTGTTCTTGGCGCAGGCCAAATCGGATTGCTTTCCACGCTTGTTTTGCGGCTCAAGGGAATCGAGGTGTTTACGCTCGCACGCGCCGCGGGACCGCATCTTAAGAGTTCCATTGTTGAGGGTATGGAGGCGGAATATATTGCCACGTCGCAATCGACGCTTGAGCAACTTGCCAAGAAAGTAGGAAAAGCCGATTTGATCATCGACGCTACCGGCTCTTCGGCGATTGCATTCAATGCAATGGAGGCTCTGGGACACAATGGTGTTTTGGTTTGGACCAGTATAACAGGTGGCAAAGTGACAACGACCGTGCCATCGGACAAGATCAATATTGAGTGGGTTCTCGGCAACAAGCTGTTGGTAGGTAGTGTGAATGCCAACAGGGAGCACTTCGAATCCGGAATCAAAGACCTGGCCTTAGGCGAGGTTATGTTTCCAGGAGTTCTCGAGAAGATCTTGACCAGTCCCGTCGACGGATTGTCAAACTACAAGGAAATGATGCGACTTTTGGTGGAGGACAATTCGGCACTAAAAGTCTACGTGAATGTAGCGGATGAATAAAAGACGTAGGCTCAAGGCTTAAGTCCTGAGATTCTTCGTTCCCAATCGACAACTTCTAACTTCTAGAGATTAACAATGCCAACCGTGCAGGACTATGAGAAGCTCGGCAGTTTTTACCTTGGTAAGAAGTACGATTTAGGGGGACGAAAGCTTCTCGATGAGTTAGTAAACTACGATTCGAAAGACTTAGTTACCCATGCGCTTTGTGTTGGGATGACAGGCAGTGGTAAGACGGGATTGTGTCTGAGTTTGCTAGAGGAAGCAGCGATCGATGGCGTGCCTGCCATTTGTATTGATCCAAAAGGGGATCTTGGGAACTTGATGTTGGCGTTTCCGAATTTGGCTGCATCGGACTTCCAAGAATGGATTGAACCAGCCGAAGCGACGAGACAGGGCAAGCCTATCGAGGAGATTGCCACCGAGACAGCCAATCGATGGCGCAAGGGACTAAACGATTGGCACCAGGAAGCCGACCGAATTCAGCGCTATCGAGACTCGGTGGACATCACCATCTTCACTCCGGGGAGCAACATCGGAGTGCCGATGACTGTGCTAAAGAGTTTTGATGCACCGCCGGCCGCGGTGCGAGAAGATGCCGAGACGATGCGGGAGAAAGTCGCTGCCGCTTCATCTGGTTTGTTAACTCTGTTGGGTATCGATGCAGATCCGTTGACAAGTCGTGAGCACATCTTGCTTTCGAATATCTTCGATCAAGCATGGAGAAACGGCAACAACCTTAGTCTGGAGGACTTGATACGGCAAATCCAAGCCCCGCCGATCAAAAAGATCGGGGTCATCGATTTGGATTCATTCTATTCGCCTTCAGACCGCGCGAAACTTTCGATGAGTCTCAACAATTTGCTTGCGTCCCCGTCGTTTGCCGGCTGGCTTGAAGGCCAGCCGCTCGACATCAAAAGCCTATTGTACAATTCGGAGGGAAAACCACGTCTGTCGATTATCTCTATCGCACACTTGAACGATTCCGAACGAATGTTTTTCGTGACGATTTTGCTTGGTGAGCTGTTGGCTTGGATGCGAGCTCAACCGGGAACGGGCTCTTTGCGTGCATTATTTTACATGGACGAAGTGTACGGGTACTTTCCTCCTTCTGCCAAGCCGCCGTCCAAGCCACCCATGTTGACGTTGTTGAAACAAGCTCGTGCCTTTGGACTTGGCATCGTCTTGGCAACACAGAATCCAGTCGATTTGGATTACAAGGGTCTCTCAAACATGGGGACTTGGTTCCTAGGTCGTTTGCAAACGCAGCGGGATAAGGATCGAGTGCTAGATGGACTTGAGGGAGCATCCATGCAGCAGGGAAGTGCCTTTGACAGACCGGCCATGGAACGATCCCTATCTGCGCTTGGGAATCGAGTCTTTTTGATGAATAACGTGCATGATGACGGGCCGACTGTATTTCAATCGCGTTGGGCACTATCGTTTTTGCGAGGTCCATTGTCCCGGGATCAGATTTCCAAGCTGATGGCGGAAAAGAAAAAAGAGGCCCGGTTGAACGGTTCAGGACGCACCAAGGGTGTTTCGACGGGGACAACAAAAGCTGCTGGTTCACGTCCCATTGTTTCAGCGGACATTACGGAAAAGTTCTTGATTCCAACGAAAGTGGCTGGAAGCAAGAACAAGATGATGTACCGTCCCGCCATTCTCAGCCAGTCGAGCGTTCATTTCGTGAAATCGACGGCCGGAGTGGATCATTGGGAAGATGTGCAATACATGGTTGACATTCAGGATGAGGTCCCCGATCCGCTTTGGGAGAGTGCGAATAAGATTGAACCGGATGTCTTACAATTGGGAAATCAACCCGAGGACGGCTTAACTTTTGCAGAATTGCCTTCGGAAATGGCGTCGGCAAAGAACTACACGTTGTGGGAAAAGTCGATCAAAGACTATTTCTTTCGCCACGTCCAATGCACCGTTTTTTCTTGCAAGGCCATAAAACAAACGACTTCACCTGGGATGAGCGAGACAGATGCTCGCATTGAACTATCGCATGCAGCCAAGGAAGCACGCGATGCAGCGGTCGAGAAACTTAAGTTGAAATACGGGGAAAAAATCCGCTCCTTTCAGTCTCGCATATTGGCTGCACAGCAACGCTTGGAAAAAGAAAAACAGGATGCCAAAGCAAAGCAGTACGAGGGTATTTTCAACATCGGGACGACGATCTTGGGTGCGCTTCTTGGGAATAAAATCGCGAGCCAAAGCAATGTTTCCAAGGCAGCAACCGCCGTCAAAGGGCTTGGGAAAGTGACCGCGCAGCAGGGCGATGTGATGCGAGCTCAGGAGACTTATGAGGAGCTCATCTCGGCCAAGGATGAGTTGGAACGCCAATGCCAAGAAGAAATTGACGCCGTTTCGAGTCAGTTTTCAGCCGAAAATCTTGCTTTGGAAGCAATTGACATTCCAATTCGCAAAGCCGACACAAAGACGAAATTGATCTGTCTGGTATGGGTCCCCTGGCAAGTGGATTCACATGGAATAGCAAGTGCGCTAATTGGCTAGTAGTGCTCTGTCCACATTAGGAATTGGGATTGATGGTTTTGTCACGTAGCGGAAGTCGTCAAAACGGCGTCAAGACGTTTGGCGATTGGCGAGCTTGCCGAAACTCTTGACGCGTTTCGCTACCCTAGAATTGCACCAGTCAGCCCAATCACAATCCTCGGATTTTCGCTGAAAAATCCGGACTGTCTTGGTACAGATTCGAGACTGATGTGATCCTCGCTTTTTCGCGAGCGACTTCGAACGGCTCAACGATATCCAATAGTCCGAGTTCGTAGGCGAGACGGTCGGAGTGTCCAGGCAACAACACTCGCCAATCGGACGGGATGCTGCCCGGCCGCAATTTATTAATGTGGTTCACCAAATTGGTGGTGCAGTTGTTATTGATTGTGTCATAGTTTTCATGCACGCGTTGAAGCTGGTTGGCTCGTTCGAGCATGTCAACTAACAAATTTTGAACCTGGTCCGGCGTCGCGCGACCAGGATACAAGTAAACATCGACTTTTCGAGCATTGGTTCGAAGTGGAATGAGGTCTCGTTCGTCGCCGATAAGGTACATCAATTCAAATTTGTTCGTGAGACCGCGAATGGGGGAATACGATGCGCCGTGGTCCAGTCTCGCTTCGACCGATATGATGAAGTGACGTCCATCACGAAGTCCAAAACTGAACATGGTATGCGCTAAAAGCGAATTGTTTTGAAATGGAACGATTAGGAAATCGATATGGTTAACGTCTGCTAACGCGAAACGCAAATCGTAATGCCGTACGTCGTAGTCGGTTTCAGATCGATAACGACAGTTCCGTACATGCTTGATCACAATGTCTTCGTCTTGGAACACAGCATATGGCATGATCGTAAGGTCCGGCCGCCACATACGCTCCGCACCTCCGTCTTTACTCGAAAAGATCTTTTCTCGCGCTTGGGAAAGAAGACCGGGAGAATTGGGAGATTCGAAGACTCTTGTGCAGCCAACTAGCATCAGTGAAATCGGAAGGATCAGCCACACAACAAGCTGTCGAAATCCTAAAACACCGCTGGGGTTTTGTCCATTTTGCATTGGAGGCAATTGCAACATAGGATTTCGACGAGTGAGGCAGGCTTAGAGGACAAACACGTGAAAGTCGCTAGCAATTGCGGTGGAAATGGTAAGCCCTCCGCCAACGCTCAGCGAAGTGCCATGCAAGCTTTCATATAGCAAGCAATTCGGTTCGCAGTCAAGATGAATCTGGAGCTCACGATTTATATCAATGTGGTACGACGCATCCACAGAAATGTCGGGAGTGAACCAGCAATAACCAGTGTCAATGCCAAGCCGGATTCTCTATTCTTGATTCCGTAGTGGAGGAGATCGAACATACGCATCGCAACCGTCGTGACTTGAGGAGGTTGCACCAACAGGTACGAAGATAAGTCGGCAAACGCAACGAAGAATGAAACGACCAATGCAGCGACGAGCGGTGTGCGTATTGCAAGGAATTGGACCCAGATTCGTGTGGACAAGGATAGTCCCTTGTCCATTTGTAACAAGCGTTCGTTGTTCCGTTGATAACGGTCGGTTGCGAGCCACAATATTCCATACACGATGGGCAGGCACCTGCTTTGTAGAGCGAGAATAGGTCCGCAAAGCGTACGATCGGCCAAGTAGCCTATCCACGCAGGTTCGCGATGATCAAACATCCAAATAACAAAGAGATTTACAAGCGGGCCAGGGGTCGCAAGCAAGCAAACCATCCATCCGATGGCGATCCAAGAAGGCCATTTGGTCTTAAAACAACTCAGCAAGATCACTCCCAGCATCAAAGACACTAGAGATGCGTACAAGCTGATTTGAAAGCTCCAGCCAATCTCATTTGTAAACATACTTGTCTGCGAGATGGAATGGATAAGAACCATCGGCGACCAGCCTCGTTGAGGTTGATCGTTTTCCATGGTAGCAACCCAGCCCGCCTTCACGATCAAGTTGGCTAACGGGATCAGCGCGACAATGGAAACCACAGTCCAGCCTAAGACTGCTCCTAACCAACGGCTTGTCCCTTGAAGTTGAAACGCACTGAAATCCGTTGATAGAGGAGCTGTCCCTGACTCCTTACCTAGGCGAGAATGCAATCGACCGACTAAAGCTAACGCAATGAGCCCAATAGCGATCGCAAAAGAACATGCCAATGTGACCGAAATCGGATTGAGATCATTGAATTGAACCTGCTGATAGACCGTTTCCGTAATGGTTGGAACCTGAAATAGGTTCGTTACTACCATATCGTTTCCGGTCATAGCAACAGTCCAAATGGCGCTGGCTGCAATCCAAGGCCAGAGTTTTGGAATCAGAAAATAAAACAGAGTCGGCCATGGACCGAAATCGAGCAGCGATTGCCTTGTGTTCGAGTCAAAGGAACGCTTGACTCCAAGATCGCAAAGCAAATAACAAACAGGTGCCGTTGCCATCGATTGAATCCAAACGACGGACGCAATTGCCGTCGTCGATGACATAGCTGCGGCGACCTGACTCAATCGAAACCAACCCGTGACTCCAAAACCAGCGCTCCAAGCAGTCGCTTGAACATAGACTGGGATGAATACCAAACTGAGCATGATGGTAGACATCCACCGATGTGCAGGGACTCGGAAGCAAGCCGTCAGGAGTGAAAGTGTGAGACCAATGAGCGTAGCGAAAAACGAAGTCCCTAAACAAACGAGGAGAGTGTTGACGAATGGTAAGCTCACGTAACCGTCAACCTCGCGGCGGTCAAAACAGCTTGGATCATCCCTGAGGATTCTGCTCGATTTTGCCATGCGATATCGTGCGCTGTCCCATGCGCAACGCTAGTGCGAATGATGGGCAACCCAAGGGTTACGTTGACGGCATCAAACATGTCCAGAAGTTTCAACGCGATGTGGCCTTGATCGTGGTACATCGCGACCACCGCATCATAGTAGCCTTCAACTGCCTTGGGCATTAATGTGTCGGTCGGGAGAGGGCCGACGACATCGATATGGCTTTCCCGTGCTTTTGAAACGGCGGGGCCAATGATGGCTTGCTCTTCACTACCAAATCGGCCGCTCTCGCCAGCGTGCGGATTGAGTGCGGCCACCGCGATGCGTGGCGCGCCGGCCAATCCCATCGCTTTGCGGATGCGAGTGAAAACACTGTGAGCGAGCCGGATTTTCTCATCGATATTTTCGAGAGTGATGTGATCAAAGACTTCTCTCAAGGCCATGTGGAGCGTAACGTGAACGACCCCCAAGCCTGCCTCGCCCCCATGTCGGGGTTGTCCAGGTGGCAGATAAAGCATCATCGCATGCTCCGCTACTCCACACAGATGAGCAAGCAGTTCGGTATGACCAGGCCAGTCGTGGCCCGCAGCGTGAAGTGCGACTTTGTGCAACGGGGATGTTACGATCGCATCCACTTCTCCGCGGATCGCCATCTCCGTAGCTCGTACCAAACAATCGAAGGCTAGTTGCCCGCCGCGTTTGTCGACGATCGGCTTTGTAGCGTTATCCGAATCTGTGTTCCCAGTGCTCAAGCAAAATAAAACGGGAACCGACGGTGAAATCGTCGATTCCGATTTTTCTCGCCATTCGTCTACTGACGCAACTTCAACTACGTTGAGAGCCAAAGAGGAAGTGCTGGCCGCCTTCTTAAGAATAGCCAGTCGGCCAAGCACTAGAGGTTTGCAGAACGCGTTTAATTGTCCGCCAGCAATGGATTTAACTACGATCTCTGGCCCGACGCCAGTAGGATCACCAATCGTTATCGCGATCGCGGGCTTGTTCGATTTTTCCATGTCACGGCGTAGTGGAATTGACAAGTTTCGCCTTCTCAATCGCTTTCGATAAGGCATTCGGGGGGACGGCCGCGCGCCAGACGTCGACCACTCTCCCGTTGCCATCCAACACTAGCGTTGTTGGGTAGGAGAATCCACCTGCAGTCATCAATTGGCTGATCCGCGATCTCGAGAATTCAACGGGATCGAAATAAATCGGTAAATCATTAGCGTCTATGTTCTGGAGAAACTTGTTGGTGTAGAAACGTAATGCATCTTTGGTTTCATCCGTACGATTGCTGCAGGAAATGCTAGCGAAGAGCACTTTATTGTCCGAGCTGTAGCTTCGTTGGATAACGACAAAATCCGGCATTTCCTTTGCGCACTCTTTGCACCAAAACCCCCAAAAATGCAATACAACTACCTTGCCACGCATTTCGATATCAGTGATTGCCGATTCGGCGTTGAGCAACGGCTGAATATCCAATTCCGTCACGGATTGACCGACGATCCTCGCCTTTTCTCGGCCGATGATGATCAAAACACAGATGCCTGTGACCATAAACAATCCGGCAAGAAGCAGCGGGACGATGGCAGGCGTTGATCGCTTTCTCGTCTCGATTTTCGGAGGGATTGAGTCATCGGGTTGCGACATGATTGCTGCTAAATCTATCGATAGAGGCAAACGTGAAAAGGCAAAAGGAGAGTCAGTGTGTCTATAAGTCTAATCTCGAACATCTTTGCATGCGATCTCAAATGGGGTATCACAAACAATCGCCAAAGCTAGTCCCCTTAAATCGATGTCTGCGGGTTGAACAATTGTTGGCATCCTGCGAAAATGATGAAAGAGGTTTTGCTACCAGCCTGACACCTATTTCCAAGGAAAAAACCTAAGTTATGCGATGCCCCTATTGCTACAGCGACAACGATGGAGTTCGGGACTCCCGCATTGTTGAGGACGGCAAGGCAATTCGAAGACGGCGGTTCTGCAATCACTGCAGACGACGGTTTACAACCTACGAACGGGTTGAAGGGTTGTTGCAGGTTCGAAAAAGAGACCAGACACATCAAGACTTCAGTCGGGTCAAAATCGAGCGTGGGCTGAGAGCAGCATGCTGGAAACGAAAGATCGATGCGGAAGAAATCCAAAAACTAGCCGGTGACATTGAATCGCACATCTTGGATAACTACGAAAAGGAGGTGACCAGCCAAGAAATCGGTAATCTGTGCATGGAGTTCTTACGCGAGGTTGATCAAGTTGCGTTTGTCCGATTTGCAAGCGTGTATCGAAGTTTTAGCGACGCACAAGATTTTGTCGATGAATTGACTCCTATCCTCAAAATCAAAGCCAAGGTGAGGAAAAAGAAATCGACCTAGCTAGCTAGGACGTGGACATCGAATCTTGGGATCGAGTGTAAAAGCAAAATTATTGACAGTTGCATCTCTCAAGCACTAAAATCGATCCCTCAGAAAAAAGGGAATCGATGGCCGATCTAACCTGTCTTATTGTTCCAAGGGTGGCTTTCTTTGAGGAGGCTGAGCGAATACCTATCTCGGAAGTGGTCGAGCGCATTCTCGATACTAGTTCTCGCCATGTAATTTTACTGGACGGAGTCGACAGTTCAACGGCGCTGAATTATTTAAAGAACTACTTTGTAAAGAATCCTCATATCAACATCTCGATTTCTCCTCGCTTTGGATTTGGATCCCCCGATTTGTGCCGCGTTTGGATCCATACCGATCCAAGCGTCGCTTCGTCGCGAACATTGACCATCGCTCCTTGGGACCGCGATGACGTGATCCAGTTCATGCTCGCAACGAATGCCGCGCAATGCGCTTCCATTCTATGTCGAATCCAACCTAATCATTTTGCGATGGTAGGAGGCGGATTGGAAGTATGGAAATGTATCGTCGACACGATGCTGGAAATGCCAAATGAACGCGACTTCCTTCGAATCTTGAAATCCCTGCTATTATCAAGACTGCCAACTACAGTGACGGAAAGAAAATGCGAGTCCATGTCGAGGTGGCTTGGTGACCAGTTGTTGATTCCCGATTCACTAAACAGACTGCTTTTGCTAAGCGACGATCCGGTTTTTAGGAAGTTGATGCACATTTCGGAACTGCGACTCCAAATCGAAGCGGATCGCTTTGCCGATCTGCTGGAACTTTCCAATAAACTTATTCTGAAAACACAGCGATCGAGCGAATTCTTAATCGAGGTGAGTCAGCGACTACGTGATTCAAAAGTGGTTGCGAATTTCTTGAGGCAATGCGTCCACGAAGACTATGCTTCGATGGCCGCTTCGCTTCTTTCGCAAATGGACACTGCATGGAAACCTTCGAAAGCCCGAGGCTACGATTTCCAGAATGCGTACTTAGCACAAGCTCAGTGGCCTGGCGTATCGATTGAGGGCGCAAAATTCGGATACGCGAATTTGACTGATATCTGCCTGGACGATTCTCTTCTAACAAGCTTGGTTTTTCATTCCGACCGTTGCACAAGGAGTTCTTTTGTTGACGCCCGGTTAAATGGCACCGCCGCGACAAAAGCATCGTTCGCAGACGCGAATTTCTTCCGTGCGGAAATGCTGGAAACCAAATGGCGAGACTGCGATTTTTACAGGACCAATTTTTCTGGGGCAAAGTTAAGCGGATCGCTTTTTGATAAATGCAATTTGAGCGAAGCGAGTTTCCGGGCTTGCATTGCGTATTCAGCCGAGTTCCGGCAATGCAATCTTCAAGGTGCAGACTTTACAGACGCTCAGTTGCAAGGATCAAATTTCCAAACCCGTGATCTCAGGGAAGCCCTTCTTTGTCGCACCGATTTGAGAAAAACGAATCTTCAAGGGGCTGTTCTCGAGTCCCTCCAAATGCAACAGTGTAAGTTCGATGATGCGCTATTAACAGAAGCGTACCTGTCAGGCTCTGCGATGAAGGAATGTAGTTTGCAGAACGCCTGTCTGGTAAGTTCTCGCCTCGGAGAAATCGAGTGGGAGTGTTGCGATCTAAAAGGGGCGGACCTTCGTGGTGTGACCTTCCATTATGGTTCAACTCGCTGCGGGGTAGTCGATAGCCCATATCCTTCGCATGGCACTCGGACCGGGTTCTACACGGACGATCGCGAGGCATTGTATTTTCAAGCGCCAGAGACAATTCGCAAAGCAAGCCTTATTGGTTGTGATTTGCGAGGCGCAAACATCGCCGGAGTTGATTTCTATTTGGTCGATTTGAGAGATGCAATCCTTGACCATGCGCAACGTCAGCACCTCGCCGCTTCGGGTGCAATTCTGAGATAATCACCTGAGCATAAGTTTTCGAACGAAAGGAATGAGCATGGATGGACATGATGTACAGGATGATTTCAGTTTGCTTAAAGATCCACCCTCGAAGACATCGAATGCACAAACGATGATTTTTTCAGTGACTTCTCAAAACTGAGTTCCAGGTCGACGATCATCCTGTTAATCCTGCATATCCATGTTCGTTTCTACGGTTGTGGCGAGTAGGCTTGCGATAATTATGCCAGTTTACTTATGAACTGTTGCTTAATTCCTAACCGTTGGATGGATTTGCGATTTGTATGCAAACCCAGATCAGGTATGCAGACCAGACGATTAAAAGGACCGTTGCAGCGTAAAACAGTTTGAGTTTCCAATTAGCCTGCATCGGTGGACAGTTCAAAGCGAGGTTCAAAAGCAACGTCGAAGTCGAATTGGTCATCGAAATCTTCGCGGTTATCCGTTTTGCTCTTGCGCATTTCGCGGACACGGATCAAGTTGTATACAATTTCGCCAAAGTCGCTCGTGGAGTGGATGCCCCAACTGTTCAAGACTGTCTTTGCCATGAACCCAAATTGTTCCAAAGCGTACTCGCGAATTGCTTGGCACAACTGTTGACCGGTCAGATGGTGATCTTGTTTTGTCTCTGTCCCTTCATCCTTCGTACCAGGCATTTTCATTACCTTTTGAGCATACTGCAACGCGTCGCGTACGAATTGGTAGGCGTCCAACTGATATCGTTGGTCTTGCTGCATCAGTTCCATTATCGCTTTATGTTGTTCGTTCATTGGTAAATTCGCTTATTGGTACATCGCTCAAGGGTAGTGAGTTGCAGGGATTTCGAGCTGCTAAAGTCAATGTTCTACTCCGCGTTTCAAGATGGTCAAGCAATCGCTAGCGGGTATTAAGACTCTTCGATTATCTTCTGTGAGGAATAGAAGTTGTTGAGCAAGCAATTCGACTCCAATTACTTTACCTCGTCCTTGCGAGGTAACAATCTCACTTCCAACGTTCGGTGTCTCGGATGCCAATGCCTCGTAGGTATCGTTCTCGTAACGAAGGCAACATTTCAGCCGTCCACAACGCCCCGAGATCTTGTTGGGGTCTAAGGTCGCTTTTTGAAGTTTTGCCATTCGCATCGAGACCGGCGGCATCTCGGATAAATGGGTATTGCAACAAACAGGCTTGCCGCAATCGCCATAGTCAGCCAACAATTTCGCTTCGTCGCGCGCACCAATTTGACGCATTTCGATCCTAGTCTTGTATTCTGAAGAGAGTCGCTTTACGAGATCGCGGAAATCAACGCGATCCTCTGCCGTATAATAGACCATCATTTGCTCACCGCCCAAGATCATCTCAAGATCGACAAGCGACATGGGGAGGCCCATTTCTTGGATAACCTGCCTGCACTTGCCAAACTCACGCTTCTGCCTTTCCAAAATGTTCTTGTACTCAATCTCGTCCTCGGCCGAGGCAATCCGTTGGATGTTACCGTTCGGAGGATCGTTCATTTGACTCAATACACGATCGGTCGCCTCACAAAGAACTTCTCCGCGTTCGAGTCCACGATTGGTCCGAGCGACTACGATTTCACCTCGGTGTTGATCCACACGAGAATTCATCACGAACAAGGTTCGCATCAAACCGCATCGAACGACGTACCGGGACATGCTGGGTCGGGACAAGAAGAGGATTGGTCAAAGAAAAGATTTTGGAGGAACCAAGTCGGGATTGTAACCCAAATTGGTTCGCGTTTGGGCGCTCGTCGCTCAACTTATGAGGTTGCCGACAAGAATCGGCAATTCTGGTATCCTATTTAGCAACCGTATCCGAACACGGCCGATTTAATAGCTAACCCAAATCACTAAACTACCCGGAATTGCCAGATGTCGTTTCCCGCTTCGCCCGAAGATCGCCCTGACCCGCTTGAAAATATGCCTGCGATGCGTGCCAGAATTCCTGAGCATGTTGCCCGCGGTGAAGTCAGCACAGGGGTGATTGTCGTCACGGGTGCAACGGAATACGTGCTCGATTTCGTGCGGAATCTACCTCGACCCAACATGATTGTAGCGCGGGTTGTATTGCCGCACATGGTCATGCCTCAGTTTATTGACGCGTTGGCCGCTAATGTTGAGTTGTTCCGTCAACGGTATGGTGAACTGCCGGGTGCTCCGGCAGCCGTACCGCTGCAACCCACCCAGATAGTCGGGGTAGCTAATCCTGGAGTCGTCGATGCCAGTGCTCAGAGTGCAGGTTCAGGTTCAGTTGACGTTTTGCCCGGCTCAGGAACTGGATCGAATGAATCGAGTGCGTCTGGATCGGGTGGCTCCAGTCCCAGTCCACAGGGACATGGCGTGCCAGCTGGAGGCCAAGTGCCTACTCCGGCCAACGCTACTCCGGCAAACGCGCAAAACGGTTCAGGGAATTCGACGAATCAAGTACGTCGACAGAACCCCCAAGAGGTTTACGATGACTTGAAATTGCGAGATGAAATCCTGAGTGGTGCTTACGCCAATGCGGTGATGATTGGACATGGGCCTTATGAATTTAGCTTCGATTTCATTACCAATTTTTATCCGCAATCAGCCGTTAGCTGCCGAGTCTACTTGGCTTCTGGGCATATCTTTCGGTTGTTAGAGTCGCTTCGAGCTTCTTGGGAACAGTTGCGACCTAGGCTCTCGCAGGGAACTCCTCCGCAAACTCCTCCGCCTCCGCAACCACCGAGTTGATTGGCTTATGTCGCTCTATCCTGCTGCTAACTTCCAAGCAGACACGCGTGAACTAATCCTGGCAAGCTCTTCACCGCGTAGGCGCGAGTTGCTTGACCGTTTCGGGTACCGTTTTCGTGTATTGGAACCAGACTCCCATGCGGAGTGCGGTATTTGCTCCAAAAAAACGCCCCCCGAGTTGGTTGCTAGATTGGCATATCAAAAGGCGGCAAACGTCATTGATAAGATCGAATCTGGATTGGTACTTTCTTGTGATACCGTAGCCGAATGTGTCGCGATTATTCTAGGTAAGCCAGAAAATCGAGAACATGCCAAGCAGATGTTGCAACGTCTTAGGGGACGCAAACATTCGGTTTATAGCGGTGTATGCCTATGGGACAAAAGGACCGCGAATCGGTCCATTCGTGTCGACGTATCTCACTTATGGATGGAGCCTATTTCCGATTCTGAATTGGAAACCTATTTGGATACTGAGCAATGGGAGGGTAAAGCCGGGGCGTTCGGTTTTCAAGATGGCCCAAACTGGATTCGACTAGAGGCAGGATCGGAATCGAATGTGGTCGGATTGCCTATGGAGATGTTGCAAAAGATGCTCTCGGAGTTCAAGTGCGGATAAAGCCCTAGTCGGCTGTTCTGCAGCAACTACTTTTTGTTTGAGACCAAATCACTCAAACCATTCTTGAGCTCCAACACTTGCGTAATCTCTTGCTGGGTCAAGGCTCGATCAAACAATCCGAGATCATCCATCTTTCCAACATAACTTAAGCCCAGCATGACTGCGGCCTTGGACGGATCCCACGAGAATGTCTGTGTGCGGTTGGCTAATTCGCCCTTCTTCTCGCCATTGAGATACAGAATTGCCAACGCATCAGGCTTGCCTGAGTTGAAACGTTCGAACGTAAATGCGACGTGGGTCCATTTGCTTGGTTCAAAAGGAGGCTTTGCGACCGCGACGAGTGGCCTTTCTGATGGCGGAATATCCTCAAATTTGCGATTCGTGGGATTCCATACCGACTTATCCGAATAAACTCCAAGCCTAAAAGGTGTACCTGACGCACGTTTTTCAAACTCGACAAAGAACGACGCGTCGTCCCATTGCTTCGACGTGATTTGAACTGGGTCGCAAAAGCCTTCCGATAGTTCATTGGCCATATCTGTTTTCAGCCAAAACAAAACGCTTCCGGACCAATTCAGCGAGGGCATGTTGAAGTTTTTTTCGGCTCGAAAAAAAACAATAGGTCCTTTGCTTTTGGCAAACTTCATAGCTCCACCAAAGCGTCCCGCATTGGGCTCGACTGTAGCACTATCGCCCGCAGGCAATCCTTTTGTTGCTGCATCCCGTTTTTCGATAGTGGGTGACTGCCATAGGGATCTATCGCCACGAGCGAAATCAGCGTCCGGACCGCTATCGAACGATGCGTGTAGCGAGAGCGACTTCGCGAGTGCATTGCTCGCGTTGTCTTGAGCGAGAGCCGATGGAGCGATTTGCGATAGAACGAGGAAGCTGCTGATTGCGATACTTAGTGCGACGCGATTCATAGACATTGTGTATCCTGCGGTCGAAATCGTGGTGGTAGAGTTTCACCAATCTTATCAGGTCAACTTGTCCGTGTGTAGGATGCACGACATGGCAAGTACCGGCAGCGATCACCCAGTCGCCGCCAAAAAACTATGATTCAAATTGGCGGCTGATCGGCGACTTGGATGGATCGGTACGCCCGGCACGGGCGTGAACTAGTGGGGTGCAAGTCCCTGTACGAAAATGGGAATTGGTTTGGAGGACAGTATACCAAATGTAACCAGACAATTTAAGTACTAGACGAAGGCAACTGCAGGGAGGCGACGAACCGTGGAGAGGAAGCCTGCGACATCACGGAACGCGGTGGAATGCCCGCAATGAGATGTTTCGTCCAAGCTGCGAGGCTACGAACAGAAACGTCATAGAGGCCCCGAGAATTCCTGAGGTGAGTTGCCCGTGGACAACGAAACCGTTCCCAACAGGTTCCAAAGGTAGATGACGAGCTTGTGCAGCGAAAGTTCACGTTCTTATCCGGGGATAGTCTGTGAGTTATACCTGGGAGTAAGTCACCTCGACGACTGAAAGCTAGGACAGCTTGGGGAAACCCTTGTTGTCTCACAGAAGTCAGCAGAGCCATAGTACCGAGCTTCCAATGCCAATGGAAACGGGAAGGGCATAACTTCATTTTGACAAGGAAGAACCATTCATGACCTCAAACCGTCCAAAACACATAGACGCTATGCATCAGCCACCATTAGGAAGTGACGCAACACAAGCCCCGTGCTCTTTGGAGTCTCAGCGAGACCAATCGACTTTGGCGGCCATGGAGAAGACATCCTTGGGCATTGCTCCAGATAAACTGATGGAGAGCATTACCCGATATCAACGGTACTATTCGGTCATCCGACTCCCTCACGCCATTTGCTTGCCTAGCCTTTGGGGCTTGTTGGGCATACTCCGAGCCCGACCGACTGATACCGAATCAGTTCGCTGGATGAGTCGAGTCAACATCGACACGATCCGTTTCAGGTTGGTCTTGCCAACCCGATTTAGTTCAAGATCGATCGCCTCGAATGATAAGAGTATATCGTGAATGGCAGCGCATTCCAAAGCTGAGCCGCGCGCGATCTCAAAAAATCGATTCTTGTCCTTGAGGCTTTGTTTCCCGTTGCCTTCGGCGATGTTGAGCGGAATGGATTGCGCAGCTCGCAGCCACTGATCCCGCGCATGGCGTTCCGCACCGTTTAATGATTTCGCGATTCGATAAGACGAAGAAACGTACTCGATCGCAAGTCGATTCGTCGCGGTTACCAATATGCAGTCGACATGGATCTTTCGAAGTTCTTCGATAGATGCCAGCATGATGTCATCATGACTCGTATTGCGCGCAAGGTCGACGACAAACTGGTGCTGAAACTGATCGGGCGCTACTTGCGAGCGGGCGTGATCGTCGAAGGAGTTTTGCAACCAACAACCGAAGGGACACCGCAGGGGGGGCCAGCATCACCACTCTTGGCCAACATCTTGTTAGATGACCTGGATAAAGAGTTGGAGAAACGCGGCTTGCCTTTCGTCCGTTACGCTGACGACTTTGTGATTTTCACGAAGTCTCGTCGTAGTTCCGAGCGTGTGTTCTCCTCGATTACTCGTTATCTGACTACGCATCTTCGTCTGGTGGTAAACCTAGAGAAGAGTCGTATCGTCCCGAGCAGTGAAGTCGAGTACCTCGGCTTCGTGTTCCGTGGTTCGCGAGCGACGATCAACGTGTCGGACAAATCCATCGATCGATTTAAGCACCGCATCCGCGAGATCACCGGCAGAAGCCGTGGTATCTCGATGGACCGCAGGCTTGGCGAACTGCGGCGTTTCGTACGCGGTTGGATGGGTTATTTCGGCTTGGCCTCGCAGTTGAGACTGTTCGCAAGCTTGGAACAGTGGATACGACGCCGAATACGCTGTTGCTATTGGAAACGATGGCGCCACGTGCGTACTCGTCGCCGAGAGTTGATGGTACTAGGCGTTCCGCCTCGGCAAGCAGCCCGCCACGCGAGAAGTCGCAAAGGACCTTGGCATATGGCCAAGACGATCGCAAGTGGAGTTGGAATGACGAACGCTTGGTTGCAAACCCAAGGGGTCTTGAGCCTAAAGAAACTCTGGGCAGAGCTTGCTCAACTTCGTTGAACCGCCGTATGCGGACCCGCATGTACGGTGGTGTGGGGAGAGTGCCCGGCAACGGGCATTCTTACCCGATTTCCCTCATCACGGTTCCATCAAGTGGCAGTTCGAACCGCCGTCAGGTTGACGCGAATGAGAGTCTGGCTCACAGTCCAGATGGTAGAATCATATCCGATCGTCGCGACGCAATCTACTATTGATCTGTCCCCCTCGCCCTTTGGCTTTGGAAAGGGAGAGGGGTGCCGAAGGCGGGGTGAGGGTTCGACGCGCTGCGTTTGCTATGAGGGAATTGGTCCCGGAGTCAATTCACGTAGAGATGGTGACCGCGTTTAGCGGTGACCATCTCGGAGCATGATGTACTCCGCCCCCATGGTTTTTGTTCTCGAGCATGTCGAGCGTCAATCGTATCACGCAAAGACGCAAAGTCATGATCGCTGTGAGTCACAGCAATTGAAGTGCCAACCAACGTCCTGATGTCATCGCCCTTTGCACGCATTCGATGCATCAGTCGCAATCGACGCGCTGCTTGACAAGTGGAACATCCTGTGGTCACCGAGCAGCCCAGTACAGGGATCACACAAGTAAAAAACGAGCGATTGGCTGCTTCGTGTGCACCACTTTGTTCCGCTTGTTTTGAGTCAGCGTTTCCAATGTCAGGATTACGAATCCTGTCGATCACCATTGTACGAGTGCTATCGACCGCCTGCAATCATGGGCAAGTTTCGCGTGGATGCATGATAATGCAATCCACGACTTGCCTCTCGACGCTTGAAGTGATTCGCGGTCACCAATCGTCTGTGATTCGATTAGCGTGGATCAGTGTAGATTAGTGTTCCTCTCTTATTCGTGCAGAGACAGCAGCGAAAAGAACACTAATTAACGCTAATCTCCACTAATGACGATTCCCGGTTGGATTCAATCCACGACTTGCCAGTCGACACTTGAAGTGAATCGCTGTCGCCGATCAACCGCCTGCGTCTCTACCGACCAAGTTCCAAGTTGGGAAAGTTTTCCGTCCCTGTTTACGCGCTGACAAGTGGAACAACGACAGTTCACCGGCACCGGCCGCAGTGGGAGGCTTGCGAATCGCCGGGCGGCGCGGTGCGGCCGGTCTCCGGTGCAGCGTTTAGTTCGGCGTCCCTCGGTCTTCGGGGTTTACCGTCCAGAGGAATTTGCCTGAATGGCTGCGGTCGAGCCAATAGTGGTGGTTTTGATGTTTGATCGCAGCGAGCGCGGCCTTCGCGTCGTCGCGAGTCTTCTTATCGCGATGCTTCAGGAGCGGCTTGAGGTGCGGAACGGCGTCCTGCCGCAGCGCGTACGCCAGGAGGCTGCACGCCTGCATCCGCGGCATGTACGCCGGGTCGTTGAGCGCCGCCTTCGCCAGTTCCACCACCTCGGGGCGATGGCGGGCGAACGGGACCAGCCCGTACAGCACCGAGTTCCGGGCCGCTGCGTTGCGAAGGCGCGGGTAGGCGGCCACCAATCCGGGGATCAGCGCCTCCCGTCCATGGGCCTTGATCAGCCGGCGCTCGGCCGCGTCGATGTCGGCATTGCGTTTGTGGTCGAGCGCGCCGACAAGGTCATCGACCGTCGGCAACGCCGCAGCAACGGGCAGCTTCGCTTTGCGACCGGGTTTAGCGGCGCGTGGCTCGGCCTGCGTTCGGTCGGGCAACTCGTCCTTGCGGGGCGGGCGGACGTTGACGAGCATGGATTCCTCACACGCTCCGAACGCCCGGTAGTTGGCCCGCGCCTGCGTCAGGCTCAGGCGGCCGTTCGGGCCTCCGACGGCGTCGGCGTTGTGATCGTCCTGCCCGTCGTCCTCCCAGTAGCACACCTCGCAGATGTCGTATGCGCCACGATCTACCAGCGTCAGGCAGCCGCAGCACGGGCACCGGAACCGCTCAACCATTCCCGCGTCCTCCGTCGCCCACGGCCAAGACCACAGCACAGAGCAATGTCTCCGCAACGGTGATGGCCAAATTCGTTTTGGTCATCGATGATTCCTGTTGAAGGCGAACGACGGCGGTAACCGGGCCGCCGCGAAAGACTATGATTTCAAAATCGGCGATTTCGGCGACTCCGGTTCACCGCTTTGTTCGGCATGATTTCGGAGTCGCGCGGATGCGCCCCAATATCCCGCAGCGAGTTTTGTCGCAAACGAAAGGACGAAAAGGATGCCAACACGTAGTGAAAGTCCCGCGAACAACAAGATCGAAATGTCAATGATTGTATATGCGAGCCAAACAAACAAAGCTCCACGGATACCCAGTGATCGACGCCACCATCCGCTAACCCACCAACCCGCAAGAAACATGATCGGGATGCCAGCAACGATACTGCTATATGGCGCCACAATCTGAATGTGGTCTTGATAGTACTTAGCCTCGTGGCCAGGATCGATGATGTTCCCGTAGACAACCATGTACAAGACGCTTGCAGCGACGTTTGTGGCGAGCACTAAGATCGCAACGCCAATCAATGCAAAAGCTCGGCCTAGCGTCATGGGTGCTTTGTTTCTTTCATTGCCGAACATCCTGTGGTCACCGAGCAGCCCAGTACAGGGATCACACAAGTAAACAACGAGCGATGGGCTGCTTCGTGTGCACCACCATTGTTCCGCTTGATTTCGATCAAGCTTTTGTTTGATTTTGAATTGGCGGTGGCCATCATTGTAAGACTCCGATCGACTGCTTGCAATTATAGGCTCGCATTGCGTGGATGCATGATAATGCAATCCACGACTCGCCATTCGATGTCTGAAGTGGTTCGCTGAAGTCATGCATCCGCCCGCGTCTCTATCGACTAGTCACAAGTTGCGGAAGTGTTTTCGATTCGATCCCTGGGAACTGTTACTGACAAGTGGAAAGAATCCATGTAAGTCCTGGGTTTGGGGTGGGAGCCATTCGAATAAAATCTGGCGACTCTGACCCGTGATCTTGTTCTGCGGTTGCACGCAGAAACGTCACAAAATTCCAACCCCAAACCCAAGGAACAACTGATGAGTATTCTCGCTCTCGACCTCGGCAAGTTCAATACCATGTGCTGCATTTACAACTCAAAAACCCGAAAACATGAGTTCATCAACGCCACAACCGAACGCACTTACCTCACCACGCTTCTCAAGAAAACCACATGCGACCTGGTTGTCATGGAAGCTTGCGGCCCCTCCGGCTGGATCAACGATCTCGCCATCAGCCTCGGACACAAGACTCTCGTCTGCTCCACTAACGAAGACGCTTGGAAATGGTCCAACGTCAAACGAAAAACAGACAAGGACGACGCCCTCAAACTCGCTCGCATGGCCGCCATGGGCGAGCTCAAGCCGGTCCACATGCCCTCCGAAGCGCACCGCGAGTTCCGATCGCTCGTCAAATACCGAAAGACCCTCGACAGCCGGATCTGCAAAATGAAATGCACCATTCGCGCTTGGTTCGTCAATCATGGAATCGCAATCGACACGGGTGAGAAAGCTTGGCACTCAGGCCGCACACTCATCAACTCATTCCGAAAACCAATTACAGACTGCGCCCCCAACGAACTCTGGAAAGGCGAACTCGATAACGAACTCACTCAACTCGACGCGGTCACCGCACAAATGGATGCCATCGTCAAGAAACTTGAATCCATTGGCAAGACCGATCCGCGTATCCAACGTGTCAGAACCATCCCCGGCGTTGGACCTCGCACTGCCGAGATCCTCGTCGCCTGCATCGACGATCCAAACCGCTTCGCAAACGGCCGCCAAGTGTCGGCTTACTTCGGCCTAGTCCCTCGCCAATACCAATCCGGTGAAACGGACCGCAATGGCCGAATCACCAAACGAGGTAACCCACTGGCACGTACGATTCTTGTCGAGTGCGCTTGGGCATCGCTTCGTTACAACCCATGGGCCATCCTCCGCCGAAAACAATCGACATTAGACAAGGACAAGACCTAACCCAACCGCGCCAAGCACCGACACCAAATGACACTGACGTTTCGCATGGACAGATCGCGAGAGCGATCAACAGAAACGTCAGACGCGTCGCCCTAAAGAATGTGCCAGCGTAGAACGGAAAGGCGGCTTGCAGCTCATCGAAGCACAATGCAAGCCGCAACCAGATCGGACTCATCATCGCTCAAGATGTTTGAACCGTGCATGGATAACTGAGAGAATGCAACCTGCCCTGCAGGCCTAAAAGAGTGAAATGCATTCACACCTCGAATAGTCGGCTAATCAACCATCCTTGACTAAAGAAATTGCGTTTGATCGGAAGCGATCGCTTATCGAAGCTCACTAAGCAACGTCACCGGTGCCATCCACTACGCCGAGTCTTTATTCGCCACGTAAGGTGAGCGAATAAAGATCGTCTCCGCGGCTGGCACCTAGAGAACGGACCAAGAAAAATGTAGGCCCAAAACAAAACTTAAAAATAGTGGCGACCGTCACTTGCAAAACCAGGACTTCATAGTCGGCAGCCATCACCCGGCACGCGCGAGCAAGGCTTCCATATCAAAAATGGCCGATCGCGTGCTCGGCGTGCATGGCTTTATTATCCGACATTTGAACCTCGGACGCTACCCATCGCAGTAGATTCTTCGAATCGTCAGGTTCTCATCGAGTGTGACCTTAATGTCAACCATACTCAGGCAGCTTTGGTCCCGTTCATTGTCGATGTTTTTCCTCAGGTTTGACATGATCTCGATAGTAGTCCCGTGTGGATGTCGATATCGAGGATCCTCATTGTGGCGATAGTAGATATTCTCTATGTAGATTCCATCGAGAAGAGTTGCAACGTCGACCGGCATCTCAAGATTGCAATAAACATTGGTTGGTAACCAATGGGCAATCGCATCACGAATCGTTGGGAGCAGTTCCACAAGGCAAACGTGTTTCGACTCTACCCAGTGTATCAACTGCTCCGGAGTAAGCGTCCAACTGGACAGATCGCACTGACAGCGTGTGCCAGCAAAATCGACCATCCCTGAGTAGGCGACCAAATCGCGACGTAAGTCTAGAGGATGTATTTCTTGGAGTATTTTGCTGACGAGCATCGAGGGATCTTTTTTCAGGCACTCACAACCTGCTTGCCGCTTGCTTGAGCGGAAACGGACTGCGTGGTCACGGGACAACGGATTGAAAGGTAAGCCGGAAACGCGATCATCACAGCGCCGATTGCCATGCATGTAATAGTAAAGTAACTCGACATGGCTTTGCCGGCGGTGACCCTATCAAAGTCGGGGCGCTCATGTAATGTGCTCATAACCTGTTGTTGCTGTAACAGTTCGACGATCGCAGGCGAAAGAACGAGCAGTGTGCCACAGATGATCAGCGTAATTGCAACGGATGGTTTCATGCTTTGCTCGGTCGGATAACGACCACCGTCACCGAGCATCCGACAGTGAGGTCTCTGAAGTAAAAAACGGCCGACCGGATGCTTCGGTGCACGGTTTTGTTCAAGTAAGCCGCTAGCGCGGCAGTTCAGTGATCGACACGGCAACATTGGCTCTCGCCCTCGTTTGCAATGTCGCTTCTTTATCTTTGCTGCCTCTGAAGCAAAGTAACTCCCTTCAGCCTTACACCGCCTTTGCAATCTTCTATTCGAAGTATTGCCGGTACATGGCAGTTACTTAGGGAGGTTCATAATGACTCTAGATGTACATCCATCGTCTACTATCCTCGTTCGCTTCAAGCATGATCTTCAGCTTAACGGCAGCGGCGACCGGACGCAACAATCCTACGTCCGTGCCGTCCGCAAGTTTACCGAATTTCTCAAACACGATCCCGACGCCGCTTCCGAAGACGATCTCCGGAATTACCTCCTCCATATCAAAAACAACCTGCAGTGGTCACCTAGCACCATCAATGTTGCCCAAAACGGTCTCCGCAAGTTCTTCAGGCTAACCTGCCCCAGAGACTGGCCTACCCTCAAGCTGCTTCGCGTTCGTGGTGAACAGAAACTGCCTGTCGTCTTGTCCATCAACGAAGTTCACACCGTCCTCAAGCTCGTCGAAAAGCCCTCGATGAAGTGCTTCTTTACCGTCGTTTACTCCTTGGGACTTAGGTTGCAAGAAGCACTCCACCTTCAAGTGGCCGACATCGACTCCAAACGAATGTGCGTCCACATCCATCGTGGGAAAGGTGCAAAGGATCGCTTAGTGCCGTTGCCAGAACCGACTCTGCTGCTTCTCAGAGACTACTACCGGACTCATCGCAATAAAAACTGGATCTTCCCTACCGAAGGCAAAAACCACTCCCAAGCCCCCACCGCTAAAAAGCCCATGAGCGAGTCGTCTGTTCAAGGTGTCATCAAAGCGGTCATCGACCAACTGAATTGGGACAATCGCGGTATCAGTACGCATACCCTTCGGCATTGCTACGCAACCCATCTCCTCGAAGCAGGGGTCAGCCTCAAGCTCATTCAGAAGTACCTGGGGCACTCTCATCTGACCTCGACCATGATCTATCTCCACGTCACCACGATTGGAGAAGAGAATGCGATTGCCAAAATCAACACGCTGATGAAGAGGAAGTCATGAGCAACGCATCCGACTTGGCAACGTGCACGCCGTCGATCGGGGATATCTTCCGTACCTTTGGCCCTGCCTACTTGAAAAAGTTCGCGGACAAGATGCACTCCGATCAGATCAAAGCGATGGTTGCGATCATGCGATGCCGCACACCAAGTGCAGGCAGCGTAGTCTATCGATGCCAGCAATGTCACAAGTTCCATCACGCGTTGAAATCGTGCGGAAATCGTCACTGTCCAGTCTGCCAAGGTGGTAAGGCAAAGGTTTGGTTGCAGAACCAGCTTGAGCAAATGCTTCCCTGCGTTTACTTCATGCTTACCTTTACCGTACCTGCCGAGTTTCGACTCTTCATGCGGTCGCATCCGAGTGAATGCTACAAAGCTCTGTTTAAAGCGGCCAAAGAGACGCTCGTCGCATTGGCCAAGCGTCCGAAATACATCGGTTCTCCCAACATCGGAGCAACCGGA